>DASWBP010000066.1:0-2332 GCA_036390555.1 Burkholderiales bacterium | reverse complement strand
GCTTTTCGGGGTCGGGTTCCAGCTCGGCTTCCTGCGTGAACAGGATCCCCAGCAGCTCGACGAGCGCGGGGATGTCGGCGACCCCGGCGATCCCGAAGGCGGTGCGACCCGTGGGCTCAGCGCCAGGCATGCACCGCGATGCGGTCGTTCTGGATGGCCGGCCAGAACGGCCTGTACATTTGGCGCTTTACGATCGCGCGTCCGATACGGTAGAGGAGCGGCCGGTACTGTCGCGAGACTATCTCGACGCGCCTGAAGCCCACCGCTTTGAGCATGCCCACGACCGCCGCCGGATTGGGCCCGAACCAGTTGCTCGCATCGCCCGCGAGCTCGCTCCCCGGGTAGAAGCGCATCACCGGGTAGCTCGTCCAGACGAGGTCGGTCACGGTCTCCAGTATCAGGTGGTCAGCGCAGACGCTGTGGACTTTCTCCAGTGCGAGCATCGGGTCGCGCAGGTGGTAGAGCACGCCGAGGAACAGCACTACGTCGAAGGTGCCGATCCTGTCCGGCGAGAGATCCATGACGTCGACCTCGTGGTCCTCGACCTTGGAGCCGAGCGCCCGCCGAGCCAGCTCGAAGGCGGGCTTGCACGTATACCAGGCGTGCGAGTCCGTGGCGAGCACGCGCTTTGCGCCGCGGCGCTCGGCCTCGAACGAGAAGAAGCCATCCCAAGCGCCGATGTCGAGTACCGTCTTGCCACTCAGGTCGGCGGGGAGATTCAGGCGCGGCAGCGTCTGCGCTGCCACGTCGATGCGGCCGGGCGTCACGACACCTTGGCCAAGGTCCATCGCGTGGAACCATTCGTGGCGGGCGACTTCGCGTGCGAGCTGCTCGCGGTCCATGCTGGCGGCTTTCAGACGTTGAAGCGGAAATGCATGACGTCGCCGTCGCGCACCACGTAGTCCTTGCCTTCCAGGCGCAGCTTGCCGGCTTCCTTCGCGCCCTGCTCGCCGCCGCAGGCAACGAAGTCGTCGTAAGCGGCAACCTCTGCGCGGATGAAGCCGCGCTCGAAGTCGGTGTGAATCACGCCCGCCGCCTGCGGCGCGGTGGCGCCTTGCGGCACGGTCCAGGCCCGCACTTCCTTCTCGCCTGCGGTGAAGTAGGTCTGCAAGCCGAGCAACGTGTAGGCGGCGCGCGCCAGCCGGTTCAGGCCCGGCTCGGCGAGGCCCGCATCGGCAAGGAACACCTTCTTGTCCTCGTCGCTCATGTCGGCGATCTGCGCTTCGAGCGCTGCGCAGATGGCGACCACCGGCGCGCCCTCCTGCTTCGCATAGGCCTCGACCTTGGCGAGCAGCGGGTTGTCCTTGAAGCCGTTCTCAGCGACGTTGGCGACGTACATGGTCGGCTTCATGGTGAGGAGAAAGAACGGCTTGAGGACGAAGAGCTCTTCCTTCGACCAGTCCACCGAGCGTGCCGGGCGCCCCGCATCGAGCGCCTTCTCGGCCTTCTCGAGCACCGCCACGAGGCGCTGCGCTTCCTTGTCGCCGCCCGTCTTCGCCACCTTGCTGTACTTCTGCAATTGCTTCGTGACCGATTCGAGGTCGGCGAGCGCGAGCTCGGTGTTGATGGTCTCGATATCCGACACCGGATCGATGCGGTTGGCGACGTGGATCACGTTCGGATCCTCGAAGCAGCGCACCACGTGCGCGATCGCGTCGGTTTCGCGGATGTTGGCGAGGAACTTGTTGCCGAGGCCCTCGCCCTTCGAGGCGCCCGCCACCAGGCCGGCGATGTCCACGAACTCGACCACCGCCGGAATGACCTTCTGCGGTTGCGCGATCTCGGCCAGCTTGCCGAGGCGCGGGTCGGGAACCTCGACGATGCCGACGTTGGGCTCGATGGTGCAGAACGGATAGTTCTCGGCGGCGATCGCCGCCTTGGTGAGCGCATTGAAGAGCGTGGACTTGCCGACGTTCGGCAGCCCGACGATGCCGCACTTCAAACTCATTTCTTGCTGCCGGTGAGGCCCTTGAAAAAGCCCTTGAGGCCGCCCGCCTTCTCTTCCTTCTGCGGCGGTTGCGGCTTCGCGGTTTCGGACTTCGGCGTCTCCGGCTTCTTCGCCTCGGGTGCCTTCGCCTCCGCCTTCTTCGCTTCCTGCTTGGCGGGCTCCGCCCTCTTCGGTTCGGCCTTCTTCGGCTCGGCCTTGGACGGCTCCGCCTCCTTCGGCTCGGCCCTGGGCTGTTCCGGCTTGGCCGCCACGGGCTTGTCGCCGCTATGCAGCTTCTGCATCGCACCCTGCAGGTCGCCCGCGAGGATCTGCGGCATTACCTCCAGCGCGCGCGCGATCGAGCCTTCGATGGCCTCGCGCTCCTCGGCGGGCGGCTTCTCCAGC
>DASWBP010000065.1:0-5160 GCA_036390555.1 Burkholderiales bacterium | reverse complement strand
TTGCGCGCAAAGGACCCGCGCGGCTTCGCGCGCTACATCCAGCAGCTCTCCGAGCACTCGGCGCTCGGCTCGGCGAACACCATGCTCGGCTACCAGGCGCGCCGGCCCTCGCTCTACGACCTGAAGGCGGAGATCGCCGGCATCACGGCGCCGCTCCTCATGGTGGCGGGCGACGAGGACGACGCGACGCTCGAGCCCGGGCTGATGATCAAGCGCGTGCTGCCCAAGGCCGGCCTCGTCGTGCTGCCGCGCAGCGGCCACGCGCTCAACCTGGAGGACGCGGCGCTCTTCAACCGCATCGTCGAGGACTTCTTCCACCAGGTGGAAAGCGGCCGCTGGACATGAGCGCGGGGCGCCTCAGGGCCGAGAAGCGCGGGGCGGTCGGCTGGATCGTCTTCGACCAGCCGGAGAAGATGAACGCCATCAACGACGCCATGTGGCGCGGCATCCCCGAGGCGATGGCGCGCTTCGACGCCGACCGCGAGGTGCGCTGCGTGGCGTTCCGCGGCGAAGGCGCGCAGGCCTTCGCCGCCGGCGCCGACATCTCGCAGTTCGAGGCGATTCGCGATGGCGAGGCCGCGGTCGGCGAGTACGACGACCTGCTCGACCGCGTGCTGCATTCGATCCAGGACTCGCGCAAGCCCTCGGTCGCGATGATCCACGGCTTCTGCATGGGCGGCGGGCTGGAGGTGGCGCTCGCCTGCGACCTGCGCTACTGCGGCGAATCCGCGCAGTTCGCCATCCCGGCGGCCAAGCTGGGCCTTGCCTACAACATCGAGGGGCACAAGCGCCTGCTCGAGACCGTGGGCCACGCGCGTGCCCGCGAGATCATGTTCCTCGGCCGGCGCTACGGCGCGCAGGAGGCCGCGGCGATGGGCCTTGTGCACCGCGTGCTGCCCGACGGGGCGCTCGAGACCTTCATTAACGGGGTCATCGCCACGCTGCTGGAGAACGCGTCGCTCGCCATCGCCAACACCAAGACCATCCTCGAGGAGTATGTGAAGTCCGCGGGCACGCCGGACGCCGCCGCGATGCGCGCCGCGATGCGCCGCTGCGCGCAAAGCGAGGACTACAAGGAGGGCCGCCGCGCCTTCATGGAAAAGCGCAAACCCGACTTCAAGGGCAAGTAAGCGCAGGGGAACCGTCGGCGCCACCCGGGCCCCCGCACCCCCGGTGCCTTCAATGCGCGCTTGGGCCTATTTGATCTGCGCGGAGGCGAGGAGCGGCTCGACCTGCGGCAGGTGCCGGTCGTAGTAGTAGATGGCCGGCGCGGTGAAGGCGACGAGGTAGAGCTTGTCCTTCACCACCGCGCCCTGCGCCATGCCCTTCAGCAGCACGCCGTCGCTCTTGCGCGTGATGGTGTGCTCGAAGCGGAAGCCCGGCTGGCCGCCGAAGCGGCCCGGCGCGACGCGTTTCAGCGCGAACGCCGAGCCGTCCTGCGTGACCATCTGCTCGTAGAGCTCGACGATCTCGCCGGGCGTCATCGTGCTGCGGAACACGGGCAGCTTCTTGCCGCCAATGGCGGTGCCGAGCGTCTTGCCCTGCTCGACGCCGACGAAGAAAGCGAGCGCGTCGAGGGTGATGCCGTCCTGCGTCCATACCTCCGAGGCGCCCGGCGCGACGCTCAGGGGAAACTGCAGCTCGAAGCGGTTCCACGCGATGTCGGCCTTGAGCGTGAGCGTGTCCTTGACCGTCACCTGTCCCGGCTCCACCTTGACTATCTGCGCGCAGCCCGCCAGCGCGCACAGCGCGGCGGCGGCCAGCCAGGGCTTGAGTCTCATGATTGGCTCCCAGAGATATAGCTGCGAATGAGCTCCGCGTCCTCGGCGTCGGGCTTGAGCTCGAGGTAGCGCTGGAAGGCGCGCATCGCCTCGGCGCTGTCGCCCGCCTGGCGCAGCATGGTGCCGAGAGAGCGGTGGACTTCCGGCGGCGTGTTGTCCATGCCGAGGGCGTTGCGATAAGCGTCCAGGGCGAGCCGTGCATCGCCCTCGCGCGCGCGCAGGCGGTAGACCTCGCCCTTGAAGAACTGCACCTGGCCGTCGCGCGGCGAGGACTTGAGCATGCGCTCGAACAGCACCAGCGACTCGCCGAAGCGCCGCCGGCGCACCTCGTCGTGCAGGAATCCCATGCGGTGCTGCGCCAGCCTGGCGCGATATTCGTCGGCGCCGGTGCGCGCCGCGCCCGGCCAGTCGCGCTTGGCCGCCGCGGCGAGGACCTCGCGGCGCTCCTCCGCCGGCGGGTGGCTGGCGAACAGGATGTTGCTCGAGGCCACGTCCTCGCCGGCCGCCTTGGCCCCCTCGTATTCCTCGAGCAGCTGGCCCCACACGCGCCCGGCTTCGGCGGGCGCGTAGCCGGTCTTCGCCATGAGCGCGACGCCGATGCGGTCGGCCTCGCGCTCCTGGTCGCGGCCGTAGGCGAGGCCGCCCATCAGGATGCCCGTCTGCGCGAGCGCGCCGAGGCTGCCGCCGCCCGCCACGCCGAGCGCCATGCCGACAATCATCGCGAACGAGGAGCGGCTCTTGGCGTCGCGCAGCCGCTCGACGCTGTGGCGCTGCAGGTAGTGGCCGATCTCATGGCCGAGCACGGCCGCGAGCTGTGCCTCGTTCTGCATGCGCAGCAGCAGCCCCGACCACACCTGCATCATGCCGTTGGGGGCCATCGAGGCGTTGAAATAGGGCGTGCGCACCAGGTAGACGCGCATTTCAGGGCAATGATCGCCGGCGAGGCGGCAGGCGATGTCGTTCACGTAGTCGTGCAGCGCCTTGTCGCGGATCAGGAAGCTGCTGCGCTTCAAGCGCTGCTCCTCGCGGTCCATGAACGCCCACAGCCCGCCCTCGTCGCTGCCCGCCTCGGGCCGCGTGAAGCGCGGCGGCATCGGGTAGTCGTACTCGTCGGCGCGCAGCCCCGCGGCGGCGGCGAAGGCGAGGCAGCCGCAGCCGAGGAGGAAGGGCCGGCGCCGCATCAGCGCGCAGACCGCCGGCGCCGCATCACAGCGGAAAGCCGGTGAGCAGCGCGGTGAGCGTCTCGGCCGCCGGCTCGGCCTCGCGCAGGTCGCCGGTGCCGCGCACGATGCGGTTGAACCACACCACCTGGCCCGTGCGCAGGTCGACGAGCGAGGCGTAGGCCTGCTGCACGCCGCCCGACATGCCCACGCCGAACAGCGCGCCGACGACAATCATCGCCTTGCGCTCCGCGGAGGCGTAGCTGTCGCGCACCCAGGTGAACAGCGCGTAGTCGGCGCCGGACTTCTCGCGCAGCTTGGCGACGTCCGGACCGAGGGTCCAGTCGAGCTTGCCGTCCTTGGTGGGGAGCTTCAGGCCGCCGAAGTGGTGCACGACGATGGCGCGCGCGACCGCGCCGTGCAGGCCGTTGAGGCCCTCGACGACGTCATCGTGATCGCCCGTGACTTCGGTGGCGCGCGCGCCGAGCTTCGCGCTGCGCGCCCTGAGGTCGGCCATGATGTTCTTCGCGGCCGCGGCGGTCCAGTCCGCGCGCGGCTCGCCGACGCCGCCCGCGCTGATTTCGAAGAGCTCCACGTCCGCCGGCATCAGGGCGATGGTGGAGTTGGGCGCCAGCCTGGTGAAGCCCGGCGCGAGATTGGGCTGCGCCGCGGCAAGGCCGGCGCAGAGCAGGAGGAGGACGCCAAGCAGCGCGCGCCGCATGCCGAATATCATGGCATATTTGCGCCTCCCATGAAGACGCCCCCGAAGATCCAGGCCTTGAGCGCGCGCGCGGTGGCCGTGCCGATGAAGCGTCCGCTCGCCACCAGCACCGGCACGATCACCACGGCGCCGCTGCTGCTCATCGACCTGCAGACCGATGCCGGCATCGTCGGACGCGCCTATCTCTTTGGCCTGATGCAGCAGAACCTGCGGCCGCTCGCGGCGCTTGTCGAGCTGATGGGCGACATGCTGAAGGGGGACGCGCTCCTGCCCTTCGACATCGAGGCCAAGCTGCGCAAGCGCCACACGCTGCTCGGCGTGCACAACATCGTGCTCTTCGCCATGTCGGGCATCGACATGGCGGCCTGGGACGCGCTCGGGCAGTCGTTCGGCCAGCCCCTCGTGCGGCTGCTGGGCGGCGCGCCGCGCCCGGTGCGCGCCTACAACTCCAAGGGCCTCGGCATCATGCCGGTGAAATCCCTCGCCAAGGAGGCGGAGGAGCTCGTCGCCGAGGGTTTCGGCGCCGTCAAGCTCAGGCTCGGCCGCGCCGAGGCGGCGGAGGACCTCGCGGCGCTGCGCGCGGTGAAGAAGGCGATCGGCCCCGGCGTCACCCTGATGGTGGACTTCAACCAGGGGCTGACGGTGGCGCAGGCGCTCGAGCGCGGCCGCATGATCGACGCGGAGGGCGGCGTGCACTGGATCGAGGAGCCGGTACGCGCCGACGATTTCGCGGGCAACGCGCGCATCACGCGCGAGATTGCGACGCCGATCCAGATCGGCGAGAACTTCATGGGCCCCGAGCAGATGGCGCAGGCGCTCGCGGCGGGCGCGTGCGACTACGTGATGCCGGATGCGCAGAGGATCGGCGGCGTCACCGGCTGGATGCGCGCGGCGGCGCTCGCGCAGGGCGCAGGCCTGGAGATGTCGAGCCACCTCTTTCCGGAGGCAAGCTGCCACCTGCTGGCGGTGACGCCCACCTGCCACTGGCTCGAGTACGTGGATTGGGCCGACCCGGTGCTCGAAGAGCCCGCGCGCCTGAAGGACGGCCACGTGCTGATTCCCGAGCGTCCCGGCATCGGCATGCGCTGGGACGAAAAAGCGGTCAAGCGCTACCAGGCCTAGCGAGGCGCTGAAGTTGGCTGCCTTCACCCGCCATCACCCGCACTGGCCTCCCGGGGTGCCGAAGTCGCTCTCGGTGCCGCGCACCAGCCTGCACTACAACCTCGAGGTGAGCGCGCGCCGCTACCCGGCGAAGAGCGCGCTGCACTACTACGGCACCGACATCGCCTACGCCGAGCTTGCGCGCGCGGCGGACGCCCTCGCGGGGTTCCTGCAGCGCGCCTGCGGCGTGCGCCGCGGCGACCGCGTGCTGCTCTACACGCAGAACAGCCCGCAGTTCGTGATCGGCTACTACGCCATCCTGCGGGCGAACGCGGTCGTGGTCCCGGTGAATCCCATGAACCGCAGCCTCGAGCTCGCGCACTATCTCGAGGATTCC
>DASWBP010000064.1:0-9571 GCA_036390555.1 Burkholderiales bacterium | reverse complement strand
CGTGACGCCGCTGTACGTGACGCGCGTGCCGTCAAAATGTCCGAGCACCGTGGCGGGTGTGGCGGGCTGCATGGCCTGCGCATGCTGCGAGCCGCGCCAGGCCTCGGCCTGCGGGGCGTGGCAGGCGACGCAGGCGGCGTGCCCCACGTACGCGGCGGGCGGGAGCACGACGGCTGTCGTCTCGATCCCGGGCCGCGCCGTGCGCGAGGACTGCTGCCAGGCCAGGAATCCGACGACGCCTACGCCGATCGCCGAGGCGACCACGAGCGCGAGCAGCGCGCGCTCGGCCGCGCGGCGCGCTCCGGGTGGGCGCGCAGGCGCGGCTGGTGGCTTCGGCGGCTTGGCCATCGGCATGAAGGGTCGGGGTGGTCCGCGCGCATTCTGCCATTGGCCCCCGGCCAGGCTCGCCGGACCTCGCACGTGTGATGGTTTCGGCGCGCCGCAAGGGTTTCAGGCGGGCAGAGCGCCCACGCAGGCGGCGGCTGCGCTGCAGCAATCGCGTGCTCAGGGCCTTGTGGATGGCAGACCGGGCTGTCTGAGCGAAGGCGGCTTGATGGGGATCAATACGCAAGCCCCGGAAGCGCGCATGGTAATTGGCACCAAAGGAGGCAGGCCATGAGACTTTCCGGCATTGCTGGACTGGCCTATGTCCTCGCTGCTGCGCTTGTCAGCGCGCCGGCAACGGCGCAGCAGGCGAAGACGGTGGCCGACGTGACGATCCGCTTTGGCCTCGTCACGGCGTTGCAGGCGGAGCATGCGGACGCGCAGCACGGCACGCACAAGGCCGGCCACGGAAGCGGCATGGAGCACCTGGTCGTCACCTTGGCTGATGCGCGTACCGGGACGCGCATCGGGGACGCCAGCGTGCTGGTCGAGGTGACGGATCCCAAGGGCAAGCAGCAGAGCAAGATGCTTCAATCGATGGTCACCGCGGGTTACCCGGACTACAGCGAGGTGTTCCATTTCGGCTGGAGCGGCCGCTACACGATTCGCATGACGATCCTGCGGCCCGGCGCGGCCAAGCCGCTCAAGGCGACGTTTACGCAGCAACACGCACTCTGAAGGAGGCGAACGATGGAACCGCTGGCGGGATTTGCAATCGCGGGACTGGCAATGGCGGCCCTCGCGCTGCTGAACGGCGTCGTGTCGATGGCGCACGGCGGCGAGGCGGACCAGCACGCGAGCCACTTGCTGATGTTCAAGCGCGTAGGCTGGCAGACGGCGGCCGTGCTCGCCGTGTTCTTCGGGCTGCTGGTCGGCTACTGGCGCTAGGACCAGGCGATCGCGTCGATCGCGTTCTTGACGGCGAGGCCGAGCTCGGTGTCGCCCTCGAGGACCAGGCGCCGCGTGAAGAAGAGGGTGTCCGGGTCTTCGCGCCGGCGCACCAGCGCGACGTAGTCGGCGAAGCTTGCGCGCACCGTTACGTCGGCGCGCGCGAAGGAGGGGCGCAAGCCGATCGCGTCCAGGGTGAACTGCGGCCCGAAGCCCAGGCCAGCGATCTCCAGACGCAGCACCTTGCCGCGCAGCGGAGCGAGCGCGTCGCGCAGGCGTCCGGGCGGCAGCGGGATCACGCGGCCACGCCGGCCTGGCCGTGCCAGAAGCCGTTCCAGGGCTTGCCGCGCGCGAGCCCGGCGAGCGCCTTGCGCGCATCGAAACCGGAAAGCGCGCCGTCGCAGGTGGCCCGCAGCACGCGCAGCACCTCCACGGTATCGGCCGATTGCGGGCTGACCCGCAGCAGGTTGACCCCCGCCTCGCGCAGTTCGCCGATCTCCTCGGCAAGGCTGTAGACGCCCGCGGAGAGCGTCTGCACGCCGTTCACGGCGAGGAAGGGCTTGCCCTCGCGTGTCTCGAGCACCATGCCGTCGGCGAATTCCAGGCAGGCGTAGCCGCAGTCCTCCTTCTGACGGTTGAAGCGGCGCGCGGTGAAGCAGCGCGCGGAGAACGCGAGCGGCATGCGCCCGAAACCGAAGAGCTCCGCTTCGAGGCCCGTGGGTCGCGCGGCAAGCATGCCGGCCGCGATCTCGCGCGTGGTCTCCATCGGCGCGACCCAGCGCGTGGCGCCCATCTCGGCGGCGAGCGCGAGCGTCGGCGGGTTGTAGACATTGAGGTGGGGCCCGGCGACCCAGCCTTGCGTCCCTGCGAGCAGGCGCGCGGCGCCCCAGTCGTTCGCTTCCACGCGGAAGCGCCCATTGGCCACCGCGCGGCGCACGAGCTTCAGGTCACCCTCGGACTCGGTGAGCGCCTGCGCCGAGAGAATCACTTCCTTGCCCGCCGCGGACAATTGATCGCCGATCGCAAGCCAGTCCTCGAACGCGACCTCGTGGCGGCGCGAGCACACCACATCGCCGAGGTACACCGCGTCCACCGGCGCGTGCGCCATTTCCTCGTAGAAGGCGACCACGGTGGCGCGCGGCCAGTAGTAGAGCAGGGGACCGAGGGAAAGCTTCATGGCGCGGCGGCCTTCGCTTGCCGGGGACTCATTTCCAGGGGCGCGAGAAGGCGCCGAGGGTGGTCTGGCTGCCCTCGGCGTGGCGCGCGAGCGCGGCGCTCCAGGCGGCGCGCGGCTCGAAGCGGCCCGCCTGCCAGGCATCCAGCGCCTCGCGCCAGACGCGCGTCACCTGCGCCACGTAGGCCGGGCTCCTCTGGCGCCCTTCGATCTTCACGGCCTTCACGCCCGCGCGGCCGAAGTCCGGGATGAAGTCGAGGGTGTTGAGGCTCGCGGGTTCCTCGAAGGCATAGTAGGTGTCGTTCCCCGCCGCGTAGCGGCCCTTGCACACGGTGGGATAGGCGGCCCGCTCGCCCTTGGCATAGCGGTCGATCAAGATGCCGTTCAGGCGCGATTCGAGCCCCGTGGCCATCTCCTTCCAGCGCACCGCGTGTGCGGGCGAGCAGGCGCCCGAAGTATTGGGTGCCTCGCCGCAGGCGTAGGCCGAGAGCGCGCAGCGCCCCTCCACCATCACGCACAGGCCGCCGAAGCCGAACACCTCGATCTCCACCGGCGTGCGGCGCGCGACGAGCTCCACCTGCGCGAGCGACAGCACGCGCGGCAGCACCGCGCGCTTCACGCCGAAGCGCTCGTGGAAGAAATTGATCGCCTCGTAGCTGGTGGCCGAGCCCTGCACCGAGAGATGGCGCTCCAGGCGCGGGTGCGCACGGCTCGCGTATTGGAGCAGCCCTGCATCGGCAACGATGATGGCGTCCGCGCCCAAGCGCGCTGCGCGGTCCACGGCCGCGGTCCAGCGCGGCCAGTTCGCCGCCTGCGGGTAGGTGTTGATCGCCATCGCCACCTTGCGCCCGTGCCGGTGCGCATAGGCGAGGCCTTCGGCGAGCGCCGCGCCATCGAAGTTGAGGCCGGGGAAGTTGCGCGCGTTGGTGTCGTCGCGCAGGCCGAGATAGACCCAGTCGGCGCCGTTGTCCACCGCGGCTTTCAGCGCGGGCAGGCCGCCCGCGGGACACACCAGTTCCACGCCGGCGATTGTAGGCGCGGCGTGCTCGCCCGCCGGCGCCGGCGCGCCCGTTTCTTGATGCGGATCAAAAACTACAGCTGCCGGCTCACCTGTTCGCCGACTCACCGAGCGTTACGCGGAGCCCGGCAGCGGCGCCTTCCCCAGCGCCGCGAAGGCCCCTCGCCTCAGTGCACGGTGCGTCGGGGGCCTGCGGAACTCGCCCTTCCTGCATTGACGGGCTCAGACAGTCCTCGGCCTGCTTCCCTCCGCACCCGACCCGGCTCGGCGCGTCGCGATGGGGACCCCTTGCGCCGCTGCCGGGCTCCGTGCCGAATTCGACGCGCCCAAGTCGTCGCCGCACCGTGCTGGCGACGAATCCGGGCGCGAGCGCGCGAACGGATCGGCGCTAGATCGAGTCGCCGCCGCGTGCGCGGCGCTCATGCGGCGGACGCAGGCGCTCGCCGACGAAGCGCGCGACCGCCGGGTCCTCGATGAAGGCGGCGGCCGACTGCGCTTCGAGGATCTGCTCGGGGGCGAGCGGCTTGGCGACGGCGTAGCCCTGCACGTAGTCGATGCCCGCGTCGAGCAGCGCCTCCAGCGTCTCCGCGTCCTCCGCCCACTCGGCGATGGTCTGCATGCCGAGGTTGCGCGCCAGCTCGCCGATCGCCTCGATGATGGCGAGGTTCGCCGGGTGCGCGGGCAGGCCGCGCACGAAATGGCCGTCGATCTTGAGCGCGTCGGCGGGCAGCTCCTTAAGGTAGGAGAACGAGGTGTAGCCGGCGCCGAAGTCGTCCAGCGCCACGCGCGCGCCAAAGCCGCGCAGGCGGTCGATGAAGCGCCGCGTGTTGCCGAGGTCGTGCAGCGCCACGCTCTCCGTGATTTCCACGCACAGCATGCGCGCGGCGCGCGTGCGCTCGGCGAGCAGCGCGAAGGCCTCGCGCACGAAACGCTCGTCGTTGAGCGAGCCGCCGCTCAGGTTCATGCACACGAAGCGCGTGCGCGCGAGCGCCGGCTGCTGCGCCTCCAGCCAGTCGAGGACGTGCTCGAGCACCCAGCGGTCGATGACCGCCACGCGGCCGTTGTTCTCCGCGGCTTCGATGATCCTGCCGCCGGGCACCACGCTGCCGTCGGCTTCGCGCATGCGCACCAGCACCTCGAAGTCGAGCGCCGCGCGCGGCGTGCGCAGCGACATGATCGGCTGCATGGCGAGGAACAGTCCCTCCGGCGCGGTGGTCTCGCCCAGGCGCTTCACCAGGCGCAGCTCCTGCTCGCGTTCCTTGAACGCAGCCGCATTGCGCTCCAAGACCACCAGTCCCTCGTGGCGCCCGCCCTTCGCCGCGCGGCAGGCCTGGTCGGCCATCGAGATGGCGTCGCTTACCGTGGTGCCGGCGGGCACCTCCACGAGGCCGATCGAGCCCTTCACCTGGAAGGCCTTGTCGCCCGTCTGGTAGGCGCGGTTGCCGATCGCATCCACCACGCCGCGGCAGGCTTCGGCCGCCGCGCGCACCGTGGCGCCCGGGAACACCAGCACGAACTCGTCGCCGCCGATGCGTCCCATCGCGCTCGTGCCGCCGATCAGCGCCTCGGTGCGCCGGCATACCTGGCGCAGCACGTCGTCGCCCGCGACATGGCCGAAGAGGTCGTTGATCAGCTTGAAGCGGTCGAGGTCGAGGTAGGCGAGCGCGAGCGACCGGCCCGCTGGCAGGCGGGCCACCTCGGCGCCGATGCGGTTCTCCAGACCCCTGCGGTTGAGCACGCCGGTGAGCGCGTCGTGGTTCGCGAGGTAGGAAAGCTCGCCCTGCGCGCGCACTCGCTGGCGGTGCTCCTCGCGCATCTGCTGCGCGATGGCGAGCGCGACGAGCAGGCTGGAGGCGAGCGCCGCGTTGACGTGGTTGACCGCGCCGATCAGCAGCTTCGCGCCGAGCGCGGCGGCGATCACCTCGTAGAAGCCGGCGAACAGCACCAACGCGAGCGATGCGCTGTACCACATCGCCACCTTGGAGCGCGTCACCGCGAGGATGCGCGCCAGGAGGAACGCCAGCACCGCGATGCCGATGGCCGCGGTCACCCAGAGTACGGGCAGGAAGCGCTGGAACGGCAGCAGCAGCGCGGCCGCGAAGATGGCGACGCAGGAAAGCTGCGCGACGCGCAGCGCCGCGGCATGTCCCAGCTGGCGAAGGTCGTCGCGGAACAGCCGGCGGAAGAGCGCGTAGGTGAGCAGGTAGTAGGCGGCGATCGTCAGCTGGCGCGCAGGCAGGATCCAGTCCGCCGGCACGGCGCGATCCAGCCATTGCGTGTCCCAGCCGGCGGAGATCGCGCCCATCCTCAGGCTCGCCACCAGCCAGGCCGCGAACAGCACGTACATCGAGTCGCGGTTGATCAGGCCCGTGACGAGCACGAAGAGCGCCAGCACCACCAGCCCCCCCTCGAGCAGCCCCGCGCCGCGGTTGAACTCCTGCACGGAGTCGTTGAGGGCGTCCGGGGTCCATTGCAGCGCCGCGATGCGCGCCGGCCCGACGTGGGTCGCGCGGCACAGCACGGCGACCGGCTCCGCGCCGGGCGGCAGGCGCAGCGCGAAGCCCGCTTTCACCGCGCGCAGATCGCCGGGCAGGACGCCGGCGGCGGCGCTGCGCGAGGCATGCCCGAGCGGCGTTAGCGGGGCGCCTTCCCAGCAGGCGATCTCCATTGCGTGGCGCGAGGGCAGCTCCACCTCGCGCGCACCGGCGTCCGGCCGCACGGCGAAGGCGAACCAGAATGGCGTCTCGGCAAGGCGCGTGTCGTAGTGCGGCACCGGGGCGATGCGCGCGAGGCGTGCGGCCGCGCGCGGCGGATCGAGCGCGCCGCCCGAATCCTCGAGCACGCGCAGCTCGAGCGGCACCGCGCCCGCCGCGCGGTACTGCGGCTCCCAGGCCGCGAGCGCCACCCAGGTCAGCACCCCGATGGCGACCGGCAGGCCGTACGCGGCGAACGCGTAGATCAGGCCGTCGAGCGTGAATCGGCGCGGCAGGTGAAAGGCCATCGGCGGGCCGGGCTCAGGCCTCGGCGACTGCGCGCAACGGCCGGCTCGCCGGCTGCGGCGCGACATGCGTCCGCGGTTCGGCGCCGCGCACGCTGATGTCGGGATGGTGCGTGCGGCAGAACAGGCCGTACAACGGGTGCTGCGCTGCGCGCCAGCGCGCGTCCGCGGTGGCCATCTCGAAGCCGAGGATGCGGTGCGGGATGTTGCCCGCGTGCGCGAGCGGCACGAAGCCGCGGCCCGGGAACACCTCCTGGAAGAGCAGCGCCTCGTACTGCCGGTCGAGCGGCGAGCGCGCGCCGATCACCATCCAGTCGATGCCCACGCGCTTGCAGTAGAGGTAGAAGGCCTTGAACAGCATCACTTTCACCACGCGGCCGACGTGCCCGGTGGCGATGCCCAGGCGCGTCGCCTCCGCCAGGCTCCGATTGCGCAGCCAGGCGGGCAGCGCGACCGACCTCTCGATGGCGAGCGGCTTGGCGCGGTTGGTCTGGATGCGCATGGTGCCGAGGGGCTCGCCGTCCAGTTTCGATTCGGCAAGGAGCACCGTCGCGTCCTCGTCGCGATCGCCCGCCTCGGGTGCGCGCAGCAGCTCGGCGAGCGCCGGCACGTGGCGCGCGTAGGCGGAATGGCGGATGTGCACGGCCCGCTCCAGGTCGGACTCGCTCTGCGCGATGCGCAACGTGAAGGGCAGGCGCTGCGTCGTGCTGAAGGGCACCACATTGCTCACAACGTTCTGCATTGTCCCGGCTAGATTCATGATTGATCTCCTGTCCTTCCCGTGGCGGGCGCGCGCGCCCAGGCGCCAAGACGTAGCAGATCGTCCCGCGCGCACAAACGCCGGCGTGGCGTTTCGTTGACGGAGGACAAAAGTACCGGGGCGTGCGGCGGGGCCGGCGCGACGCGGCGTGACAAATTGCTCGCCCGCCAGGCGGCGCCGCGCTCAGGCGCCGCGGCGCAGGCGCTCGAGGTCGGGGATGCGCACGCTGCGGCCGTTCATCTCGATGAGGCCGCCTTCGGCGAGGTCGTGCAGGATGCGCGAGAAATGCTCGGGGGTCATGTTGAGGCGAGAGGCGATGACGCTCTTGCCGGGCGTGAGGTGCACTTCCACCGGCTTGCCGTTGCCGGTCGAGTCGGCGACATCGGCAAGCAGGTAGCCGATGACGCGCTCCTGCCCGGAGCGCAGCGTGTAGGCCTCGACGTCGCGCACCAGGCCGTGCAGGCGGCGCGCGAGGCCCGAGATCATGCGCCGCGCAAACTGCGGGTCGCGCGCCAGCTCTTCCAGCACCGCGTGCTTGGCGACGTGCAGCAGCATCGCGTCCGACAGCGCCTGGGCGAAGACGATGTAGGGCTTGTCGAGGAACATCAGCGCCTCGCCGAAGCTCTGGCCGGGACTGACGATCTCGACCACCTTCTCGATGCCCTGCGGCGAGGTGAAGCCGAGCTTCACCTGGCCGTAGACCACGATGTGAAAGCCGCTGCAGGGGTCGCCGGTGTTGAACACCGACTCGCCCTTGGAGACGTGCACCGGCAGCGTCGCCGCGGCGATGCGGTCGAGCTCCGCGAGGCTCATCTCGCTGAACATCGGCAGATTGGCGAGGAACGCCTGCGTCTTGATCTGCAGGGGCTTGCGGCTCACCGGCTGGTGCCCTCCGAGCGCGTCACCTTGTTGTAGACGTTGTACTTGCCCACCGGCTTCCTCATCGGGATGCGCTTGATTTCCTTGAGCGTCCTCGCGTCGAACACGATGAGCGCGCCGTCATCCTCCCACAGGCTGGCGAGCGCGTACTTGCCGTAGCGGTCGAACTCGATATGCGCGAGGGTCTTGCCCGGCACCGGCGCGAGGCTCGCCACCACCTCCAGCGTCTCCTTGTCGATGACCTGCAGGGTGTCCTTGCCGTTGGGCCCGATCATCGAGTCCACCCAGACGGTGCGCACGTTTTCGTGGCTGCGCAGGAAAAAGCCCGCGCCGAGCGTCTTCACCTGCGCCACCGGCTTCCAGTTGCCGACGTCGATCACGCTCACCAGGCCCTCGCGCAGGTTGGGCGTCGCCATCACGCGCCGGCCCTGGCGCTCCCAGCTGATGCCCGAGCCCAGGTGCGGCATGCCGGGGAGATCCACCGAGGCGATGGCGCGGCGCACGTCGAGGTGCACCACCTGCGCCTGCTTGCCCTCGCGCGAGGTGCCCATCAGCTCGCTGAAGTCCGGGGTGAAGAAGAAGTCGTCGAGCACGTCGGCGAGGAAGCTGCGGCGCGGATTGAGGAAGCCCGGGATGAACGCCCCCTCGCGGTAGCGGAAATCGTGGATCACGCCGGTGGCGATGTCCTCGGCCTTCGGGTTGTAGGAGATCTCCCAGACCTCGGGCACGTCCTTCAGCGCAGCGACGAAGCTGCGGCGCGGGCCGGCGTCGTACACCGCCGAGACGCGCGAGCTGCGCTTGCCTTCCTTGTCGCGCACGTCGTAGATCTTCACCAGCTGCAGGTCGGCGTCGAGCAACGTGAGCGTGTGCGGCAGGTAGTTCGCCACCATCACGTACTTGCCATCCGAGGAGACCGCGGCGTTGCGCGTGTTGAGGCCGGCGCGCACCTCGGCCACCATTTTCAGGTTCCACAGGTCGAACTTCGAGATCCAGCCGTCGCGCGAAGCGAAATAGACGAAGCGCCCGTCGGGGCTGAACTTGGGCCCGCCGTGCAGCGCGTAGCGCGAGGCGAAGCGGTGGATCGGCTCGAGGCGGTCGCCGTCGAGCACCGTCACGTGGTGATCGCCCGCCTCGACCACGAGGAACAGGTTCATCGGATCGGCGGCGAACTGCGGCTTGGCGGGAAGCGCCGCGGCGTCGAAATGCACGACGCGCGAGGCGCGCACCTCGGCCTCGCCCCAGGCCGGCATCGGCGAGAGCGGCGTGTAGATGAGCTCGACGAGCGCCGCGATCTCCTCTTCCTTCAGCTGCGCCTTGAACGGGGGCATTTGCACGCCCGGGCGGCTGTCGCGGATGACGCGCGCGGCCTCGGGCTTTCTCAGGCGCGAGAGGTTCTCGGGCAGCAGCGCCGGCCCCATGCCGCCGAGGCGCTTTTCGCCGTGGCAGCTCGCGCAGTTGTGCTGGTAGATC
>DASWBP010000063.1:0-10367 GCA_036390555.1 Burkholderiales bacterium | reverse complement strand
ATCCGCGAGCTGGGCCAGGTCTCGATCTTCGTGCACGCCGCGAGCCCGCCGCGCCGCGAGACGCAGACCGCGCTTGCCGTCACCGAGGCCGAGTGGCGCGCGATGCTGGAAGTGAACCTGAACGCCGGCTTCCTCATCGCGCAGGCTCTCGGCCGGCACATGCGCGAGAACAAGGTCCGCGGCCGCATGCTCTTCATCACCTCGCTGCATGCCGATTCGCCGCGCAACCTGCCGCACTACTCCGCCTCGAAGGCGGGACAGACGATGGTAATGAAGGAGCTGGCGCGCGCGCTCGGGCCCGACGGCATCCGCGTCAACGCCCTCGCGCCGGGCGCGGTGCCAGGGGCGGGCTTCAAGGGCTCGCCGGGCCTCGTGGATCGCATCCCCCTCGGGCGGGTCGGCAAGCCGGCGGACATCGCGCCGATGGCGGTGGCGATCCTCTCGGAGAGATACGGCGCCTACATGACCGGCTCGACGGTGGTCGTGGACGGCGGCATCGCGCTCTACAACTGGCTGGATGCGCAAGGCTAGCCGGCGGCGATGACGCGCAAGGGGAGGCGGGCGCGATGACGCGCAAGGTGGCGCTGATCGCGGGCGTGGGCGGCATGTGCGGCAGCAACATGGCGCAGAGGCTGCATGCGACCGGCGAGTGGGACGTGGTCGGCGTGTCGCGCGGCGCACCCGAGCTCGGGCCGTGGCTGCGGCACATTGCCGCCGACCTCCTCGATCCGGCCGACGCAAGGGCGAAGCTCACCGGCATCGAGAGCGTCACGCACGTCTTCTACACCGCGCTATTGAGCGGCCGCACGCTGGATGAGGAGAACGAGCTCAACACGCGCCTCCTCGTCAATTTCATGGACGCGGCGCTGCCGCGCATCCGCAACCTGCAGCACGTCCACGTGCTGGAGGGGGTGAAGTGGTACGGCTACCACCTCGGCCCCTATCGCACCCCGGCGCGCGAGGACGATCCGCCCTGCGTGCCGGCCTATTTCTACGAGGCGCAGCACGCGCACGTGCTCGAGTGCCAGCGCGGCCAGTCCTGGAGCTGGTCCACCTCGCGCCCGGGCGCGGTGTGCGGCTACGCCAACGGCGCGCGCATCAACCTGATGACCGTGATCGCGGCCTACGCCACGATCATGAAGGCGCTGGGCGAGCCGCTCTACTTCCCGGGCGACCAGGGCACCTACGACGCGCTCACCTTCACCACCGACGTCGGCCTGCTCAACCGCGCGATGCTGTGGGCCTCGACCGAGCCGCGCGCCGCCAACCAGGCCTTCAATATCGGCAACGGTGACGCGTTCCGCTGGAATTTCATGTGGCCGCGCATCGCCGACATGTTCGGCATGCGGGCCGGCCCCGTGAAGAAGATGCGCCTTGTCGAGGTCATGGCGGACAAGGCGGGGCTGTGGGCCGACCTGCAGAAGCGCCACAACCTCGTTGCCACCGACCTCTTTCGCCTCGCACCGTGGAGCTATGCCGACACGGTCTTCTCGCGGAACTGGGACAATGCCATCAGCACGGTGAAGGCCAACCGCCACGGCTTCACCGAGATGCTGGACAGCGAAGAGATGATGCGCCGCATCTTCAACGAGTTCCGGTCGCGGCGCGTCATCCCGTGAAGCCGAATGGAGCACGCATGAAATCGCGCTACCTCGTCCGCCAGGCGGACGTCACGCCGTATTCGCCCGCCAATCACGTCGGCACGAAGAACTACCGCATGATCGGCAGGGAGACCGTCGGTGCGAAGCAGCTGGAGATGCTGATCGGCGAAGTCGAGCGCGGCAAGGGCGCGCTGCCGCACCTGCATCCGGGCATCGAGCAGGTGTGCTACCTGCTGGAGGGCAGCGCGCACGTCGAGGTGGGCGGCGAGAAGTTCGAGATGGCGAAGGGCGAGGCCTGCTTCTTCCCCGCGGACACGCCGCACATCTTCCTCGCCACGAGCGAGCACGCGAAGGTGATGGTGATCTACGCGCCGCCCTACGAAGAGAACCCCGCGCGGCGCAAGCCCTGAGGAAGGACGCATGGACTTCGCCTTCACCCCCGAGCAGGAAGCCATCCGCGACGCGATCGCCAGGATCTGCGCGCGCTTCGGCGACGACTACTGGCTGAAGAAGGACAAGGAGGGCGGCTTCCCGAAGGAACTGCACCAGGCGCTCGCCAAGGACGGCTGGCTGGGCGTCGCCATGCCGGAGGAATACGGCGGCTCGGGCCTCGGCATCACCGAGGCCGCAATGATGATGCAGACGATCGCCGAGTCGGGCGCGGGCTTCTCCGGCGCCTCGGCCGTGCATATGAACATCTTCGGCCTGAACCCGGTGGTGGTGTTCGGCACGCCCGAGCAGAAGAAGCGCATGCTGCCCGGCCTCATCGCCGGCAAGGAGCGCGCCTGCTTCGCGGTCACCGAGCCGAACACCGGCTTGAACACCACGCGCATCAAGACCAAGGCCGAGAAGAAGGGCGGCAAGTACCTCATCTCCGGCCAGAAGGTGTGGATCTCGACCGCCCAGGTCGCGGAGAAGATCCTGCTGCTGGCGCGCACCACGCCGCTCGAGGAGGCGCGCAAGTCCACGCTGGGGCTCTCGCTCTTCTATACCGACTTCGATCGCAAGTACATCGAGGTGCGCGAGATCGAGAAGATGGGCAGGAAGGCGGTGGACTCCAACCAGGTGTTCTTCGACGGCCTGCCGGTGCCGGAGGCCGACCGCATCGGCGAGGAAGGCAAGGGCTTCGAGTACATCCTGCACGGCATGAACCCCGAGCGCATCCTCATCGCCGCCGAATGCGTGGGGCTGGGGCGCTGCGCGGTGAGCCGCGCGGCGAAGTACGCCAACGAGCGCATCGTCTTCGACCGGCCGATCGGCAAGAACCAGGGCATCCAGCATCCGCTCGCGGCAAACTGGATGGCGCTCGAGGCGGCGAACCTGATGGTGTTCAAGGCCGCGTGGCTCTACGACCGGGGCAAGCCCTGCGGCGCGGAGGCGAACGCGTCGAAGTACCTGGCTGCCGAAGCCTGCTTCGACGCCTGCCAGCAGGCGGTGATGACGCACGGCGGTTTCGGCTACGCGAAGGAGTACCACGTGGAGAGGTACCTGCGCGAGTCGCTCGTCGGGCGCATCGCGCCGGTGTCGCCGCAGATGATCCTGTGCTTCATCGCCGAGCGCGTGCTCGGCTTGCCGAAGTCCTACTGAGGTCGCCATGGAATGGGTCGCTGATCCCACGGTGTGGGCCGGTCTCGCCACGCTCATCGCGCTCGAGATCGTCCTCGGCATCGACAACCTGATCTTCATCGCCATCCTGGCGGACCGCCTGCCGCCGGGTCAGCGCGACCGCGGCCGCGTCATCGGCCTCGCGCTTGCGCTCGGCATGCGCCTCGCGCTGCTCGCCAGCATCAGCTGGGCGATGTCGCTCACCGCGCCGGCGCTCGTTGCCTTTGGCGCCGCGTTCTCCTGGCGCGACCTGATCCTGATCGGCGGCGGGCTGTTCCTGCTCGTCAAGGCGACCACCGAGATCCACGACCGGCTGGAAGTGCACCAGGCGCTCCCGGGCACCAAGGCGGCGTATGCGGGCTTCTGGCCGGTGGTGGCGCAGATCGTCGCGCTCGACGCGGTGTTCTCGCTCGACTCGGTGATCACGGCGGTGGGCCTTGTGGACCGGCTGCCGGTGATGATGGCGGCCGTGGTGATCGCGGTCGGCGTGATGCTGTTCGCGAGCAAGCCGCTCACCGCGTTCATCAGCGGCCGGCCGTCGCTGGTGATCCTGTTCCTCGGCTTTCTCCTGATGGTGGGCCTGGTGCTGGTGATAGACGGCTTCGGCGTGCACGTGCACAAGGGCTACCTGTATGCGGCGATCGCGTTCTCGCTGCTGGTCGAGACGCTCAATCAGGTGGCGCTCGCGAAGCGCCGCAAGTTCGCCGCCGCGCTGCCGCCGCGGCAGCGCATCGCGCACGCCGTGCTGCGGCTGCTGGGCGGCGTGCCGGCGCCCGCCTACGCCGGCGGCCTGCCGGCCGAGGAGCCGCCCGCGCCGAGCGCCTTCGAGCCGGCCGAGCGGCGCATGATGCGCGGCGTGCTGGACTATTCGCGCCGGCCGGTGGCCTCCATCATGACGCCGCGCACGCAGGTCGAATGGCTCGATGCGCTCGCCGCGCCCGAGGCGATCGTGAAGAAGGCGCGCCGCAGCAGCTACCGCGAGTTCCCGGTGGGGCGCGGGTCGCTCGACGAGCTGCTCGGGCTTGCGCGCAAGGAGGACCTGCTCGCACTGCGCCTGGACGACGCCTTCGACATCGTGCGCGCGGTGCACGAGCCGCTGGTGATCCCGGCGCAGGCGAACGTGCTCGAGGCGCTGGAGCATTTCCGGCGCACGCCCGCGGCTTCCGCGATCCTGGTGGACGAGTACGGCGCGTTCCAGGGCCTCGTGACGCGCACCGACCTGCTGGAGGCGATCGTAGGGGATCTCCCCGAGCGCGCCGGCGAGGAGCCCGACTTCCGGGCGCTGCCGGACGGCGCGGTGTCCATTGACGGTGCGCTCGCGCTCGTGGACCTGCAGGAGCGGCTCGGCATCGCCGAGCTGCCCGAAGGCGAGTACCACACCGCGGCCGGCATGGTGCTCGCGCTGCTCGGGCGAGTCCCCTCGCGCGGCGATCGCGCGGAGTGGGGCGGCTGGAGCTTCGAGGTGACGCGCATGGACGGCCTGCGCATCAGCCGCATCGCCGCCCGGCTCGTTGCCGCCGCGCAGTAGCCGCGCGCGACCCGCGAGCCCGCAGCGCATGGCCGCGAACGCGGGCGGCTCTGCAGCGGGGGCATCGCGTACACTTGGCCCATGCAAGTCCTGGCGAACATCGCGGTCGGCCTCGTCGCCCTGCTGCACGTCTACTTCCTCGTCCTGGAGATGTTCCTTTGGACGAAACCGCTCGGCCTGAAGACCTTCCGCAACACGCCGGAGAAGGCGGAGACGACCCGCGTGCTCGCGGCGAACCAGGGCCTCTACAACGGTTTTCTCGCGGCGGGGCTCCTTTGGGGCCTGTGGCTGGGGAGCGCCGGGTTCCAGTTCAAGGCGTTCTTCCTCGGCTGCGTGATCGCCGCCGGGGTGTACGGCGCCTGGAGCGTCAGCAAACGGATCCTCTGGGTGCAGGCGGCGCCGGCGGCGATCGCGTTGGCGCTGGTGCTGATGTCGTGATTGGGTTGCGCAAAAAGGAGCGATGACGATGAACCGCGATGCCTACGTGCAGAAGATGAAGCAGCAGCTCGACCAGTGGAATGCCGAGGCGGCCAAGTGGGAGGCAAAGACCAAGGAGGCGCAGGCCTCGATGAAAGCCGAATACGAGAAGCAGCTCAACATGCTGCACAGCCGCCGTGATGAGGCGATGTACCAGCTGAAGCTCCTGCAGGGCGCCTCGGCGAGCGCCTGGGAGGACATGATCAAGGGCAGCGACCAGGCGGTGAAGGCCATGCAGGAGGCCTTCAACCGCGCGCGGACGCATTTCGAGAAGAACAAGTAGCCGGTGCGCAGGCGGCGAGAGAAGGACGGGCGCCGTTGAAGGCATTCGACCTCACCGGCAGGGTCGCGCTGGTCACGGGCGGCAATGGCGGCATCGGCTTGGGCATGGCCGAGGGCCTCGCGCAGGCGGGGGCCGACCTCGTCATCTGGGGCTCGAACGCCGAGAAGAACGCGGCCGCGGAGAGCAAGCTCAAGGCCCACGGCCGGCGCGTGCTCGCGCAGCGCTGCGACGTCGCCGACGAGGCGCAGGTCGAGGAAAGCTTTGCCGCGGCATTGAAGACGATGGGGCGCGTGGACGGCTGCTTCGCCAACGCGGGCGTGAGCCAGGCGCGCGCGCCGCTCGCCGAGCTGCCTACCAAGGAATGGAGGCGGGTGCTTGCCGTCAACCTCGACGGCGCCTTCTACACGCTGCGCGCAGCGGCGCGCCACATGACCGAGCGCGCCAAGGCGGGCAGCCCCGGCGGGCGCCTGGTCGGCATGGCGAGCAGCGCGGCGATCCACGGCGCGGCGCGCGCGTCTTCCTATGCGGCCACCAAGGGCGCGATGCTCACCATGATCCGCGCGCTCGCGGTGGAAATGGCGCGCTACCAGGTGACGGCGAACTCCATCCTGCCGGGCTGGATCGAATCCGACATGACCGCGCGCGCCATCGGCGACGAGAAGTTCGCCGCCGCGGTGCTGCCGCGCATCCCCATGCGGCGCTGGGGCACGAAGCAAGACTTCGCGGGCATCGCCGTGTACCTGATGAGCGATGCGAGCGGCTACCATACGGGCGACAGCTTCGTCATCGACGGCGCCTACACCATCTTCTGAGATGAGCCACAACGTCCACCCCATCGGCCGCGGCTTTGCCTACGAGGACCTGAAAGTCGGCTTCCGCTTCCGCACGCACCGCCGCACCATCGCGGAGGCGGACGTCGCGAACTTCGTCAACCTCACCTGGCTCACCGAGGAGCTGTTCGCCGTGGCCGACGACTCGCAGCGCGCGATCAAGGGCCGCGCCGTGCCCGGCGCGCTCGTCTACTCGTTCGCGGAAGGCCTGCTGCTGCCCTCGATGCAGGACACAGGCCTCGCGTTCCTCAACGCCACAGTGGACGTCAAAGGCCCGACGGTGGTCGGCGACACGATCCACGTCGAATGCGAGGTGACCGAGGCGCGCCTCACCTCGAAGGGCGACCGCGGCCTCGTGCGCTTCGCCAACAAGGTGGTGAACCAGCGCGGCGAATCGGTCCTCGAGTACAACCCGTTGAGAATGCTCAAGCGGAGGTAAATTGGGGTCAGACCCCAATTGCCAACCCGATGATTGACCACGTAGATCATATTGTCCTCACCACCCGCGACCTGGCGGGGTGCATCCGGTTCTATACCGAGGTGCTGGGCATGAAGCTGGAGTCGTTCAAGACGCCGACCGAGACGCGGCAGGCGCTCAAGTTCGGCAACCAGAAGATCAACCTGCACGAGTGGGGCAGGGAGTTCACGCCGCGCGCACACGTCGCCGCGCCGGGGACGCTGGACCTTTGCTTCATCGCCGCGATCCCGCTCGAGCAGGTGGTGGCAAGGCTCAAGTCGGCGAACGTGCCGATCCTCGAGGGCCCGGTGATGAAGACCGGCGCGGTGTCGAAGCTGCGCTCGGTGTACGTGCGCGACCCCGACCTCAACCTCGTGGAGATCTCCGAGCCGGTCGCCTAGTTATCCAGCGTCACCTTCGCGCCGTGGCTGTCGAGGTGCGCGGCGATGGCGCGCGTGTGCTCGCGATCGCGCGTTTCCACCACGAACTCCACTTCCGGGGTCTTCACCGACGCGGTGCCGAAGACGCGCTGGTGCTGCACCTCGACGATGTTGCCGCCCGACTCGCCAATCAGGGCCGCCACCTTGGCGAGGCTTCCCGAGACGTCGGTCATGCGCACGCGCATCCGGACCAGGCGCCCGTCGCGCACGAGGCCGCGCATCAGTACCGCGGAGAGCAGCCGCGAGTCGATGTTGCCGCCGCAGATCGGGATGCCGACGCGCTTGCCCGCGAAGCGGTCGCGATGCTCGAGGAGCGCCGCGAGCCCCGCCGCGCCCGCGCCCTCGGCCACGGTCTTCTCGATCTCGATGAGCGCCACGATGGCGCGCTCGATGGTTTCTTCCTCCACGAGCAGCACCTCGTCCACCAGGCGCCGGCAAACCTCGAGCGTAAGCGCGCCCACGTCGCGCACTGCCATCCCCTCGGCGATGGTGTCGCCGCCCACCGCCACCGGCAGCCCCCGCAGCCGCTGGTGCATGGCCGCCCAGCCTTTCGCCTCGACGCCGAAGACGTGCAGCTGCGGGCGCAGCGCCTTCGCCGCCGTGGCCATGCCGGAGATGAGCCCGCCGCCGCCGATCGGCACCACCAGCACGTCGAGCTCGGGCGCCGCTTCCAGCATCTCGAGCGCCACCGTGCCCTGGCCCGAGATCACCGCGGCGTCGTCGTAGGGATGGATGAAGGTGAGGCCCTCGCGCAAGGCGATCGCCTGCGCATGCGCCGCAGCCTCGGCGAGCGTTTCGCCCTCGAGCACCACTTCGGCGCCGTGCACCTGCGTGCTCTTCACCTTGTTGTTGGGCGTGCCGCGCGGCATGACGATCACCGCGCGCAGGCCGAGGCGCGAGGCGTGGTAGGCGACCCCTTGCGCGTGGTTGCCCGCGCTCATGGCGATGACGCCGCGCCGGCGCTCGCCCTCGGAGAGCGTGAGCAGCTTGTTGAGCGCGCCGCGCTCCTTGAACGAGGCGGTGAACTGCAGGTTCTCGAACTTGAGCCAGACCTCGCAGCCGGCAAGCGCCGAGAGCGTGCGGCTCCTGAGGCAGGGCGTACGCTCCACCGCCCCCGCGATGCGCGCCGCGGCGGCCTTGATGTCGGCGAGTGAGAGGTTTGCCATGTCCCAGTCTAGCCCAGGCCCTACAATCGGCGCATGGAAGTGGCGATCGCAGGCGGCGGCATCGGCGGGCTGACGCTCGCGCTGGCGCTGCACGACGCGGGCATCGGCTGCCGCGTCTACGAGGCGGCGCCGGCGTGGAAGCCCCTCGGCGTGGGCATCAACCTGCTGCCGCACGCGATGCGCGAGCTGACCGAGCTGGGTGTCGCGCCGGCGCTGGAGCGTGTGGCGGTCGCCACGCAGGAAGTCGTCTTCTGCAACCGCTTCGGCCAGATCATCCGCCGCGAGCCGCGCGGGCGCGCCGCGGGCTACGACTGGCCGCAGCTCTCCATCCACCGCGCCGACCTGCACGCGGCGCTGCGCGATGCCGTGCGTGAGCGCCTCGGCCCCGGCGCCGTCGTGCTCGGCGCGAAATGCACCGGCTTGGCGCAGGACGCGGACGGCGTGACTCTCGCCTTCGAGGACGGCGCGTCCGTGCGCGCCGACGCCGCGGTCGGCTGCGACGGCGTGCACTCGGTGCTGCGCGGGCTCCTGCATCCGCTCGAAGGCCCGGTGTCCTGGCAGGGCATCAACATGTGGCGCGGCGTGACGCGCGCGAAGCCCTTCCTCACCGGCGCGAGCATGGTGATCGGCGGCTGGCTGGAGGTCGGCAAGCTGGTCGTCTATCCCATCCGCAACGCGATCGACGCCGACGGGCGCCAGCTCCTCAACTGGGTGGCGGAGATCCAGTCGCCGCGCAACGTCATGCAGGACTGGAACCTCGGCGGTCGCCTGGAAGACTTCCTGCCCGTCTTCGAGAGCTGGAAATTCGATTGGCTCGACTGCGCGGCCTTGCTGCGCGCAGCAGACCTCGTCCTCGAGTACCCGATGGTGGACCGCGAGCCGCTCGCCTTCTGGTCGCAGGGCCGCGTCACGCTGCTGGGCGACGCGGCGCACCCGATGTATCCGCGCGGCTCGAACGGCGCGGGGCAGGCGATCCTCGACGCGCGCACGCTCGCGGGATGCCTCAGGCGCGAGCGCAATGTGGCGGCGGCGCTGAAGGCCTACGAGGCGGCGCGCCTCGCGAGCGCCTACGAGGTGGTGCTCGCCAACCGCTCCAGTGGTCCCGACGCGCTGCTTGCCGAAGTGCACCGGCGCACCGGCGACCGGCCCTTCGGGCGCATCGAGGACGTGATCAGCGAGGCGGAAATGCGCGCGCTCGCGGAAAACTACCAGCGGATCGCCGGCTTCGAGCGCGAAGCGCTCGCGCGCCGGGCATCGCTCGCCTGATGCGCCGGGCCCGCGCCCTGCTCAACCTGACGCGCGCGAGCCTGCGGCTGCGCGCGCCGCGGCGCGTGGAGGTCGAGCGGCTCGCAGCGGAGCTGCGCCGCGAGTTTCCCGAGGTCGAGCTGACGATCGGCTCGATGCCGGAATTGCGCGCCGACCCGCAGCAGCTCGCGCAGGTGCTGCGCACGCTGATCGGCAACGCGCTGCGGCACCGCTCCGCCGAGCCGCCGCGCGTGCGCATCAGCGCGCGGCCGGTGGGCCGCCAGTGGCACTTCGAGGTGGCGGACAACGGCGTCGGCATCGAGCCCTCGCGCCACCGCGCCGTCTTCGATCCGCTGCAAGGCGCCACGGAGCTGCCAGAGGAAACGCGACGGCCGTCCGCGCCCCGCGAGGTCGCGCACGAGCCGCTCCGGATCGAGGCGGACCTCCTGCGGGAGCTGCTCGGCGCCGTAGACCTCGGCGAGCACGACCTCGTCGGCGTCGTCGAAGCAGGCCGCCAGGCGGTCCTGGAACACGTTCCGGCGAAGCGACCACGACCGCGGCTCGAGGACGGCCCACACCCGCCGCCCGGGATACCGCTGGCGCACCGCCCGCAGCGTCTCCGCGATCGCGGTCGGATGGTGGGCGAAGTCGTCGAGGACGAGCACCCCGGCCGCCTCCCCCTTCACGTCCATCCGACGCCGGACGCCCTCGAACGTCGCGAGACCGGCCGCGACC
>DASWBP010000062.1:0-3096 GCA_036390555.1 Burkholderiales bacterium | reverse complement strand
TCTTCCGGAGCCGTCGCGCGTATGGCGCCTGACAGTCGCTTGGAGGCCGACGCTCGCTTGGCCGCTGCGCGCCTGAGGCCGGACGTTGAGCAAGACTCGACGCGAGTCCGCGCCGATGACTAGGGGCTGACCTGCGCTAGTCGAGCTTGATGCCGGCCTGGGCGATCACCTTAGCCCACTTGGCGATGTCGGCGTGCAGGTACTGCGTGAATTCGGCGGGCGTCATGACGAGCGGCGTCGCGCCTTGCTTGCCCCAAGCCTCTTTCACCTCCGCACTGCCGTTGATCTTGCGGATCTCGGCGTTGAGGCGCTCGACGATTGGGGCTGGGGTACCCGCGGGGGCGACGATGCCGAGCCAGATGGTGGCTTCGTAGCCGGGGACGCCGGCTTCGGCGACGGTCGGCGTCTCGGGCAGGACGGAGGAGCGCGCGCGGCCGCTGGTGCCGAAGCCCTTGAGCTTGCCGGCGCGCACGTTGGGCGCCATGGTGGTGATGGCGTCGAACATCATCTGCACCTGGCCACCGAGGATGCCGACGCGCGCGCCGTCGCTGCCCTTGTACGGCACGTGCACCACGTCGATGCCCGCCATGGATTTGAAGAGCTCGCCCGCCATGTGATACGGCGTGCCGGGCCCCGAGGAAGCGTAGTTCATCTTGCCGGGCTGGCTCTTGGCGAGCGCGATCAGCTCGGCGAGGTTGTTCGCCGGGACGGAAGGGTGCACCACAAGCAGCAGGTCCGAGTAGTTGATCGGCGTCACCGGCGCGAAGTCGCGCATCAGCTGGAAGGGCTTCTTCGGGATCAGCGTCTCGTTCACCGTGTGCGTGTTCGACATGATGAGGAACGTGTAGCCGTCGGGCGCTGACTTTGCGACGTAGTCCGAGCCCACCACCGAGCCGCCGCCCGGGCGGTTCTCCACGACGAAGGATTGCCCGAGCGGCTCCTGCAGCCGCTGGCCGAGGAAGCGCGCGTAGATGTCCGCGGGGCCGCCGGCGCCGAAAGGCACGACGAACTTCACGGGACGCGCGGGCCAGGCCTGCGCTTGCGCGGCGACGGATGCGGCGGCGAGCGGAACGGCGAGCAGCAGGACGGCGATGCGTTTCATGGCGTGCTCCTCTGTCGGTGGCAGGTCAGGCGAGACGCAGGAAGCGCCGCGCGGTCTTGTGGGTGAGGTTGTCGCGATCCTCGGCGGTGAGCGCCAGGCCCTCGAGCTGCGCGAGCGGATGCTCGACGCCCATGTCGAAGGGATAGTCGCTGCCGACCATGATGCGCTCGGAGCCGAACTTCTCCAGGTTGAAGGCGAGGAGCCGCGGGTCGTGCGTCAGCGTATCGAAATACAGGCTCGCGGCAAAGCGCGAGGGCGGCTCGGCGATGAACTTCTTCGCCTCGGCGCGCACGCGATGGCCGTGGTCCAGGCGCCCGAGCACTGCGGGAAAGCCGCCGCCGCCGTGCGCGAAGCACACGCGCAGCTTCGGCAGGCGCGCGAGCACGCCGCCGAGGATGAGGCGCGCCGCGGCGAGCGCCGAGTCGGCGGGATAGCCGACCATGAACGGCAGGTAATACTGGCCGAGGCGCTCCTGCCCCACCGAGGGCCCCTGCGGGTGCACGAAGATGGGCAGGTCGAGCGATTGCGCCGCGGCAAAGAAGTCGAAGAGCGCCGGGTCGTCGAAGTCGCGGCCGTTCACGTGCGAGCCGATCTCCACCGCGGCAAAGCCCATGGACTTCAGGCGCTCGAGCTCGCGCACGGCGAGCTGCGTGTCCTGCAGCGCCACGGTGCCCGCGGCGGCGAAGCGCCCGGCATGCTCTTGCACCACGCCGGCGATGAAGTCGTTCTGCATGCGCGCAAAGGCGTCGGTCGCGTCGGCGGCGCCCCAATAGCACAGCATCACCGGTACGGGCGACAGGAGCTGCATGCCGATCTTCTCGGCGTCCATGTCGGCGATGCGCCGCGCGGGCGAGAACGAGCGATCGTCCACCTTCCTGAATTCCTTCTCGCCGAGGTAGATGGTGGCGTTGCACGCATCGTGCAGGCGGCAGGACGGCCAGCCCGTGACGCCGTAGCGCGCCGCCCAATCCTCCCAGCCCGGCGGCAGGATGTGCGTGTGGATGTCGATCGCCGCGTGCGGCATGGCGCCGGATTATAGTGGGCGCATGCACCGGCCGGTCCTGCATTTCTCGCATGCGAACGGCTTTCCGGCGCCGTGCTACGCGCAGATGCTCGTGCCGCTCGAGCGGCGCTACCGCGTCGGCTGGATCGAGGCGATCGGCACCGACCCGCGCTATCCGCCGACCGAGGGCTGGCCGAGGCTCGTCGCGCAGCTCATCGACACGCTGGAGCGCGAGTACCGCGGCGCGCGCGTGTACGGCGTGGGGCATTCGCTGGGCGCGTACCTGAACTTCCTTGCCGCGGCGCAGCGCCCGGACCTCTTCCGCGGCATCGTCATGCTCGATGCGCCGGTGATCGGGCGCCTGCGCGGGCGCGCGCTCGGCGCCGTGAAAAAGCTCGGCATCATCGACCGCGTGACCCCCGCCGGCATGACGCGCGAGCGACGCCGCGAGTGGCCGAGCCGCGAGGAAGCGAAGGCGCACTTCCGCTCGCGGCGCCTGTTCCGCCAGTTCACGGATGAGTGCCTCGAGGACTACGTGCGCCACGGGCTCGTGGGGCGGCCTGGCCACTACCACCTGAAGATCGACCCGGAGATCGAGTACCGCATCTACCGCACCATCCCGCACGACATGAGCCGCAGCCTGCCGGAGCTCAAGGTGCCCGCGGGCTTCGTCGGCGGCTCGCAGTCGGACGTGCTGCGTCGCGTCGACCTGCGCGCGATGCGCGGCCCGCGCTTTCGCAAGCGCCGCGTGGCCGGCGGGCACCTGTTTCCCTTCGAGCAGCCGCTCGCCGCGGCGGCGGCGATCGAGGAGCTTCTCGCCGAGATGTGAAAATGGGGTCAGGGCCGAATTTCGCTTGCCAGACGAAATTCGGCCCTGACCCCATCATTCACGTGCTGCGCCCGCGGCGCTCCTTGAGCAGCTGCTCGGTGCCCTTGATGATGATCTCGACGCCGATCATGTTGGGGTTCACCTCTAACGCGCGGCGCCACC
>DASWBP010000061.1:0-3983 GCA_036390555.1 Burkholderiales bacterium | reverse complement strand
CTCGAACAGGGTCGCCGCACGCGCGTCGTCGCGCAGGGGCGGCGGCAGCGTCGCGTACAGGGCGGCAAGCCGCACGCGGCTCGCGTCGTCCTGCAGCGCGCCGTACATCTTCTGCGCGTGGCCTAGCAGGCGGCGCTGCTCTTCGGCTGTGGCGCGCGCCGCGCCCACCGTGGCGGCGACGATATCGCTCACCAGCAGCGCCTCGTCGGCCTCGGGCCGCAGCATCGCGCAGCCCGCCAGCAGCATGAGCGCCAGCGCCGCCGCCCTCACGCCGCCTCCTGCAATACGAGGGGCTCGGGACGCTTGGGCAGCGTGACGCGAAAGTGCCCGCCGGGCCCGCCCGCCACCAGCGCGATGCGCCCGCCGTGCGCCTCGGCGAACTCGCGCGCAATGGCAAGGCCCAGGCCGCTGCCTTCGACGCGCCCTCCCGCCTTCGCGCGGCCGCGGTAGAACGATTCGAACACCGCGTCGCGCTCCTCTGCCGGCACGCCCGGGCCTGAGTCGATCACCTCGATGGTCACGCGCCCCTCGGCTTCGCGCGCCAGCACGGTGATGGTGCCGCCGGGCGGCGTGAACTTGATGGCGTTGCCCATCAGGTTGTCGACGATCGAGCGCAGCTTTTCTGGATCCGCATCCACCTGCACCGCGGCCACCTCCAGCACCACGCGCAGCTCCTTGGCGAGCGCGGACAGGCGTTGCGCCTCGACGACCTCGCGCACCAGCGTGTCCAGCCGCACCGGTTTCACCTCGAGCGAGGCGGCCGCGTGCAGCGCGCGCTGATAGTCGAGCAGCTCTTCGATCAGCTTCTGCAGTTTCACGCTGTTGTCGCGCATGATGCTGACCACGGCGCGCTGCGGCGGCGCGAGCGGCCCGGCGACCTGGTCGTTGAGCAGCTCCGCGCCCTCGCGCAGCGAGGCGAGGGGCGTCTTGAGCTCATGGGACAAGTGGCGCAGGAATCGGTTCTTCTGCGCTTCAAGCTCGGTCAGGCGGCGCCGCAGCCAGTCCAGGCGCGCGCCCAGGTCGCGCAGGTCCTGCGGACCGCCGACGCGGATCGGCTGCGCGAAGTCTGCGCTGCCCAGCTGCCGGATCGAGGCATCGAGCTCGGCGATGGGGCGCGAGATGACGCGCGTCAGCGCCAGCGCGATCGCCAGCGCGACGGCCAGCGTGGCGAGCACCAGCTGCAGCAGCCGGCGCTGCACGCCTTCGGCGGCGGCGCGCAGGCGCTCGACCTCGTCGTCGGCCACGCGGTAGCTCGCCGCCAGCACTTCATTCGCGCTTTCCGCCAGGTCGGCGACGCGATCGCCGACCGCTTGCGCGTCCGGGCGCGCTTGCGCGCCGGGCGCGAGCAGGTCGTAGAGCGCCTGCTCCTCGTCCACCGTGCGCCGCAGGGCCGCAAGCTGCTGCCCGTCAAGCGGCAGGCGCGCAAGGTCCTGCGTGAGCTGCCGGAAGCCCTCGTGCAGCCGCGCGTAATCCTCCAGCAGCCCGGGATCGGGCAGCACCGCCACCTGCTGCGCCAGCCGCTCGATCGAGCCGATGCGGTTGACGAGCGCGCGGCTGCCGCGCGCGGCCTGCGCGGCGTTGTACACCGCGCTGCGGCTTTGCTCGGCGAGGCTCTGCGTGTGCCACGCCGAATACAGCAGCGCGCCCACCAGCGGCATCGCGACCAGCAGGAAGCTGGTGACGAGCAGTCCGAGGAAGGAACGCGGGAAGCGCAGGGCCGCCCTCGGGGAACTGTCCTGAGGTGCCATTCCGCTATGATCTCATGTTAAGCAACGTCAGAACGAGCGAAGAATGTCACAGGGCCTGGCGCCGCGCGTGTTCCTGGTCGCCGCGGTGGCGGCCAACGGCGTCATCGGCGCGCGCGGCAAGCTGCCCTGGCATCTGCCCGAGGACCTCAAGCACTTCAAGGCGCTGACGCTCGGCCATCCGGTGATCATGGGCCGCAAGACCTGGGAGTCGCTTGGCCGGGCGCTGCCCGGGCGCGAGAACATCGTCGTCACGCGCGCCGCCGGCTACGAGGCGCCGGGCGCGAGCGTCGCGGCTTCGCTCGATGCCGCGCTCGCGCTGTGCCTCGGCGAATCGGTCGCCTTCGTCATCGGCGGCGCGGAACTCTACGCGGCGGCCCTGCCCATCGCCGACGGGCTGGTGCTCACCGAGATCCACCGCGACTTCGAGGGCGACACGCACTTCCCGGCCTTCGACCGCAAGGCCTGGCGCGAGACGCAGCGGAAACCGCAGCCTGGCGCCGATGGCCTGCGCTTCGACTTCGTGCTCTACGAGCGCGCGTAGCGTGGGCCGGCGGCGGACCCTGCCGGCGCACGCGCCGGGCGAGAACGCCTCGCGCGCCCGGTTTAGCGCTTGGATTCGAAGACGCGGACTTCCGGCAGCGGGAAGCCGTTGAATTCGCTCGCGTAGGCGGTGGTGTAGGCGCCGGCGTTGCGGATGTAGATGAAGTCGCCTTCCTGCAGGTCGGACGGCAACGGCTCGTCGCGCATCACCACGTCCACCGAATCGCAGGTCGGCCCGGCGACGTTCCAGGCCACGTCGGGCCCTGAACGGTCGGTGCGGATCTTGTACTTCAGTCCCTCGGTGGTCTCGATCACGCCGCCGAACAGGCCGGCGTCCCAGTGCATCCAGCGCTTGCCGCCGCGCGTGGCGGTGCCGAGTACCCGGCACACGAAATAGCCGGCGTCGGACACCAGGTAGCGCCCGGGCTCGGCGATTACCTGCACGTCCTCGGGGAACGCCTTGAGCGCCTCGTTGATGACCTCGCCGATCACCTCGATCGACGGGATGGGCTTGACGTGGCGCACGGGGAAGCCGCCGCCGATGTCCAGCAGCCGTGGCTTGAGCCCCGCCTTGCTCATGGCGTCGAACACCGTGCGCGCCTTCTCGATGCCTACCCGCCAGTTCTCGGGGTTGCGGCACTGCGAGCCGGCGTGGAACGTCACGCCTGCCAGGTCCGCGCCGAGCTTCGCCGCCGTGGCGATGATCTCGCGCGTCTCGCCCGCCCCCGCGCCGAACTTGCCCGAGAGCGGCCAGTCGCTGCCGATGTTCGGCGTGGCGATGCGCAGGTACATCTGTGCCGTGGGATCGATGCTGTGCACGCGCCGCAGCTCGTCCACGCTGTCCACCACGAACCAGCGCACGCCCTTCGACGCGGCGGCGGCGTCGGCCGCGCGCGAGCGCATCGGGTTGGAGAAGAAGATCTCCGCGGCCGGCACGCCGAGGGAGAGCAGCAGGTCGAGCTCGGTCGTCGAGGCGATCTCGAAGCCCGCGCCCTCCTGCACCAGCGCCTTCAGCACGCGCCGGTCGGGATTCGCCTTCACCGCGTAGTGCGGCCGCACGCGCGGCATGGCGGCGCGGAAACGGCGCAGCTTCTCGCGCACGATGGCGGTGTCGAGGATCAGGAACGGCCGCGTGTACTTCTGTCTGGCGGCCTGGCGGACGATCTCGAAGTCGAGGCTGACTTCGGGATGCGTGTCGAAGAGCTGTTCTTGCGGTAGAGCGGATTGCTGTCTGTTGCGTGCGAGGCTACTGGGGCGATCGCCCATCTCGAGGTTCTCCCGGGAGTCTCTAGGTCTCAGGAATGTCGCGAACGACGACGTCGTACACGGGGCACGAGTTCCTTTGGCTTGTCATGATGACCTCCTCTCGTCGTCGTAGAGCGTTGAGCCGCCAATGAAAACTTGGGGCGATTATAGGGATGACCCCCCGCGAGTCAAGGGGCTTGTGACAGATCCCTGCACCGTCACACGAGGGAGGCGAGCCGCCCGCCCCTTGAGAAACCACTATAGGTAGCGGCGCTAAGCTGCCGGGCCGCTATTACTTGTAGCTCAGATGCGCGGTAGTGTGACGCCGCGCTGGCCCTGATATTTGCCGCCGCGGTCGCCATAGGAGGTCTCGCAGACCTCGTCGGACTCGAGGAAGATCACCTGCGCGCAGCCCTCGCCCGCGTAGATCTTCGCCGGCAGCGGCGTGGT
>DASWBP010000060.1:0-7200 GCA_036390555.1 Burkholderiales bacterium | reverse complement strand
GCGAGCGCGACCGCCAGCCACTGCCGCGTCGTCAGGGAGGCCACGGCCGCGATTCTAGCGACTGGCTTCAGCGAAAAAATGGGGTCAGGGCCGAATTTCCGCCCGCAAGGGAAATTCGGCCCTGACCCCAGGTTTCTAGCGCTTGGCCTTGGCGGCCTTGCGCCGCTCCTTCACGGCGTTGGCGAGCGTCACCAGCAATTCCAGCGAGTCCTTCCAGCCGAGGCACGCGTCGGTCACGCTCTGGCCGTACTGCAGCGGCTTGCCGGGCGTGAGGTCCTGCCGGCCTTCGACGAGGTGCGACTCGACCATGGTGCCGATGATGCGCCGCTCGCCGCCCGCGATCTGCGCCGCGATGTCGCGCGCCACGTCGAGCTGCCGCTTGAACTGCTTGCTGGCATTGGCGTGCGAGCAGTCGATCATCAGGCGCTGCGGCAGTTTCGCCTTCTCGAGCTCGGCGCAGGCCTCGGCGACGCTGGCCGCGTCGTAGTTGGGGTTCTTCCCGCCGCGCAGGATGATGTGGCAGTCGTCGTTGCCGCGCGTCTGCACGATCGCCACCTGCCCGGTCTTGTGCACCGACAGGAAATGGTGCCCGCGCCCCGCCGCGAGGATCGCGTCCACGGCGATCCTCACGTTGCCGTCGGTGCCGTTCTTGAAGCCCACCGGCGCCGAAAGCCCCGAGGCGAGCTCGCGGTGCACCTGCGACTCGGTGGTGCGCGCGCCGATCGCGCCCCAGGACACGAGGTCGCCCATGTACTGCGGCGAGATGACGTCGAGGAACTCGCAGCCCGCGGGCACACCCGCCTGGTTGATGCGCACCAGCAGGTCGCGCGCGATCCTCAGGCCCTCGTTGATGCGGTAGCTGCCATTGAGGTACGGATCGTTGATCAGCCCCTTCCAGCCCACCGTGGTGCGCGGCTTCTCGAAGTACACGCGCATCAGGATCTCGAGTTCGCCCTCGTGCAGCCGCCGCTCGGCGGCGAGCCGCCCTGCGTACTCCAGCGCCGCCTGCGGGTCGTGGATCGAGCAGGGGCCGATCACCACCAGCAGCCGGTCGGACTTGCCGTGCAGGATGGCGCGCACCTTGCGGCGCGTCTCGCCCACCAGGGCCTCGACCGGCGTGCCCTGGATCGGGAAGAAGCGGATCAGGTGCTCCGGCGGCGGCAGCGGGACGATGTTCTCGATGCGCTCGTCGTCGGTGAGCGAGGTCTTGTCGGCGGGGACGGGGCCGAGGAAGGAGTCGGTGGGCGTGGTCATGGGTTGGCCTCAGGTCAAAAAAAAACCGCCAGGCATCTCTGCTCTGGCGGTTCGTCGGTTGCGCTGGTTATGCGGCTAGCCGTTCCCCTCCGCCAGATGGCGCGGAAAGTAAAAGAAGAAGCCGAAGAACCAGCGGTGCATGGGCGGGATTGAAGCACGCCCGCCGCCCGCTTGGCAAATCCTCGCGGCCGGGGTCAGGCGAGCGCAGGATTTCACGCCGCGCGCTGGCACTCGCGATTTGCGACTGCCAGAAGCGGAACTTCCTGTCATCGGCCGGTCTCCGACCTGCGTTAATTGGCCCGAGAGTTGCTTCGTTCCCGGGTGTCTGCTAGCGTTTTCGCTCGGGTAGCAGTACCGGCGAAAAGAACAAGGAGGCGCATATGTCAGCGACTATGGCCAACCTGCCTGCGGGTTCCTGCATTCCGATCGCGGGCTTCAAGGACGTCTACGACGTGCCGCTCGTGGAAAAGGCGCTGCAGGACTTGCCGCCCAGCGCCAACGAGGCCTTGCGCGCGCTCTACGACAAGATGCTGCGCGTGGGCGGCCAGCGCTTCACGGTCAAGCCTTCCGCCATGCCGGCGATGGACGAGCTGTTCGACGACCTGCCGAACTTCACCGCCGTGCTCGAGGACATACGCAAGCAGCTCGCGTTGTGCATCGACTCGGAGGATGCGGTCGAGCTGCCGCCGATGCTGCTGCTCGGCGCGCCCGGCATCGGCAAGACGCACTTCGCGCGCCGCATCTCGCAGCTGCTCGGCACCGGCTTCGGCTTCGTGCCGATGAGCTCGCTCACTGCGGGCTGGATCCTCGGCGGCGCCTCCTCGCAGTGGAAGAACGCCAAGCCCGGCAAGGTGTTCGAGACCTTCCTCAACGGCGACTACGCCAACCCCGTCATGGTGGTGGACGAGATCGACAAGGCGAGCGCCGAAGGGCAGTACGACCCGCTCGGCGCGCTCTACAGCCTGCTCGAGCTGGACACGGCGGCGCGCTTCGTGGACGAGTTCGCCGAGGTGCCGATCGACGCCTCTGGCGCAGTGTGGTTCGCCACCGCGAACGACGCCGCGCGCATCCCCGAGCCCATCCTCAACCGCATGCACGTCTACGAGATCGCGCCCCCCGACGCCGAGGGCGCCGCGCGCATCGCGCTCTCCATCTACCGCGAGATCCGCGGCGCGCACGACTGGGGCAAGCGCTTCCCCGAAGCGCCGAGCGCCGCGGTGGTCGAGAAGCTCGCGGCGCTTTCGCCACGCGAGATGCGCCGTGCCGTGCAGTCCGCGTTCGGCAACGCCAAGGTCGCAGGCCGCGCCGAGCTCAGCCCCGAGGACATCCAGGACGGGCGCGGCGCGCGCCGCCGCATCGGCTTCTAGCCGAGCTGCTGCGTCCAGGCCTGGCCGCTGGAGCGGTAGAAGGCCTTGGTGCTCTCCCAGGCCGCCGCGCCCTCGGTGCCGTGCGCAATCGCGCGGAAGGCCGCCGCCACGCTCGCCCGAAGGCTGCGGGGCCGTGTCGCGCTGCGGCGAGCGGCTTGGTGCGTGCGGCGCGCTTGCCGGCGGGTCGCGCGCTGCGCGCGCCCTTGAATCGTCGTCATCGTTTCCATGCCTGTCTCCTCAAGTTGGTGGCGCCGGCCACACGGCCTGCGCTGGTGAGGGGCATGCTAGGCAGCGCGGGTATCCGCGCGACGTCGGAATGCAGCCGGCGCGTAGCCGGTTTGTTTCAGGTGTAGGCGAGCAGCCGCCCGCAGGCGATCACCGCGAGCCAGAAGGCGAGCGACAGCGCGCCGGCAACGCGCGCCGCGCCCGGCGGCGCACGGTGCGCGTCCCACTCAGCGACGCCGCGCATGGCACCGGCGTGGAACACGGCCGCGTTGATGCCGGCGGCGAAGATCAGCCCCATCTTGAAGGCGAACACGGGGCTGGCGATGAAGTCGCTCGCGTGCGCCGCGAACATGGCGAGGCCGCTCGGCACGATGAGCAGGAAGCTCGCGGCGGTCCAGGGCAGCACGTGCGCGGCGAGGCGCCGCACCGGCACGTCGCGCGACAGTCCGAGCAGCCGCAGGTCGAGGATGGCGATCGAGCCGAAGAGCAGCGCGATCCCGGCAAGGTGCACGATCTCGACGATCGGATAGAGCCACAGCGACTGGCGCATCGCCAAGCCGAGCGCGGAGTTCTCGATCAACCCCATCGTCGGCATCGATTCCACTTCGTCTTCCTATCGCAGTTCCACGGTCTTGCCGCCGATGGTGATGCGCTCGGCGCGCATCTCCTCGGGCTTGTTGCGGTTGGGATAGCCTTCCAGCGTCGCGGTGGTGCCCGGCGCGAGCATCGCCTTCGTCAGGCCGCGGTTCTCCATGCGCGAGGGTGGCGCGAGCACGCACAGCCAGGTCTTGCCCGGCGTCTCGAGCCGCACGTGGCCGTGCGGATGCTCGTAGCCGTATTCGACGATCTTGCCGGTAAGCTTCAGTGCCTTGGCGGAGTCGTATTCGCTCCAGCCGTGGTGCGCGAGCACCGGGGCGGCGATCAGCGCGGCAACGATGGCGAGGGCTCTCATGGTTCCGGTCTTCCTTTCTGCCGATGGCGCGACATCATAGGCGATGACCCGCGCCATGCGTAGCGCGATCGCGCTGTGCGTCGTGCTGCTTGCCGGCTGCGCGACCGCGCCGGGGCCGGGCGCGACGCGCACCGACGCCCCCTACAACGAGGAGGTCGTGCGCATTCCTGGGCCGGACGGCCGGACGCTCGTTGCCACCTGGTACAAACCGGCGGGCGCCGGCCCGTTTCCGCTCATCGTGCTCTCGCACGGCAGTCCTCCCGACCCCGCGGCGCGGCCGGCCATGGATCGCTACCGCGTGCTGACGCCGGTCGGCGCGTTCGTGGCGAGGGGCTATGCGGTGCTGGTGCCCATGCGCCGCGGCTTCGGCGCCACGGGGGGCGCGTTCGCCGAAGGCTATGGCACCTGCGCAAATCCCGACTACCAGCGTGCGGGCAACGAGGCGGCAAGGGACGTCCTTGCGGCAATGGCCTACGGGCAGGCGCAAGGCTTCGTGCGCCGCGACGCCGTGATTCTCGCCGGCCAGTCGTTGGGCGGCTATGCCTCGATTGCCGCGGCCAGCCGGCAGCCGCGCGGCCTGGTGGGCGTGGTCAACTTCGCCGGCGGCAACGGGGGCAATCCGGTGAAGGCGCCCGGCGAGCCCTGCAAGCCGGAGCGCCTCGCCCAGGCCTTTGCGGCATGGGGTGCGAGCGTGCGCGTGCCGGTGCTCTGGCATTACGTCGAGAACGACCAGTTCTTCGCGCCGCACCACGTGCGGGCGTGGTACTCGGCGTTCGCCAAGGCCGGAGGCAAGGGCCAACTGGTCATGCAGCCGCCTTTCGGCAGGGATGGCCATGGCGTCTTTCCCTCCACCGACGGCGTCAGGGTGTGGGCGCCCGCGTTCGACCGGTTCGTCGCCGAGTTCGGAATCAGGTAGCGGCCGGGGCGCGCCGCGCCAGCCAGTCGCGCACCGCGAGGCCGGTGCCGAAGTCCCAGGGCCGCAGCTTCTCCGGCGCAATGCGCCGGTAATCCGCGAGCTCCTCGTTCAGCCGCACCGTGCCCACCGCCGGGACGTGGTAGGCGATGATGAGCTCGTTGCGCCGGCCGAACGGATACAGGCCGACGAGGTGCGCGGCAGTCGCATCGAGGTCCAGTTCCTCCTTCACCTCGCGGCGCACGCCGTCCTCCGGCGCCTCGTCCTTCTCCAGGAAGCCGGTGACCAGGCCGTACATCTTCTCGGGCCAGTCCTTGTTGCGCGCGAGGATCACGGCGCCTTCGTGCTCGACGATCGCCGCGACGACGGGGACGGGATTGTCCCAGTGGATGAAGCCGCAGCTGCAGGCAGCCCGGCCATCGCTTCTGGGCACAGGCGGCGCCTCGACGCCCCTGGGTTCCGGGAGCCGCGGCTCCGGCGTCCCAAGGCGCCCGCCCGTATCTCTCTCCACGCCCGCCGCGAGCGGCCGCCCGCAAGCGGGGCAGAACCTATACGCGCTGCTCAACCCAGGCCTTCACCGACTGCAGCGCCGCGGCGAGCTTCGCCGGCTCGGTGCCGCCTGCCTGCGCCATGTCGGGCCGCCCGCCGCCCTTGCCGCCCACCTGCTGCGCGACGAAGTTGACGAGCTCGCCCGCCTTCACCTTCGAGGTGAGGTCCTGCGTCACGCCCGCGATGAGCGACACCTTGCCGTCGGCCACCGCGCCGAGCACGATCGCGGCGCTCTTCAACTGGTCCTTGAGCTTGTCCACCGTTTCGCGCAGCGTCTTCGCGTCCGCGCCCTCCAGCGACGCCGCCACCACCTTGGCGCCCTTCACGTCCACGGCCTGCCCGGCGAGATCCTCGCCCTGGCTGGAGGCGAGCCGGGACTTCGCCTTCGAGAGCTCGCGCTCGAGCAGCTTCACGTTGTCGAGCACCTGCGCGATCCTGCCCGTCACTTCGGCGACCGGCGCCTTGAGCGCGGCGGCTGCCTCGTGCAGCTTCGCTTCCTGCTCCTGCACCCAGGCGAGCGCGCCCTCGCCCGTCACCGCCTCCACGCGCCGCACGCCGGCGGCCACGCCCGACTCCGCGACGATCTTGAAGAAGCCGATGTCGCCGGTGCGCTTGACGTGCGTGCCGCCGCAGAGCTCGGTGGAGACGTCGCCCATGCCGAGCACGCGCACTTCGTCGCCGTACTTGTCGCCGAAGAAGGCGAGCGCGCCGGCCTTGATGGCGTCGTCGAACTTCATCACGCGCGCGCTCACCTCGAGGTTCCTGCGGATGGCGTCATTGACCTGGCGCTCGACCTCGCGGATCTCGGCCTCGGTCATCGGCGCGTTGTGCGAGAAGTCGAAGCGCGTGCGGCTGGCATCGACCAGCGAGCCCTTCTGCTGCACGTGCGTGCCGAGCACCTTGCGCAGCGCTGCGTGCATGAGGTGCGTGGCCGAGTGGTTCCACATGGCGCGGCGCCGTGTCGCGGTATCCACCTGCGCGCCGACCTCGTCGCCTTCGCGCAGCACGCCGGTCTTCTGCGTGCCGTGGTGGCCGAACACTTCGGCCTGCACCTTTTGCGTGTCCTCGACCCCGAAGGTGCCCGCCGGCCCCGCCAGCTCGCCGCGGTCGCCGACCTGGCCGCCCGACTCGGCGTAGAACGGCGTCTTGTCGAGCACCACTACGCCCGATTCGCCCGCATTGAGCAGCGGCACCTGAGCGCCTTCCTTGTAGAGCGCGACCACGCGGCCCTTGAGCGAGAGCGTGTCGTAGCCGTGGAATTCGGTGCGGCCGCCCGCGTACTCCAGTCCCGCGGCCGCCGTGAACCGGCTCGCCGCGCGCGCGCGCTCGCGCTGCGCCTGCATCGCCGCCTCGAAGCCCGCCATGTCGAGCATCACGCCGCGCTCGCGGCAGATGTCGGCGGTGAGGTCCACCGGGAAGCCGAAGGTGTCGTACAGGCGGAACGCGGTCTCGCCGTCGAGCAGCTTCTCGCCCGAGGCGAGCGCCGATTCGAGCACGTGCATGCCGTTCTCGAGCGTCTCGGCGAAACGCTCCTCCTCCTGCCTGAGTACCGCCGCGACGCGCGCCTTGTCACGGCGCAGCTCGGGGTAGGCGTCGCCCATCGCGCGGTCGAGGTCCTCGACGATGCGATGGAAGAACGGGCGCTTCTGGCCGAGCTTGTAGCCGTGGCGGATGGCGCGCCGGATGATGCGGCGCAGGACGTAGCCGCGGCCTTCGTTCCCCGGAATCACGCCGTCCACCACCAGGAACGAGCAGGCGCGGATGTGGTCGGCGATGACGTTGAGCGAGGGGTTCTTCAGCTGCTTCTGGCCGGTCTCGCGCGCGGCGGCCTTGATCAGGTCCTGGAAGAGATCGATCTCGTAGTTGGAGTGCCTGCCCTGCAGCACCGCGGCGATGCGCTCCAGGCCCATGCCGGTGTCCACGCAGGGCTTGGGCAGCGG
>DASWBP010000059.1:0-6425 GCA_036390555.1 Burkholderiales bacterium | reverse complement strand
CAGCTGCGCGAGGTGCTGGTCACCGCCAACGTCTTCGACCGCCCCGCCGGCGACGCCGCCAACGAAGTGAAGGCTCGCCTCGCCGCGATCGCGCTGCCGCCGGGCTACCGCTTCAGCATGGGCGGCTCGAGCAAAGACATCGAGGAGACGCTCTACTACGCCTCGCAGGCGCTCGCGCTCGCCGTCGTCTTCATCTACCTGATCCTCGCCAGCCAGTTCGCGAGCTTCGTGCAGCCGGTGGCGATCATGACCTCGCTGCCGATGTCGTTGATCGGCGTGGTGCTGGCGCTGCTCGCCGCGCGCTCGACGCTCAACATCTTCTCGGTGATCGGCTTCATCATGCTGATGGGCCTGGTGACCAAGAACGCCATCCTGCTCATCGACTTCGTCAACCAGGCGCGCCGCGACGGCCTGGAGCGCGCCGCCGCCATCGTGCGCGCAGGCGCGGTGCGCCTGCGGCCGATCCTGATGACCACGCTCGCCATGATCTTCGGCATGATCCCGCTCGCCTCGGGCCTGGGCGAGGGCGGCGAGCAGCGCGCGCCGATGGGCCAGGCGGTGATCGGCGGGGTGATCACCTCGAGCCTGCTGACGCTCATCGTGGTGCCGGTGATCTACACCTACCTTGACGATCTCGCCGCCTGGGCGAAGCGCTATCGCGGCAGGCGCTTTGGTAAACTAGCCGCCCCTTCGCCGAGCACGCCGAAAGCGCCATGAATTTCGATCAAGCCCGCGCCAACATGGTCGAGCAGCAGATCCGCCCCTGGGAGGTGCTCGACCAGGCGGTGCTCGACCTGCTCTATGCCGTGCCGCGCGAGGACTTCGTGCCGGGCGCCTATCGCGCGCTAGCCTTGCCGACATGGAGATCCCGATCGGCGAAGGCGAGAAGATGATGGCGCCCAAGATCGAGGCGCGCTGCGTGCAGGAGCTCGCGCCGCGCAAGCACGAGCGCGTGCTCGAAGTGGGCACCGGCAGCGGCTACCTGACGGCGCTGCTCGCGCATCGCGCGGCGCACGTGCATTCGGTGGAGATCCGTCCCGCGCTTGCCGCCTTCGGCCGCGAGAACCTCGCGCGCCACGGCGCCGACAACGTGACCCTCGAGATCGGCGACGCGGCGCGCGGCTGGCCAACGCGCGCGCCCTACGATGCCATCGTGCTCACCGGCTCGACGCCGGTGCTGCCGCGCGCGCTGCTCGACCAGCTCGCCCCGGGCGCTCGCCTGTTCGCCGTGGTCGGCGAGCCGCCGGTGATGGTGGCGCGCCTGGTCACGTGCACCGCGCCCGGCGCATTCCGCACGGTGGAGCTGTTCGATACGCTGCTCGCCCCGCTCGTCAACGCGGAGCAGGCTCCGCGCTTTCGCTTCTAGCGCCGCGTGCAGAACCTCTCGGTCACGGAGCTCGCCGGCTGGCTTGCCGATGCCTCGCGCGAAGCGCCGCTGCTGCTCGACGTGCGCGAGCCCTGGGAGTTTCAGACCTGCAGCATCCCGCAGTCGCTGCTGATGCCGATGCGCGAAGTCCCCGCGCGACTGGGCGAGCTCGAGGGTGCGGGCGCGATCGTGGTCATCTGCCACCATGGCCACCGCAGCATGCGCGTGGCGATGTTCCTGCACGCCCGCGGCCATGCCCGCGTCTACAACCTGGCCGGCGGCGTCGACGCCTGGGCGCGCAGCGTGGATCCGGCAATGCCCGTCTATTGAGGCCCGACACCGACACATGAAACCGAGACTCGCCATCGCACTCGCCCTGTGCGGCATGCCGCTCACCGTCCTGGCGCAGAACCTCACCCAGGTGTACCAGGACGCGCGCGCCTACGACGCGCAGTACGCGGCGGCGCGCTACGCGCTGCAGGCCGGCCAGGAGAAGCTGCCGCAAGGGCGCGCGCTGCTGCTGCCCACCCTCAACTTCAGCGCCAGCGTGGTGCAGAGCTACCTCGACACGGAATACAAGGGCGCGACCACCCTGCCCCAGGGCGAGCGCGACTTCCGCACCGACGGCTACACCTTCACTCTCACGCAGCCCCTGTACCGCGCGCAGAACTTCATCCAGTACGACCAGGCGGAATTGCAGGTGAAGCAGGCCGAATCGGTGTTCGGCCAGGCCAACCAGGACCTGATCGTGCGCGTGGCGGTGGCGTACTTCGAGTTCCTCGGCGCGCAGGACTCGCTGCGCCTGGTACGCGGCAAGAAGGCGGCGATCGCCGAGCAGCTGGCGCAGGCGCGGCGCAACTTCGAGGTCGGCACCGCGACCATTACCGACACTCACGAGGCGCAGGCGCGCTACGACCTGTCGCAGGCGGAAGAGATCTCGGCCCTGAACGACGTCGAGGCGCGCCGGCGCGCGCTGCAGCAGTTGACCGGCAAGGTATACGAGTCGCTCAAGCCCCTGCGCGCCGACATCAAGCTCTCGCCGCCCAACCCGAACGACATGCAGGCGTGGGTGGACCTCGCCGAGAAGCAGAGCTACCCGGTGCTCATCCAGGATTCGGCCGCGCAGATCGCGGAGCTGGAGGCCAAGCGCGCGAAGGCCGGTCACTACCCGACGCTCGATGCGGTGGCCACCCACGGGCAGGGCTTCCAGACCGGCTCGCAGCTGCAAACCATCGGCAGCGACATCACGACCAGCACCATCGGGCTGCAGTTCGCGCTGCCGATCTACGCGGGCGGCGGCGTGAGCTCGCGCCACCGCGAGGCGGCCGCCAACGCCGAGCGCTCCAAGCAGGACCTGGAGAACGCGAGGCGCAGCGCCGCGTTCGCCGCGCGCCAGTCCTACCTCGCCGTTCTCGCCGGCGTTGCGCAGGTGCGCGCGCTCGAGCAGGCGAGCGTCTCCTCGCGCAGCGCGCTCGACTCCAACCGCCTGGGCTACGAAGTGGGCGTGCGCATCAACATCGACGTGCTGAACGCCCAGCAGCAGGTGTTCCAGACCGAGCGCGACCTGCTCGCCGCGCGCTACAACACCATCGCCAACACCCTGCGCCTCAAGGCGGCGGGCGGCGGCCTGCGCGAAGAAGACGTCGAGGAAGTCAACCGCGTCCTCGAGCCCTAGGCGGTTGCGGCGCGAGCAGCGCCCTGCACACCGCCAAGTGCCGTTCGGCCGCGCCGCGATGCGCGGCGCAGAGCAACCGTCCCGCTTCCCCCATGCGCGCGCAGCGTTCCGCATCCACGAGCAGCGAGCGCGCCGCCGCGATCGCGCCAGCAGCGTCCGCGACCTGCAGCGCCGCCTGGGCCTCCACGGCGAGGCGCGTCGCCTCGGCAAAATTGAACATGTGCGGTCCCGCGACGACCGGCACCCCGGCGGCGCAGGCCTCGATCAGGTTCTGGCCGCCCAGCGGCTCGATGCTGCCGCCGATCACCGCCACATCGGCCGTGGCGTAGTAGAACGCCATCTCCCCCATCGTGTCGCCGAGGTAAAGGCGCACGCCCGCGCGCGGCGCCTCGCCAAGGCTCCGGCGCGCGGCGGCGAAGCCCATGCGCTGCGCGAGCGCGGCAACCTCGTTGAAGCGCTGCGGGTGGCGCGGCACCAGCACGACCAGCGTGCCATCGTCCTGCGTGCCGAGCGCATCGAGCAGCTGCGCCTCCTCGCCCTCACGCGTGCTGGCGAGCAGCAGCACGCGTTCGTGCGGCAGCGCGGCGCGCCACGCGCGTCCCGCTTCGCTTCTCGCGATATCTGGCTCGATGTCGAACTTGAGGTTGCCCGTCACCGAAACCTTGCGCGCACCGAGCTCACGGATGCGGCCGGCGTCCGCCTCGGATTGCGCGCACACCGCCCCGAGCGCGGCGAAGGCGGGGCGCGAAAGGCCGGCCACAGTCCGGTAGCCGCGCGCCGACTTTTCCGACATGCGTGCGTTGGCGAGCACGAGCGGGACGCCGTACTGCGCGCAGACATGCACCAGATTGGGCCAGACCTCGGTTTCGACCAGCACCCCGAGCCGCGGCCGGTAGTGACCGAGGAAGCGCCGCAAAGCGTGCGGGTAGTCGTAAGGCAACCAGGCGCAGCGCACCGAGTCGCCATAGACCTGCTTCACGGTTTCGCGGCCGGCCGCGGTGAGGCAGGTCACGAGGAGTTCGTGGTCGGGATATTCGCGCTGCAGGGCGCGCACGAGCGGTGCGCAGGCGCGTGCCTCGCCCACGGATACCGCGTGCACCCAGAGGAGCTGCGGCCTTACCTGCAAACTGCTTGCCCCAAAGCGCTCCGCGATCGCCTCGCGGTAGCCCGGCTCGCGCCGGCCGCGCCACCACAGCCGCAAGCGGACGACGGGCAGCGCCACCCAGAGCAGCGCCGTATAGAGCAGGCGCCACATCAGGCGAGCCCCGCGAGCGCCGCATGCACCGTCGCTGCATCCGCCGCCTCCAGGTTGCGCACGCGTGCATCGCCGTGCAACCCGGTGAGCCGCGCCTGCGTACTCGTGTAGATGCCCACCGCCGGCACGCCGAGCGCCGCGGCGAGGTGGGTGAGCCCGGTGTCCACGCCCGCCACGCCCCGCGCGCCGCGCAGCAGGCGCGCGAGTTCCGCCACGCTCATGCGGCGCGGCACCACCGCATCGCGCACGGCCGTCGCAATGCGCTCGGCGCGCGCCCGTTCCTCTGTGCTGCCCCAGGGCAGCACCGCGCGCACGCCCTGCGCCGCCAGGCGCCGTCCGAGCTCGATCCAGCGGTCCTCAGGCCAGAGCTTGTCGGCGCGGCTCGTCATGGTGAGGAGCACCGCGTAGGGCGCGGCGAGCTCGAGCGGCAGCGCGCCCTCCACGCGCAGGCCGTATTCGCATTGCGCAGGGACGGGCGCACCAAGGGCCGCCGCCACGAGCTGGCGGTTCCTTTCGACCGCGTGCTGGCCCTTCGGCACCGGGTGGCGCACGTCGTAGCAGCGCGCGGCCAGCGGCTCGCGCGCGCTCGCGGCGTCCATGCCATGGCGCTCGCCGCGCGCCGCGCGCGCGATGAGCGCGCTCTTGACCAGGCCCTGCGTGTCGATGACCCGGTCGTAGCGCTCCTCGCGCAATGCGCGCCGGAACGCGCCGATCTCCTGCCAGGTGCGCACGCGCCACAGCTCGCCGCGCCAGCGGCGCACGGCCACCGGGATCACGCGCCGCACGCGTTCGTGCATGGCGGCGACGTCGGCGAAGGCCTCCTCCACCACCCAGTCGATGGCGGCGTCCGGCCAGGCGCGCGCCGCGTCACTCACCGCCGGGCAGTTGTGCACCACGTCGCCGAGCGAGGAAGTCTTGACGAAGAGGAGGCGGCGCATGCGTCGGCTAGAATGGCGCGCAACGATTCTACGGGAACTGCGATGACCCCCCCGTCGCGCGCGCCGCTCTCGGTGGTGCTGATCGCGAAGAATGCCGCAAGCCAGATCGAGCCCTGCCTCGCGAGCGCGGCGTTTGCCGACGAGATCGTGCTGGTGGACTCGGGCAGCACCGACGCGACGCGCGACATCGCCGCGCGCCACGGCGCGCGCGTGGTCGACAAGGAGTGGCTCGGCTTCGGGCCGCAGAAGCAGTTCGCCGTCGAGCAGGCGCGCAACGACTGGGTGCTGTGCCTGGACGCCGACGAGCGCGTCTCACCCGAGCTGCGCGCGAGCATCGAGCGCGCGCTCGCCGCGCCTGTGGCGCCCGTGTACCGCATGGCGCGCTGCAACCGCTTCCTCGGCCGCTGGCTGCGCCACGGCGAGGGCTACCCGGACTGGAGCCCGCGCCTCTTCGACCGCAAGAGCGCGCGCTGGAGCGACGACGCGGTGCATGAGAAGGTGCTCCACGGCGTGACGCCGGGCACGCTGGCGGGCGACCTGCTGCACGAGTCGGCGGAGGACCTCGCGCGCTACCTCGACAAGCAGAACCGCTACACCACGCTCGCCGCCGAGCAGCTCTACGAGCGCGGGCGCCGCGCGGGCGCCTTTTCCCTCCTCGCCTCGCCGGTGGTGCGCTTCTTCAAGTTCTACATCCTGCGCCTGGGATTCCTCGACGGCCTCGCGGGCCTGGTGCACATCTCGATCGGCTGCATGAACAGCTACATGAAATACGCCAAGCTGATCGAGCTGCGGCACGCGCGCAGGGACGAGTGAAATCCGCGTGAAGGTCCTCCTCACCGGCGCGGCCGGCTTCATCGGCATGCACTGCGCGGCGCGACTTGCCGCGCGCGGCGACGAGGTGCTCGGCGTGGACAACCTCTCGCCCTACTACTCCGTCGAGCTCAAGCGCGCCCGGCTGCGGGAACTCGAGCGCTCGACGCGCTTCGCGTTCGAGCAAGCTGACATCGCCGAAGCGGGCGCGCTCGAGCGCGTGATGGTGCGCGTGCAGCCGGAGACAGTGCTGCACCTCGCCGCGCAACCGGGCGTGCGCTATTCGCTCGAAAACCCCTCCTCCTATGTGCAAGCCAATCTGGTCGGCTTCGCCAACGTGCTCGAGGCCTGCCGGCGCCATTCGCCTCGGCACCTTGTCTA
>DASWBP010000058.1:0-3177 GCA_036390555.1 Burkholderiales bacterium | reverse complement strand
GCCGCAGCTTGCGGATTTCCTCGGCGTAGGTCTCCCAGGTCGAGCGCGCGAATTCGGCCAGCACCGCGTAGCGGTTCGCGATCACGGCCTGCAGCGTCTGCGGATCCACCACGAGCTTGGGCGCGGTGAGCTGCCGGTGCGGCGGCACGTGCTTCACCTTCGCCAGGCCCAGCGCTTCGAGCAGCCGCAGGTAGCCCCAGCCGAGGTCGATCTCGTACCACTTGTTGGAGAGCTTGGCCGAGGTGGCGAAGGCGTGGTGGTTGTTGTGCAGCTCCTCGCCGCCGATGAGGATGCCCCAAGGCGCGATGTTGGTGCTCCAGTCGGGCGTGGACCAGTTGCGGTAGCCCCAGTAGTGGCCCGCGCCGTTGATGACGCCGGCCGCCCAGAACGGAATCCACGCGATCTGCACGACCAGGATCACGGCGCCCGGCACGAGGCCGAACACGACGACGTCGATCAGCCCCATGAGGATCAAGCCGAGGCTCTGGTACTTCGAGTAGAGGTGGCGCTCCAGCCAGTCCTCCGGCGTGCCCTGGCCGTAGCGCTCCAGCGTGTGCGGGTCGCGCGCCGCCTTCACGTACAGGAACACGCCGCCGAACAGCACGCGCGCGATGCCGTAGAAGCGCGGGCTGTGCGGATCCTCGGGCGTATCGCACTTGGCGTGGTGCTTGCGGTGCACGGCGACCCACTCCCGGGTCACCATGCCGGTGGTCAGCCACAGCCAGAAGCGGAAGAAATGGCTCGCGGCCGGATGCAGGTCGAGCGCGCGGTGGGCCTGGTGCCGGTGCAGGAAGATCGTCACCGAGACGATGGTGACGTGGGTGAGGGCGAGGGCCGCGAGGACGTAGCCCCACCAAGGGAGGTCCAGCAACCCGGTTAGCGGGAACACTTGCATGGCAGATCCTTGCGCGTGCGGCCGCGACCAGGCGCGGTCCGGTCAATGATAAGCAAGACTAGCGCGCCCCGGCAGCGCGCCTTTGACCAAGCTCAACTGCGGGCGCCGAGAATCGCCCGGGGCTAGTTCAGCCGCCACAGCGCCGCATTCAGCAGCGTGGCGAACGAAACCCAGGCGGCATAGGGCACGAGCAGCGCGCCGGCCGCGCGGTCGAGGCGCCAGAAGAGCGCCGCGTTGGCGAGGATCGCCGCGAGCAGCGTGACGATGACCGCGAGCGCCGGGCCGATCAGGCGCGCGCCGAAGAATACGAACGACCACGAGAGGTTGAGCGCGAGCTGCACCGCGTAAATGGTCATTCCCAGGCGCAGCTCGCGCCCCGCGCCGCGCCGCCACGCGCGCCAGCCCGCGATCGCGATCATCAGGTAGAGCGCGCTCCACACCGGCGCGAAGATCCAGTCGGGCGGGTTGAACGCGGGCTTGGCGAGCGTCTGGTACCAGGTGCCCACGCTCGCCGAGGTCGCCCAGCCTCCCAGGGCCGACACCGCGACGTTGATCGCGATGAACAGCGCTAGAGCTGCGTAGTCTCGTGCGCGCGTCATGCCGGCCCTAGCTCGCTGCGCCCTTGTCGTCGGCGCTCATCGAAGCACCCTATCCGAGTTCCGGCGGCCCAGCAACGGCGCGCGCGGCGGCGTAAGCTGCGCACCGGCGCAATGCTTGCCAGGGGCCGGGCCGATGCTGAAGAGCAAAGTGTTTCTCTCGTACACCTCCTCGCTGGGCGAGACGGCCGCGCGCATCGAGCTCGCGCTCAAGGCCGAGGGGTTCTCGGTGTTCCGCGACCGCTCCGCGCTGCCGCCGGGCGAGTCCTTCGACGACCGCATCCGCATGGCGATCGGGGAGAGCGACCTGTTCGTCTTCCTCGTCACGCCGGAAGCCGTTGCGCCGGGGCGCTACACGCTCACGGAGCTCAAGTTCGCCGAGCAGCGGTGGGCGCATCCGCGCGGGCGCGTCCTCCCCGTGGTCGTGGAAGACACGCCCAAGGACGCCCTTCCCGCGTACCTGCGCGCCGTCACGCTCCTCAAGCCGCGCGGCAACCTCGTCGCCGAGGTCGCCGCCGAAGTGGCGCGCATGGGCGCGCCCTGGTGGCGGCGCATGCTCGAGCCGAAGCGGCTGGTGCCTGCAGTCGTCGTCCTGCTGCTCATTGCCGCCGGCGCCTGGCTGAGCGTGCCGCCCTATCTCGAGCGCAAAGAGCAGAACGCCAAAGCGGCGGCGCTCGTTGCGCAGAGCAGGGCGAAGTCCGAGGCCGGCGACCAGGCGAGCGCGTGGAAGCTCCTCGAGGATGCCATCGGCGTGGCACCCGCGTCGCGCGAGGTGTTCGAGGCGCAGGAGCAGCTGGCCATGAAGCTGTTGCGGCATGCCGGCCTCAACTTTTCGGGCGGCAACCGGGGCTACGCCGAGGACCTGGTGAAGCGGACGTCGCCCGTGCTTTCGCGCGGCACGTCGGGAGCCACAGGCGAGCGCCTCGCGAACCTCCTCGCGCACGCGGGTTGGGCGGACTACCTGCGCGGCGGGCGCGCCGGATCGGGCGGGCTCGACCCCACGCAAGCCTATCGCAAGGCGCTCGAAGCCGACCCGCGCAACGTCTACGCGCACGCCATGTGGGGCTTCGAGCTCCTGCGGAATCGCGCTTCGCCCGATGCGCTTCCCGAGGCGAAGAAGCATTTCGCGGCCGCGCTCGAATCGGGGCGCGAACGCGACTACGTCCGCACCCTGCAGGTCTCCGCGCTGCTGCAGTCCTACACCAACGTCTGGATCGAGAACACGGAGCGGCAGGCGGAGGCGATCCGCGTCGCGAACGAGGCGCGCACCGCCGGCGAGGCGCAGTGGAAGGGCTGGGGGTCGGGCTCGTTCAAGGGAAAGCTTTGGGCGATCTACCACTTCGGCTTCGTCACGAGCGACGAGCAGGCGCCGCTTCTCGCCGCATTGCCGCCGGCGGAGCACCTCGCGACCTTCCGCTGGCTGTTCCCGGAAGACGACCTCGATCCGGATCGGGGAGGCCCTTCGCTGTTCAACCTGCTGTACGTGCGCGCGCAGTTGGAGGAGCAAGCCGGCGATCGCGCCGCCGCGCTCGCTTCATACCGGCGCGTGCTCGAGGAGTTCGCGGCCAGGAAATCCGAAGGCGGCAGGGCGGGCAAGATGGCCGACAACGCAAAGGCGGCGCTCCAGCGCCTCGGCGGCTAGACGGCTAGGCGGCTAGGCGGCCGGGCGGCTTGGCGGCCGGGCGG
>DASWBP010000057.1:0-6560 GCA_036390555.1 Burkholderiales bacterium | reverse complement strand
CCGTCCAATTCGGCGATGCCGCGGCGCATCTCCGGCCCGACCTGCACGCGCGCCACGTCGCCCAGCAGCACCGGCACCCCCTTGGCGCTCGCTGCGAGCGGGATCGCGCGGAAATCCTCGAGCGTCTTGAGGTAGCCGCTTGCGCGCACCATGTACTCGGCCTCGCCCAGCTCGATCACCGAGCCACCCGACTCGCGGTTGGCCGCCTGCACGGCTGCGATGACGCGCGTGTGCGGAATGCCGTAGGCCCGCAGGCGCTCCGGCTCGAGCTGGATCTGGTACTGGCGCACCATGCCGCCCACCGTGGCCACCTCCGCCACGTCCGGCACGCTCTTCAGCTCGAACTTGAGGAACCAGTCCTGAAGCGCCCGCAACTCGCCCAGGTCGTGCCGGCCGCTGCGGTCCACGAGCGCGTACTGGTAGATCCAGCCCACGCCCGTCGCGTCGGGACCGAGCGCGGGCTTGGCCTGCGCGGGCAGGCGCGACTGCACCTGGCTGAGGTACTCGAGCACGCGCGAGCGGGCCCAGTAGGCATCCGTGCCGTCCTCGAACAGGATGTAGACGAAGGAATCGCCGAAGAACGAGTAGCCGCGCACGGTCTTCGCGCCGGGCACCGACATCATCGTGGTGGTCAGCGGATAGGTCACCTGGTCTTCGACGATGCGCGGCGCCTGGCCGGGGAACGGCGTGCGAATGATCACCTGCACGTCGGAGAGGTCGGGCAGCGCATCGAGCGGCGTGCGCAGCACCGCCCAGGTGCCCCAGGCGGCGACGAAGGCCGTCGTCATGAGGACGAGAAAGCGGTTGCCGAGCGACCAGCGGATGAGCGCAGCGATCACTGCAGCCTCCGCAGGCGCTCGATGACGTGGTCGCCTTCCTTGTCGGGCACGCCGCTCAGCTCGAACTCGACGCGGTCGCCGGGCTTCAGGCTGCCCAGCTGTCCCTTGTCGCGCAACACGAACTCCATCGTCATGTGCGGCCACTTGAGCGATGCGATGGGATCGTGGTGCAGTTCGAGCCTACCCTTGCCGGCATCCACGCCGGTGACCTGGCCGGTACCCTTGTGCAGAGTCGACTGTGCGCCTGGCTCCTGCAGGCGCTCGAGCGCACCGCGCAGCCCCGCTTCTGAGTCGATGAGGAACTGGCCCGACACCACCACCAGCTCGCCCTCCTTGAGCCCCTCGCGGATTTCGCTGCGGCCCTGCGCCTCCGCGCCGATGCGCACCTGCACGGGGCGGAAGCGCCCGCCTTCGGCGACGATCACCACGCTGCGCGTGCCGGTCTGGATCACGGCTTCACTCGGCACCGTAAGGACCCTGCGCACCGCGCCGCCGAGCTCCACGTCGGCGAACATGCCGGGCTTGAGCGCGAGGCCCGGGTTGGCGAGCACGACCCGTGCGCGCAAGGTGCGCGTCTGCGCGCTGACTTCGGGATACACGTAGTCCACTCGGCCGGCGAACGTACGGCCCGGCAGCGTGCGCACGGTGGCGATTGCCGCGACGCCCTGGCGGAGCAGCGCGCCGCGAGCTTCCTGTACTTCGATCGCAACCCACACGCGGGACAGGTCGGTCACCGTGAACGCGGCTGCCCCCGCCTGAACCATTGCGCCCTCGCGTATTGCGAGCTCGCTCACCACGCCGGAAATCGGCGAAAGCAGCGGCACGCGCCGCTCCGCGGCGCCCCCCGCGTCGAGTCGTGCGAGCACCTCCTGCGGCACGCCGAGCAGCTCGAGCCTGCGGCGTGCGGCCTGCGCGAGCGCGGCATCGGCCGGATTCGCCTGCGCCATGCTTCGCGCAAGGAGGTATTCCTCCTGCGCCGCAAGCAGCTCCGGCGAATAGATCTCGGCGAGCACCTGCCCGGCGCGCACCGGGTCGCTCAGCGCGCGCACGTGCAGCCGCTCGACCCAGCCGGCGCTCCTTACTTCAGCGCGCGCGATGCCGCGCTCATCCGCCTGGACGTAGCCGGCAGCGCGCAGATCCGTGCCCAGCGCGCCTACTTCGGCGGGCGCGAGGCGCACGCCGAGGTTCTGCTGCGCCTGCGCGCTCACGGTCACGCCACTCTCGGCGGCCTTGCCCTCGGCGTAGACCGGTACGAGCTGCATGTCCATGAAGGGCGATTTCCCCGGCTTGTCGAACCTCTGCTGGGGGTACATCGGGTCGTGCCAGTAAAGCACCTTGCGCTCTGACGCAGGGGCGACGGGCGCGGAATCGGCCGGCGCATCGTGCCGCGCGCTGCGCTGCCCGGCAACGAACGCGCCGACGCCGAGCGCGGCGGCGGCGAGAACGAGCAGCAAGCGTCTCATTGGTGACCTCCCTCGCTTGCGTAGTACGACAGGGCGACGCGCGACCTGGCCAGCGCGCCGGCGAGCTGCAGCTCCTGCATGCGTGCCTCCACCAGGCCGCGCCGACCCTCCAGAACGGCGGCGAGGCCCGCACCCGCCGCGCGGTGTTGCGCGCTCAGGACATCGAGCCTTGCGCGCGCCGCCGGCACTGCTTGCGCGCGCGCGTTCTCCAACCTTGCGCCGGCGAGCTGCCACTCCTCGTAGGCCGCCTGGAGCCCGGCCTGCAGCTCGCGCAAGTGGTCGGCCCGCATCTCGCGCACGCGCTCAAGCTGCCCGAGCTTCGCCTCCACCTGGCGATCCTGCTTGCTCGCCGAGAAGATGGGCAGCTCGAACGCGACCTGCAGCATCAGCATGTCGCTGCGCTCGCCGCTGCGCGCGTAGTAGCCGACCTCGATCATGCGGTCGGCCTTGGTCGCCTCGCGCGCGAGCGCCACGTCGGCCTGCGCCACTCCCTGCATGAGGAACTGCGCCTGGTGCTGCGGGTGCGATTCCAGTGCGCGCCGCAGGGACTCGAGCGGCGCGTGCGGCGCGAGCTGCGGCGCGGCCTCCGGCAGCGGCCGCGATGCCGCTTGCGGCACCCAGCGGGCGAGTGCGGCGCGCGCGCGCGCGGCCTGCTGGCCGAGCTCTAGGCGGCGATCGACCGCGAGCGCCAGCGCCTGGCGCGCGGCGAGCACCTCGGCCGGCGATCCCCTGCCTGCGGCGAGCGGGATGCGCGAGAGCTCGAGCGAGCGCTGCAACTCCGACTCGAGCTCGCCGGCTAGGCGCACCAGGCCCGTCGCGGTCCATGCCTCGATCCAAGCGAGCCCGGCGTCGCGCCGGATCGTCTGCATCTGGCTTTGCACCTCGACCCGCAGCTGGCCGGCTTCGGCCTGCGCGCGCTCGGCTCGCAAGCGGCGCTTGTCTCCGCCCGGGAAGGCCTGCTCCCAGCTTACGCCCACCTGCGTCATGTCGTCGCGCGCGCTCGGAAAGCCCTGCACGGGAAAGTTGAGCGCACCGACCTTCAGGCGCGGATCGGGGAGCGCCGCATCGGCGACCGCGTTCTCGTTCGCGGCGCGCACGGCGTGCTCCAGGGCCCGCAGCGCGGGCTGGCCTTCCAGCGCGAGCCGCTGCGCCTCTTCGAATCCCAGCTCCAGCGCGCTCGCCCGCGCGCTCGCGGCGGCGATGAGCGCCGCCAGAATGGTGACTGCAATACGCATTCGATCCTCCGGTTCGCAAGACCGCCGCCGGCACGTGCCGGCGGCCTTCGGTCAAGCGCGGCGGATCAGGCGAGGAAGCTCTGGAAGAGGATGCGCAACGGCACCACGGCGACCGGCATCGCGGTGCTGCCGCAAGACTGCGGCGGTCCGCCCTCGGGTTCGGGCACGGCAAGCACCGGCGATGCCGACGCGGCGCGCACGAGCGCCCCGCGCGCCTCAAAGCGCTGCAGATCGGCGGTGCAGTGCGCGACGCACACGGTGTCGAGCATTGGTCCCGGCTCGACCACCTGCAGCTCGCAGCAGGCGTGCGCAGCCGTCTGCGCCATTTCTGCGCGATCCATCGAGCAGCCGGCGGCTGCGACGCTCGCCTGCGCATGCACCAGCAGCGCGACGAGCGCTAGCGCGAAGTGGCGAATCGTGGGTGCGCGCATCAGTGCTGCGCGAAGACGCGCGTGCCACGCGTGTCGAAAGCGATCGTCGCGTAAGGCTGCGGCTTGCCCTGCTCCATGCCCGGCGAGCCCACCACCATTCCCGGAACGGCGAGCCCTTTCACGGCAGGCCGCTCGCGCAGCAGCCGCCAGACATCCGCTGCCGGCACGTGGCCCTCTATGACATAGCCCGCCACCAGCGCCGTATGGCACGAGGCAAGTGCATCGGGCACCAGGTTCTGCCGCCTGATCGGCGCAACGTCGGCCACATCGCGCGCATCGACCTGGAAGCCGTTGGCCCGCATGTGCTTGATCCACTCGCCGCAGCAGCCGCAGGCGGCGTTCTTGTACACCAGGACGCGCGGCACGCCCTGCGCGCGCGCGCCGGGCAGGCTGCCGAGCAGCAGCGCCCCAGCCGTCAGCAGGAAACCGCGCCTGGTCGTCATGCGCGCATTAGCCCATGTCCCGGCTATTCCGCGTTTGATCAAGGTCAAATGCGTCGCGATCTCACTTGGCCGCCTCGATGCGGGTGACGAAATATTGCCCGCCGACCTTCTCGGCGTTGAACTTCACCTTGTCGCCCGCCTTCGCCTTCTCTAGCAACGCGGGATCCTTCACCTGGAACACCATGGTCATCGGCGGCATGTCCAGGTTCTTGATCTCGCCGTGCTTGATGGTGATCTTCTTGGCGTCCTTGTCCACCTTGCGGATCTCACCATCGGTGAGCTGCGCGAGCGCCGCGGTGGCGCCGAGCGCCAGCGCCAATGCCAGTGCCATGCGTTTCATCTGTGCTCTCCTTGTCAACGTACCGTGATCGTACCCACCATTCCGGCCTCGAAGTGCCCCGGGACCAGGCAGCCGAAATGGAACGTCCCCGGCCGAGTAAAGCGCCAGCCGATCTCGCCGGTCTTGCCCGGCGCGACGTGGGCCATGTGCGGCTCGTCGTGCTCCATGTCGGGGAATTTCTTCATCAGCTCGGCATGTGCTTTGAGGTCTTCCATCGTGCCGAGCACCATCTCGTGCAGCACCTGGCCCTCGTTCGCGGCGACGAAGCGCACGATTTCCCCGCGCCGCACCTCGATCTTCGAGGGGACGAAGCGCATCTTGTCGTCCATGCCCACGCGGATGGTCCGCTTCGCCTTGCGCGGGTCGGCGGCGATGCCGAAAGGCGTAGGCTGCGCCTTCGCATAATCGAACGCCGGCGCCGCGCCCGCCTTCTCGCCGTGCGCGAGCGCAACTTGCGCAATGCCGAACGCGGCAATGACCGCAATCATCGTCCTCATTGTATGTGCCCCGTCATCGCTTCTCCCCTGTCAGTGTCCCGAGTGGCCGCCGGGCTTGCGCACCTTCAGCACGCGGCCGGCGTTCGCGAGCGGCTCCTTGCGCTGCGCGCGCGGCGGCTCGCCCGTCCAGGCGTACGCGACCGTTCCCGGCGGGTGCTTGTACCAGCCTGGATCCCGGTAATCGTTGCGCGCCAGACCCTCGCGCACCTTCACCACGGTGAACATGCCGCCCATCTCGAGTGGCCCGAAAGGCCCGCTTCCGGTCATCATCGGCAGCGTGTTCTCCGGCAGCGGCATCTCCATCTCGCCCATGTCGGCCATGCCGCGCTCGCCCATCACCATGTAGTCCGGCACGAGGCGCATGATCTTCTGCGCCACGCCGCGGTGGTCCACGCCGATCATCGTGGGCACGTTGTGCCCCATGGCGTTCATCGTGTGGTGCGACTTGTGGCAGTGGAACGCCCAGTCGCCGGGCTCGTTGGCGGTGAACTCGATGGCTCGCATCTGGCCCACGGCGACGTCGGTCGTCACCTCGGGCCAGCGAGCGGACTTTGGCACCCAGCCGCCGTCGGTGCCGGTCACCTCGAAGTCGTAGCCGTGCAGGTGGATCGGATGGTTGGTCATCGTCAGGTTGCCGATGCGGATGCGCACGCGGTCACCCTTCCTCACGGTGAGGTGATCGATGCCCGGGAAGACGCGCGAGTTCCACGACCAGAGGTTGAAGTCGGTCATGGTGTTCACGCGCGGCGTGGCGCTGCCCGGATCGATATCGTAGGCGTTGATGAGGAAGACGAAGTCGCGGTCCACGCGCATGAACGACGGTTCCTTCGGGTGCACGACGAGGAAGCCCATCATGCCCATGGCCATCTGCACCATCTCGTCGGCATGCGGGTGGTACATGAAGGTGCCCGACTTCTTCATCTGGAACTCGTAGACGAAGGTCTTGCCCGAGGGAATCTGCGGCTGCGTGAGGCCGCCCACGCCGTCCATGCCGCTGGGCAACAGGACGCCGTGCCAGTGGATGGTGGTGTGCTCGGGCAGCTTGTTGGTGACGAAGATGCGCAGCTTGTCGCCCTCGACGCACTCGATCGTGGGGCCCGGCGACTGTCCGTTGTAGCCCCACAGGTGCGCGGTCATGCCGGGCGCCATCTGCCGGCGCACCGGTTCCGCGACGAGATGAAACTCCTTCCAGCCGTTGTTCATGCGCCAGGGCAGCGTCCAGCCGTTCAGCGTGACGACCGGGTTGTAGGGGCGTCCGTTTGGCGGCGCGAGCGGCGGTTGCGTCGCCGCCTTGTCCATCATCGGCGCTTCG
>DASWBP010000056.1:0-14906 GCA_036390555.1 Burkholderiales bacterium | reverse complement strand
CCTCGATGATGAAGCTGCCCTGGTTGGGGTTCTCGTTCTTCGAGAGGCCCCACTCGCGGTTGATGATCAGCTGGATCGCCATCGCGCGGCGCACCGAGTCCTCCGTGGGCGTGGTGATCGCCTCGTCGTAGGCGTTGGTGTGCAGCGAGTTGGTGTTGTCGTAGCTGGAGATGAGCGCCTGCAGCGTGGTGCGGATGTCGTTGAAGGCGATCTCCTGCGCGTGCAGGCTGCGTCCCGAGGTCTGCGAGTGGAACTTGAGCTTCTGGCTGCGCTCGTTGGCGCCGTAGCGCTCGCGCATCGCCACCGCCCAGATGCGCCGCGCCACGCGCCCGAGTACCGCGTACTCGGGATCCATGCCGTAGGAGAAGAAAAACGACAGGTTCGGCGCGAAGTCGTCGATGTGCATGCCGCGCGCGAGGTAGGCTTCCACGAAGGTGAAGCCGTTGGCGAGCGTGAAGGCGAGCTGGCTGATCGGGTTCGCGCCGGCCTCGGCGATGTGGTAGCCGGAGATCGAGACCGAGTAGAAGTTCTTCACCTCGTGGTGGATGAAGTGCTCCTGGATGTCGCCCATCACCTTGAGCGAGAACTCGGTGGAGAAGATGCAGGTGTTCTGTCCCTGGTCTTCCTTGAGGATGTCCGCCTGCACCGTGCCGCGCACGGTGGACAGCGTCCAGGCGCGGATCTTCGCCGCCTCGTCTTCGGTCGCCTCGCGGCCGTTGTCCTTCCTGAACTTGTCGAGCTGCTGGTCGATCGCGGTGTTGAAGAACATCGCCAGGATCGTCGGCGCCGGCCCGTTGATGGTCATCGACACCGAGGTGTTGGGCGCGCACAGGTCGAAGCCCGAGTACAGCACCTTCATGTCCTCGAGCGTGGCGATCGACACCCCCGAGTTGCCCACCTTGCCGTAGATGTCCGGCCGCTCGTCGGGCTCGAAGCCGTAGAGCGTCACCGAATCGAAGGCGGTGGACAGGCGCTTGGCCGGCATGTCCTTGGACAGCAGGTGGAAGCGCTTGTTGGTGCGGAAGGCATCGCCCTCGCCCGCGAACATGCGCGTCGGATCCTCGTTCTCGCGCTTGAAGGCGAACACGCCCGCGGTATAGGGGAAGGACCCCGGCACGTTCTCGCGCAGCTGCCAGCGCAGGATCTCGCCCGCGTCCTCGAACCTCGGCAGCGCCACCTTGGGCACCTTGGTGCCCGAGAGCGAGACGCTGTTCAGGCGCGTGCGAACCTCCTTGCCGCGGATGCGCACCACGTACTCGTCGCCCGAATAGGCCTTCACCGTCTGCGGCCACATTTCCAGCAGCTTCCTCGAGCGCGCATCGAGCGCGGCGTCCTTCTCGGCGATCAGCGGCTCGAGCGCGGCAAGGCCGCTCATGCGCTTCGCCTCCAGCAGGCTCTGGCGCTCGCGCGCCAGGCGCGCCTGCGACTGCGCGTGCGCGTGGTAGCCGCGCAGGGACTCGGCGATCTCGGCGAGGTAGCGCGCGCGCCTGGGCGGCACGATGGCGTGCACGTTGGAGGACACGCGTCCCGCGGGCCGCGCAAGCTTGCCCGCCTGCAGCTTGAGGCCCTTTTCCACGAGGCGGTCCTTCACCGCGTGGTAGAGCGCGGTGACGCCGTCGTCGTTGAAGCGCGCGGCGATGGTGCCGAACACCGGCATCGACTCGGGGGCGGCATTGAAGCTCGTGCGGTTGCGCTGCACCTGCTTCCTCACGTCGCGCAGCGCATCCTCGGCCCCGCGGCGGTCGAACTTGTTGATCGCCACGAAATCGGCGTAGTCCAGCATGTCGATCTTCTCGAGCTGGCTTGCGGCGCCGAATTCGGGCGTCATCACGTAGAGCGTCGCCTCGGCGAGCGGCACGATCGCCGCGTTGCCCTGGCCGATGCCGGAGGTCTCGGCGATGATCAGTTGGTAGCCCGCCGCGCGCGCGGCGGCGATGGCGTCCGGCAGGCACCTGGCGATCTCGGCGCCAGAGTCGCGCGTGGCGAGCGAGCGCATGAAGATGTTCGCGCCGCCGATGGCGTTCATGCGGATGCGGTCGCCGAGCAGCGCGCCACCCGTCTTCTTGCGCGTCGGGTCCACCGAGAGGATGGCGATCCTCAGCGCATCGTCCTGGTCCAGGCGGAAGCGCCGCACCAGCTCGTCGGTGAGCGAGCTCTTGCCCGCGCCGCCGGTGCCGGTAATGCCGAGCACCGGCGCCGGATTGGCCGCCGCCGCCGCCGCAAGCCCGGCGCGGTCGCCGTAGGCGCCGAGCTCGAGCGCGCTGATCACCTGCGCCAGCGCGCGCGGCTCGCCCGGCGCGAGCTTCTTCGGCGCATGGCGCGCCACGTCGAAGTCGCAGCGCGCCAGCATGTCGTTGATCATGCCCTGCAGGCCCATCTTCTGGCCGTCCTCGGGCGAGTAGATGCGCGCCACGCCGTAGTCGTGCAGCGCCTGCATCTCCTCGGCGACGATCACGCCGCCGCCGCCGCCGAACACCTGGATGTGCGCGCCGCCGCGCTCGCGCAGCAGGTCCACCATGTACTTGAAGTACTCGAGATGCCCGCCCTGGTATGAGGACACGGCCACGCCCTGCACGTCCTCCTGCAGCGCCGCGGTGACCACGTCCTCCACCGAGCGGTTGTGGCCGAGGTGGATCACCTCCGCACCCGAGGCCTGCAGGATGCGGCGCATGATGTTGATCGAGGCGTCGTGGCCGTCGAACAGGCTTGCCGCGGTGACGAAGCGGATCTTGTGCTTCGCCTTGTAGACGAGGCTCTTCGACTCGGACAGGTCGGTCATGCGGCCTCGGCCAAGGCTTCCATGGTTGTCCGTGAGCCTAGTTGACGTTTACGTCAACGTCAACTCCGTGGGGCCGGCGCCTCCCCGGCAGCCAATCCGAGCGGCAGCGAAAAGCCGAACGTGGCGCCCTTGCCGGGCTCGCCCTCGGCCCAGACCACGCCGCCGTGGCGCTCGACCACGCGCTTGACGATCGCCAGGCCGACGCCGACGCCCGGGTACTCCTCCTCGTCGTGCAGGCGCTCGAAGAGGCTGAACAGCCTGCCGGCCTGGGCCGGATCGAAGCCCGCGCCGCGGTCGCTGACGCGGAACTCCGCGACCCCGTGGCGCACCTCGCCCTCGATGCGCACCTTGCGGTCGCGCGCCGACGCGGAGAACTTGAGCGCGTTGTCGATCAGGTGCCGCCAGGCGAGCGCGAACAGCGACGCGTCCGCCGGCACGATGGGCAGGCGCCCGACCTGAATGCGCTCGTCGTCCAGCACGGCGAGGTGCATGTCCTCGACCGCGGAGCGGACGATTTCCGACATGTCCACCTGCTGCACGACGAGCCGGCGGCGCGCCAGCCGCGCATAGTCGATCAGGCCCCCGATCATCCGGTCCATGAGCAGCGCGTTGCCGCGCATGCGGGCGAACAGCGTGCTGCCCTCGGCGTCCAGGCCCGCGCGGTGGTGGCGCTCGATCAGCGTGGCGCAGGCGGCGATCGCGCCGAGCGGCGCGCGCAGGTTGCTGGAGATCACCTGAGTGAAGGCTTCCAGCTCGCGGATGGAGCGCTCCAGGTCGCGCGTGCGCGTGGCCACCCTGCGCTCCAGCAGCGCGTTCAAGGCGCGCAGGTCGCGCGGCGCGGCCGCGCGCAGATCGTCGCCGTTGCCCGGCATCATGCGCTGCAGGATCAGCACGGCGAGCAGCCCCGAGACGATGAGCGCGATGGCGAGCCCGCCGATGCGCACTTCGATCACGTCGGAGCGCGGGCCGGAATGGATCGCGCTGGAGGTCGCCTGCATCGCGAACCAGATGTCGTAGGCGGCGCCGGCCACGAACGGCAGCGCAACCACGGCAGCGAGGGCGGCGAACTGCAAGCGCAGGTCGCGCAGGGCGGGGAAGCGGTCAAGGGCGGCAGCGAGCATGGGCTTGGCCTCTCGTTTCGGTGACGCGCTTACTGGTGATAGGTGGGGTCAGCGGCTTCGACTTGCCGCACCATGGCGGCGAACACGTCGTCGCAGGTGCGCTTCTCGCCGGGGCCGGATTCGCGCACGGTCTGCGCGAACACTTCCTCGCGAATCGGGTTGAGCGCCCCCGCGGCCGACGCGGCGATCTGCACGTCGCAGGCGCGCTGCAGCGTCCAGAGCATCATGAAGGCCTCGGGCAGCGTCGGGCCCCAGGCGAGCAGGCCGTGGTTGCGCAGGATGAGGGCGCGCTTCCTGCCGAGGCTCTTCACCAGGCGCAGCTTCTCGCCCTCCTCCACCGTGATGCCCTCGAAGTCGTGGTAGGCCACCTGGCCGTGCAGTTGCGCGGCGTAGAAGTTGGTCGGCGACAGGCCTTGCTTCAGGCTGGCGACCGCCATGCCGGTGGTGGTATGCGTGTGCATCACGCAGTGCGCCTGCTCGACATTGGCGTGGATGGCGCTATGGATGACGAAGCCCGCGCGGTTCACCGGCCATTGCGTCTCGCGCACCGGGTTGCCCTCGATGTCGATGAGTACCAGGCTCGAGGCGGTGATCTCGCTGTAGTGCAGGCCGAAGGGATTGATGAGGAACAGGCGCTCCGGGCCCGGCACGCGCAGCGTGATGTGGTTGAAGATCATCTCGGTCCAGCCGAGATGGTGGAAGACGCGGTAGCAGGCGGCGAGCTGCACGCGCGCGGCACGCTCGGCTTCCGAAACCGGCAAGTCGCGGATCCTGCGCACAGCGCCGTCGAAGTAGATCGTCATCTCGGCCTTCCCCCGGGCAGGGGAATAAGTCTAAACCCCGGCAAGGGTTTGGGTCGTGCTGCACTGCAAATGGACTGGTGCCCCGGGAGGGCATAGGGTGGCCGGGCCATGCGGATAATTGTCCTGGCAGCGGCGGCCTGGGCCCTGACGGCGGCAGCCCAGCCGCATACCGCCACCGAGTGCCGGGAGGGGGGGGATTTCATCCGCAATGCGGCCCTGTCGCGCGATGCGGGCGCCACGCGCGAGTTCTTCCTCGGGCGGCTGGAGGACGACATGGTGGCGATCCGCGCGTTTCCCGCTGCGCTGCGCTGGTTCGTGCATACGCCGGAGGACGAAGCCTTCCTGCGCACCGAGGTGCACGAGGTGTTCGACGCGCCGGCGGCGAGCGAGCTGCATCGCGACGGTTTCGTCGAGCGCTGCGCGCGGCGCGCCGACCGCCTCGCCGCGCGCGGCGGCTAGTACGAAGCTACCGGCCTAACGAAAATTGAAGATGCGCTGGGCGTTTTCGCCGCGCACGCGGCTGCGCACGCCGTCGGGCAGCCGGTCCACGCGCGCCAGGCAGCCGATCGGGTCGCCGATGGTGTGCGGGTAGTCCGAGCCGTAGAGCACGTTGCCGGTGCCGAAGACGCGCAGCGCCATCGCCAGCACATCGTCGGTGAACACCACCGAGTCGGCGTAGATGCGCCGCGCATGCAGGCTGGGCTTCTCCCGCGTCTTCGTGCGGCAGGCCGGGATCTGCTCGTAGCACTGGTCCAGGCGCCCGATCAGGTAGGGCAGCGTGCCGCCGGCGTGGCCGCCGATGATCTTGAGGCCCTGGTAGCGGTCGAAGAAGCCGTCGTAGATCATGCGCGCCAGCGCCAGCGTGGTGTCGGTGGTGAAACCGATCGACGCAGTGAGCTGGAACTGCGTCATCTCCATCTCCTTCACCCCGGGCGGCGCGGTCGGGTGCACCAGCACCGGGAGCTTCGCGTCGTCGATCGCCTTCCAGATCCCGGCGAATGCCGGGTCGGTCAGCGCCTTGCCGCCGATGTTGGCGAGTACCATCACGCCGCAGGCGCCGGCCTTCAGGCTGCGCTTGAGCTCGGCGAGCGCGGCCTTCTCGTACTGCCAGGGCAGTGAGCAGAACCACTGGATGCGGTCGGGCCACGCCTTGCGCGCCCCGGCCATCTCGTCGTTCATCACCTGCGCGGCTTTGAGGCTCACCTTCTCGCCGCCCCAGTAGACGTTCGGGCAGGTGAGCGACACCACCGAGACGTCGATGCCGACGCGGTCCATGTTCCTGATGCGCAGGTCCCAGTCGAACATCTCCGGCACCGGCGTCATGAACGGCGCGCGGTCGAGGTGAATGGCGCGCAGGCCCCCGGTCACGGTCTTCAGCGTGTAGCGCGGCCGGCCGTGCTGCTCGAGCAGCCTCAGCCAGGCATGGTTGAGCATGTGGGTATGGACGTCGATGACCGGCGCCATGTGTGCAGCCTCCGCCTGAAAGGAAGGCAGGTTAGGAGCGCGCGCGGCGCCGCGCAATGCCCGTTCCCGGGCATTTCGCAGCGGGCGCGCGATCCGGTGGCGCCGTTTCGCGCGCCGCGGGCCTGCGAGGCGCGCTACTTGCGCGGCGCGGGCACGTTGCCGCGCCAGCCGCTCTGCAACTGCTTGCGCTGCTCCGGGGTGAGCAGCGCGTCGATGCGCTTGTACGCCTGCAGCGAGGCCTCGAACATCTGCTTGCGCGCCTCGCTCATCGCGTCGAACGCCTTGCGCGCTGCCTTCTCGTCGAACTTCCCGGAAACAAAGGCTTCCTCGAGCGGGCCGTCCTGCTGGTGCATGGTGCCCATCAGTGCCCAGTGCTTGCCGAAGAGCTCGCGCCGGATCTCCGAGACTTTGGTGCGCTGCTCCTCCGAGAGGTCAAGACCATACAGGCCGCCGAAGCCGCCCATCATGCCCGGCCCCATGCCGTAGCCGCCCATCATGCCCGGGCCCATGCCATAACCGCCCATCATTCCGGGGCCCATGCCGTAGCCGGGGCCGTAGCCGCTCATCATGCCCGGACCCATGCCGTAGCCGGGTCCATAGCCGCCCATCATGCCCGGGCCCATGCCATAGCCCGGGCCGTAACCGCCTCCGGGGCCCGGCTGGGCGAACGCCGACGCGGCGACGGCGAGCGCCACGGCGGTTGCTGCAATCAATGTGCGTTTCATGAGTCGCTCCTTTTGCTGGTTGGATATCCGATGTGTCAGTTCGTCCTGCCGCGTGAGGCGACCTGCCGCCAGCTGCGGCCCGCGTCCGTCGACAGGTACACGCTGCGCGCGAACGTGGCGATCGCGTACTCGCTGCGCGCGGCCGGGTTCTGCGCGATGTAGGCGACCGCGTCGTCGGCCAGACGCGGCAACGCCGCTTGCGTGTTGCCGCCGCCCGCGAGCGGCAGGCGCGCGAGCTGCGGCCGCCCGTCGTAGGTGCTCGCCCAGAGGTGCTTGCCATCCAGGTCGAAGAACGCCGCGAGACCTTCCGTGCGTTCGGCCACGGGCACGAAGCGCTCGCCCGAATCGCGCGAGAGGAATATGCCTTTGGAGGTCGCCACCGCGACGGTCGCCGGGTCGTCCGGATGCACGGCGAGCGCGTGCGGCTCGCCCTGCAGGCGCGCCGCCTGCGCGGGCTTCCATTGCATGCCCTCGTTGAGCGTGTAATGCAGGCCGGGCTTGCGCATGCGCGAGCTGGGCGCCGGGTTCCACACGTAAATGGCGTTGGTGTTCCAGCCGGTGGCAAGCAGGTGGAAATCGGTTTCGCCTTGCAGCCCGAGCTTGTCCCAGGTCCTGCCGCCGTCCCTGCTGCGGATCACGCCGAAAGGATTCACCAGGCCGGAGCCCTGCGCAGGATGGCCGCTGCTGTACAAGTGCCGCGCCGTCGCCGCGAAGCCCATGTAGTCGTGCTCCGGGCCGGGCGCCATGCTCCACCTGCCGTTCTCGTAGACGGCGAGGCCATGATGGCTCGGGATCATGATGCGCTTGCCGTCGCCGCTGTAGGCAAGGCCGTGCACGTGCGTGAGCGTGACTTGCGCCTGGACCGCGCCAGCCGCGATCAGGACAAATGCGGCGGCGAGCCGCAGTGATTGCTTCAGTGTCATCGTGACCTCGCTTGACGGTTGATTTCTGCGCGCGCCTCGAGAACCTGGCGCGACGTCCAATGCGACTTGATGAAGGCGAGCACCGCCCAGATCTCCTCGTCCTTGAGCACGCCGCGATAGGCGGGCATGTCGGACGCGTAACCCTGCGGCGCGTAGGGCGGCACCAGGCCATCGCGTGCAATGGCGAACAGCACGTAATCGGGGTGATGCCAGGTGTGGCCGCTCTCGTCGTGCGGCGGGGCGGGCAGGCGCCCGTTCGGCAAGCGCTTGCGCCAGTCGGGCTGGCCCTCCAGGCGCGCGCCGTGGCACGCCGCGCAATGCTGCGCGTACACCTTCGCGCCGAGCGCGACGCGCGCCGCATCGCGCGGGTCCGCGCGCGGGTCCTCGCCCCGCTGCTCTTCGCCGCACGCGGCAAGGAGCAGCGCCAGGCCGGTGAGGAGCGGCGCGAGCGCTGCGGCGGGCGCGCTGCGCTTCATTCGTGCTCCAGCAGCGCCACGCGGCGCAGCCGCAGCGCGTTGGTGACGACCGACACCGAGCTCAAGGCCATCGCGGCGCCGGCGAAGACCGGCGAGAGCAGGAGCCCGAACACCGGATACAGCACGCCTGCTGCCACCGGGATGCCGAGGGCGTTGTAGCCGAAGGCGAAGGCGAGGTTCTGGCGGATATTGCGCATGGTGGCGCGCGACAGCGCCGCCGCGCGCGCGATGCCCCGCAGGTCGCCCTTCACCAGCGTCACCGCGGCGCTTTCCATCGCCACGTCGGTGCCGGTGCCCATGGCAATGCCGACGTCGGCTTGCGCGAGCGCCGGCGCGTCGTTGATGCCGTCGCCCGCCATTGCCACCTTGCGCCCCTCGGACTGCAGCCGCTTCACCTCGCGCGCTTTGTGCTCGGGCAGCACTTCACCCACCGCCTCGTCGATGCCGAGCTGGCGAGCGACGACTGCGGCGGTGCGCTTGGAGTCGCCGGTCAGCATGACGATGCGCACGCCGCGCCTCTTCAGTGCCGCGATCGCGTCCGGCGTGCTGTCCTTCACCGGGTCGGCGACTGCCGCGATGCCGTAGGCGCGGCCGTCCACGGCGAAGAACACGACAGTCTTCGCCTCCGCGCGCCAATGCTCCGCGCGCGCCTCCCAGGCGCCGGCATCGGCGCCATGTTGCGCGAGGAACGCGCGGCTGCCGACGAGCACGCTGCGCCCGCCGACGCGCGCCTCGACGCCAAGTCCGTTCACCGCCTTGAAGTCCTCCGCGCGCGCAAGCGTCGCGCCGCGCGCCTTCGCGCCCGCGACGATCGCGGTCGCGATCGGGTGCTCGGAGAGCTGCTCGACACCCGCGACGAGCGCGAGCGCGTCCCCCTCCTCCATGCCTTCGCAGGCGAAGTCCGTGAGCGCGGGCTTGCCTAGCGTGAGGGTGCCCGTCTTGTCGACGACCACCGTGTCGATCGTGCGCATGCGCTCGATTGCCTCCGAGCTGCGGAACAGGATGCCCATGCTTGCGCCGCGCCCCATGGCCACGGTCATCGAGATCGGCGTGGCAAGCCCCACCGCACAGGGGCAAGCGATGATCAGCACGGCCACCGCGTTGAGCAGCGCGTAGGTGAGCGCGGGAGCCGGGCCGAAGAGCCACCACACGACCGCCGTGATCACTGCAATCGCCACCACGGTCTGCACGAAATACGCTGCAATGAGGTCGGCGAGGCGCTGGATCGGCGCCTTGGTACGCTGTGCCTCCGCCACCATGTGCACAATGCGCGCGAGGAGCGTCTCCGATCCCACGCGCTCGGCACGCATCACGAGCGAGCCGCTGCCGTTGACCGTCGCGCCGGTGACGCGATCCCCAGGCTTCTTCGCTACCGGCACGGGCTCGCCGGTAATCATGGATTCGTCCACCCGGCTTTCGCCCTCGATCAGCGCGCCGTCCACCGGGATCTTCTCGCCGGGCTTGACACGCAGCCGGTCGCCCACCTGCACCGACTCCAGCGGCACCTGTGCCTCGCTGCCGTCCGCCTGCAGGCGCCAGGCGAGATTGGGCGCGAGCTCGAGGAGCTGCCGGATCGCCTGGCTCGTCTGCCCCATGGCGCGCAGCTGCAGCACGTCGCCGAGGATCACGAGTGTCACGATTACGGCCGCCGCCTCGAAGTACGTGCCAACCGAGCCGTCGTGCTCGCGGAATTCATTGGGAAAGATGTCGGGCAGCAGCACGGCTGCCAGGCTGAACATGTAAGCGAGTCCAACGCCAAGGCCTATCAGCGAGTACATGTTGAGGCGCCAGCCGCGCAGCGAGCGCGCGAACTTGGCGAGGATCGGCCAGCCCACCCACAGCACCACCGGCGTGCCCAGCGCGAACTCGATCCAGCCGCGCGTGCGCGGCATGAGGCCGAACGGTTCCATGATGCCCACCATGGGTGACATCGCGAGCACCACCATCGGAATGGACAGCACCACGCCCACCCACAGCCGGCGCGTCAGGTCGCGTAGCTCCGCGTTGTCCTCCTCGGCAGCTGCCGCGCCCACCGGCACGAGCGCCATGCCGCAGATCGGGCAGTCCCCGGGCGCGTCCTTAAGCACCTCCGGGTGCATTGGGCAGGTGTACTGCGCGCTCGGTTTCGCACGCGCGGCGGTTGCAGGGCTCGATACTGCTTGCGCCGCGTGGGCGTGGCCCGCATGCCGTTCGTGCGGCGCATGGCTGCCGCCCGCGGCGGCAGTGCCGCCGAGATAGCGCGCCGGGTCGGCGCTGAAGGCCTGCAGGCAGCGCTTCGAGCAAAAGAGGTAGGTCTTGCCGGCGTAGGCGAAGCGCCCGGCTTCCTTGCCCGGCTCGACATTCATGCCGCAGACGGGATCTTTCATATGCGCGATCCTCCGCGTTCGCCTCTTAGGTCACGCATTGCGCGTGCGCCTTCGTCGCGCGCACCAGCTTCGTGCCCACGTAGGCGATGCCCGCGGCGTTGAACGCGAGGCCCACCCAGAACAGCTCCAGCTGGAATTGCGCGGCGAAGGCCACCAGCCCGCTTGCGCCGAGCACCGGCGCGGCGTTGGCGAGGTAGTGCGCGCAGCACGACACCATCGCCGCGGTCGAGGTCGTTCCCGAGGCCGCGACGACGGCGCCGGCCTCCCTGGCTCGGCTGACGACCTCGCGCAGGCGCACGAACAGGGCGACCTGCAGGCCGAAGCCGGCGGCAAGCGGCACGATGTACATCCAGAACTCGGCGATCTGCTCGGCGGTGAAGGTCCAGCCCGACACCAGCGTCAGCGCGACGACGTAGACCGCGAGCAGTGCAGCGAGGGCGATCCCGCCGAAGCGCATTGGGCGGGCGTAGACGGCGATTGCATGCATGATTCAGGCCTCCTAGTTCAGCTTCCAGCGGAACACGCGCGGCGACTGCTCGCCCGCGCGCTGGATGTGCAGCTCGAGCCCGCCGGCTTGGGCGCCCAGGCCCTTGAAGCGCAGCACGCCCGCGCGATGATGGCCGCCCGGCGGCGCGCCCTCCCAGGCGAGCGGTGCATGGCGAGCCCCGCGAGCATCCACGAGGCTTGCGGTCTTCGCGAGGTCGTCGCGCAAGTCCTGGCTGTGCGTGTCGAGCACCACCGCGAACGTCCAGACCGCGGCCTGCGGAGACACGTCCTTGGGCGTCACCTTCACGGTGACGCCCGACGCGCTGCTCGCGCGAGGGCCGAACTCCGCGGTCACGCCGGGCGCGGCATTGAGCAGGAAGGTTGCTGCAATCAGCAGGCTGTAGAGTGCTTTCACGATGCAGGGTCCTTTCATTGGCGCCGGGAATCGGCGATGCGATATTCGAACTCCGCCTTGTCGGTCCCCGGCACGCCGGGACGCTTCACCTCGAAGCGGATCTTGTAGATGCCCGGCGCGCCCACCGGCACGAAGGCGCCGAAGCTCGCCTTGCCGGCGATCTCCATCGGCTCGAGCGCCTTGGTAGTGCTCGCGCCGCCAACAAGCGTGATGTACGCCATTACCGTCGCCATAGCGATACGCTCGCCGTTTTCCGCATCGAAGATCGCCAGCACGAGGTGGCTGCGGCCCTTGCGCGCGTCGCCCGGGTGCATGCGGCGTTCTTCGTGCGACTGCGGGTGCGAGAGCACCATCTCGGAGGGAACGAGGCCGTAATGGAAGATCAGCCCTCGCGTCTGGGTCTGGGTCTGCGCATGAGCCGGCTGCGCCAGTGCGGTCAGCGACGCCGCGCAAGCGAGCGCCACGCCGCTGGCGAGGGCGCCGCCGAGTCCTGTCAGCATGTTGTCCATTTGATGCTCCTTTCCCTGCACTGGCTCGAAGCGAAGCGAATCGCCGCGCGCCGGCGCGCAGCGCCGGGCGAGCGGTAGTGGTGGAGCCGGAATCTCAGCGCCGAATGCGCGCCGAGCGTGCGTGATACGAGAGCGGTGGCGGCGGCGGAGCACCGCCGGCGAAGGGCAAGGGCGCTATGCGCGATTGCGCGCGGACGACTGCGTGGGCGGGAAGCGCCTTCGCCCACGTAGTGGCTGCAAGCGGCGAATGCGTGGCGATGCCAGCCGCCTCGATTGAGTCGCAGCAGCCAGCCGCGTGATCCGGCGCGTGCGGAACGTCCTGCGACAACGCGCTAACGACGGCCTGCGCCGCAGGTAAGCGAAGATCCTGCGCCGCGCATATGGGCCGCGCAAGCAGGAACAGGACTGCGAGCACCGCGAATGCGGGCGCCCACTGGCGCATTTAACCCTCCACCGGTTCAGATGCCCAAAGCGTATGCTCCACCTCGGCGCCCAACGGGCCTTGACCCACGTCAAACACCTGCCCTGCCCTTTCTCATCAGGTAATAGGCCGCGGGAATTACCAGCATGGACAGCAGGGGTGCCGTGATCATGCCGCCGATCATCGGCGCAGCGATGCGCTGCATCACCTCGGCGCCGGCACCGTCGCTCAGCAGCAGTGGCGCCAGGCCCGCGAGAATCACCGCCACCGTCATGGTCTTTGGACGCACTCGCAGCACCGCGCCCTCGTCGATCGCCTCGGCGAGCTGTGCGTGCGTGATGCCCGGTCCGCGCCCCTCGATAGCCTGCCGCAGGTAGACGAGCATCACCACGCCGAATTCCGCCGCGACACCGGCGAGCGCGATGAAGCCGATCGCGCCCGCCACCGACAGGTTGTGGCCGAGCAGCCACAGCAGCCAGAAGCCACCGACCAGCGCGAAAGGCAATGTCACCATGATCAGCAGTGCCTCCTCCCAGCGCCGGAAGGCGAGGTAGAGCAGGACGAAGACGATGAGCAGCGTGAAGGGCACGACGACCGCCAGCCGCGCCTTGGCGCGCTCCAGGTACTCGAACTGCCCCGACCAGGCAAGCGACACGCCCGGCGGCAGCTTTACCTGCGCCGCCACTGCCCTCTGCGCGTCGCGCACGACCGCGGCAAGGTCGCGCCCGCGGATATCCACGTAGATCCAGCCCGCGAGGCGCGCGTTTTCCGAGCGCAGCAGCGGCGGGCCGTCGCTGATGCCGATCGCAGCCACGCTGCCCAGCGTGAGCTGCGCACCAGAGTCGGCGACAAAGGGCAGCGCCTTCAGGGCGCTCACCGAGTCGCGCAGCTCGCGCGGATAGCGCACGCTGATCGGAAAGCGGCGCCGGCCCTCGATCGTCTCGGCGATGGTCTCGCCGCCCACCGCGCTGGTCACCACCGACTGCACTTCGGCGATGGACAGGCCATAGCGCGCCGCGGCATGGCGGTCCACCGTCACGTCGATGTAGCGGCCGCCCGTCACGCGCTCGGCCAGCACCGAGGACACGCCCGTCACCCCCTTCACCACGCGCTCGATCTCCCCTGCGGCGCGCTCGATGTCGGCGAGATCCGTGCCGGATACCTTGATGCCGAGCGGACTCTTGATGCCGGTGGCGAGCATGTCGATGCGGTTGCGGATCGGCGGGATCCAGATATTGGCAAGGCCCGGGAGCTGCAGCAGGCGATCGAGCTCCTCCACGAGCTTTTCCGGCGTCATGCCCGGCCGCCACTCCTCGCGCGGCCTGAGCTGTACGGTGGTCTCCACCATCTCGAGCGGCGCCGGATCGGTGGCGGACTCGGCGCGCCCGATCTTGCCGAAGACGCGCTTCACTTCGGGCACGGTGGCGATCAACCGGTCAGTCTGCTGCAGGAGCTGCGCTGCTTTGCCCGGCGACAGGCCGGGGAGCGCGGTGGGCATGTACAGGAGGTCGCCCTCGTAGAGCGGCGGCATGAACTCCCCGCCGATGCGCAGCAGCGGATACGCCGTCGCTGCGAGCGCAAGCGCCGCGGCGCCAAGCGTCATCCATGGACGCCTGAGCACCCAGGCGAGCACCGGCCGGTAGGCGGCGATGAAAACGCGATTGAGGGGGTTCTTACGTTCCTCGGGAATGCGCCCGCGGATCAGCATTGCCATCAGCACCGGCACGAGCGTCACCGCAAGGCCCGCAGCCGCAGCCATGGCGTAGGTCTTGGTGTAGGCAAGCGGCGAGAAGAGCCGCCCCTCCTGCGCCTGCAGGGCAAACACCGGCACGAATGAAAGCGTGATGACCAGGAGCGAAAAGAACAGTGCCGGCCCCACCTCGACCGCCGCCTCGCTGATGAGGCGCAAGCGCTCCGCTTCGGACGACCAGCCGCGCTCGAGCTTCTTGTGCGCGTTCTCGATCATGACAATCGCCGCGTCCACCATGGCGCCGATGGCGATGGCGATGCCGCCGAGCGACATGATGTTGGCGTTCACCCCCTGGTAGTGCATGACGATGAAGGCGGAGAGGATGCCGAGCGGCAGCGTGACGATGGCGACGAACGCCGAGCGCAGGTGGAACAGGAACGCAAAGCACACCAGCGCCACGACGGCGAACTCCTCGACGAGCTTCTCGCCCAGGTGGCGCACCGAGCGCTCGATCAGGCCCGAGCGGTCATAGGTCTCGACGATTTCCACGCCGGGCGGCAGGCTCTTCTTCAGTTCGGCGAGCTTTGTCTTGACTGCGTCGATGGTGGCAAGCGCGTTCTTGCCCGCGCGCATCACGATTACGCCCCCCGCCACCTCGCCCTCGCCGTCCAGTTCGGCGATGCCGCGGCGCATCTCCGGCCCGATCTGCACGCGCGCCACGTCGCCCA
>DASWBP010000055.1:0-13465 GCA_036390555.1 Burkholderiales bacterium | reverse complement strand
CTTGATCAGCTCGTGGTGTGCAAGCGCGCGCTCGATCTCGGCCACCACGGCATCGGTCAAGCCTTTCCCGCCAAGCTGAAGAATCGGGTGCAGGGCATGTGCGCGCGCCTTGAGCATCTTGCGTTGCGCAGGTGTCAGTGCCGGTGGCGAGTCCGCTGATTGCATGATTGATTGGCCGCGCGCGATGCGCGTGTGGCAGTGAAGTGAATGGCGCGCATTTTATCGTGCTGTCCTCCAGCGAGGCGCGCCGGACAGCGCGAGTAGCGAGCCCCCGCAGGATTGCCAATTCATCGGAGGTGGTTAGCGCGCCTTGCCGGACGCTCAGGCGATTTCACGCGCCTATCCCGTCGTCTGCACGCGCGTCTACTGGTACCTGGACACAGACAAACAGGACGCGGGCGGCGCCGCCGGCTGCGGGCGGGCTCGCGTACCATGCGGCGACTCCTCCCAGCACCCGCATGGCCAAATCGAGCAAAGCCTGGCTGCGCCGCCACGTCACCGACGCCTACGTCCGCCAGGCCAAGCAGGCGGGATACCGGTCGCGCGCAGCCTACAAGCTGCTGGAGATCGACCGCAGGGACCGGCTGCTGCGGCCCGGGATGAAGGTCCTGGACCTCGGAGCCGCGCCGGGTGGCTGGTCGCAGGTGGCGGCCGAGAAGGTGCAACCGGGCGGCAAGGTGGTCGCCGTGGACCTGCTCGAGACGAAGCCGATTCCGGGGGTCACGATCTTCAAGGGGGACTTCCGCGAGGCGGACCTCGAGGACGCCCTTGGCGGCAAGGCGGACCTGGTGCTCTCGGACATGATGCCCAACGTGACTGGCGTGCCACTGGTGGACCAGGCGCGTGCGGCGGAGCTGACGCTTGCTGCGATCGAGCTGTGCCGGAAGTCGCTCAAGCCCGACGGTGCATTCCTGGTAAAGGTCTTCCACGGCGCCGCCTTCGACGAGGTGCTGAAGGCGCTCAAGGCGTTGTTTCAAACGGTTTCCGTGAGAAAGCCCGCCGCCTCGCGAGGGGAATCGCGCGAAAACTATTTGCTCGCCCGCGGCCTCAAAAAGCATTGAACCCGGGCGCCGCGCCGCAATCTATGCAAAACGGCGTAGACTGCCCTTTTGCGGCGGCGCCCAAAGAGGAGCAAGTCCTTGAACAACATGCTTAAAAACCTGGTCATCTGGCTGGTCATCGGACTGGTGCTGATGACGGTGTTCAACCAGTTCAACACCCGCCAGTCGGCGCAGGCGCCGCTGGAGTACTCCCAGTTCCTGGAGGAAGTGAAGGCGGGGCGCATCGCCAAGGTGACGATCGAGGGCCGCCAGCTGAAGGCGACGACCGTGGAAGGCAAGCGCGTCACGAGCTACTCGCCGGGCGACATCTGGCTGGTGTCGGACCTGCTCAAGTACAACGTCAAGGTGGAGGCGAAGCCCGAGGAGGAGCCCTCGCTCCTCATGAACATCTTCGTCTCGTGGTTCCCGATGCTGCTGCTCATCGGCGTGTGGATCTTCTTCATGCGCCAGATGCAGGGCGGGGGCCGCGGCGGCGCGTTCAGCTTCGGCAAGTCGCGCGCGCGCATGCTGGACGAGTCCACCAACACGGTGACCTTCGCCGACGTCGCGGGCTGCGAGGAGGCGAAGGAGGAGGTCTCGGAGCTCGTCGACTTCCTGCGCGACCCCTCCAAGTTCCAGAAGCTCGGTGGCCGCATCCCGCGCGGCGTGCTGATGGTCGGCAATCCCGGCACCGGCAAGACGCTGCTGGCGCGCGCCATCGCCGGCGAGGCGAAGGTGCCGTTCTTCTCCATTTCCGGCTCCGACTTCGTGGAGATGTTCGTCGGCGTGGGCGCGGCGCGCGTGCGCGACATGTTCGAGCAGGCGAAGAAGCACGCGCCCTGCATCGTGTTCATCGACGAGATCGACGCGGTCGGCCGCCAGCGCGGCGCGGGCCTGGGCGGCGGCAACGACGAGCGCGAGCAGACCCTGAACCAGCTGCTCGTGGAAATGGATGGCTTCGAGGCCACCATGGGCGTGATCGTCATCGCCGCGACCAACCGCCCGGACGTGCTCGACCCGGCGCTGCTGCGCCCCGGGCGCTTCGACCGCCAGGTGGTGGTGCCGCTGCCGGACATCCGCGGCCGCGAGGAGATCCTCAAGGTGCACATGCGCAAGGTCCCGCTCGCGCCCGACGTCAAGCCCGACATCATCGCGCGCGGCACGCCCGGGTTTTCCGGCGCGGACCTCGCCAACCTGGTCAACGAGGCGGCCCTGTTCGCCGCGCGCGGCAACAAGCGCCTGGTGGACATGGAGGACTTCGAGCGCGCCAAGGACAAGATCATGATGGGCGCCGAGCGGCGCTCGATGGTGATGCCCGAGGAGGAGCGCAGGAACACCGCCTACCACGAGTCCGGCCACACGGTGGTGGCGAAGCTCCTGCCCAAGACCGATCCGGTGCACAAGGTGACCATCATCCCGCGCGGCAGGGCGCTCGGCGTCACCATGCAGCTGCCGACCGAAGACCGCTACAGCCAGGACCGCGACCGGCTGCTCAACACGATCACGGTGCTCTTCGGCGGCCGCATCGCCGAGGAGTTGTTCATGCACCAGATGACCACCGGCGCGTCGAACGACTTCGAGCGCGCCACCGAGATCGCGCGCCGCATGGTCACGCATTGGGGCATGTCCGACGAGCTCGGCACCATGGTGTACGGCGAGAACGAGGGCGAGGTGTTCCTCGGCCGCTCGATCACCACGCACAAGAACGTGTCGGAGGCCACGCTGCAGAAGGTGGACCAGGAGATCCGGCGCATCATCGACACGCAGTACAAGCTGGCGCGCAAGCTCCTGGAAGACAACCGCGACAAGGTCGAGGCGATGGCCAAGGCGCTGCTCGAGTGGGAGACGCTGGACGCCGAGCAGATCAACGACATCATGGCGGGCCATCCGCCGCGGGCGCCCAAGCCCAGCTCGACGCCTGCCAAGCCCACCGGCGGCGCGGCGAACGACGGCGCCACCGGCGCCACGGCGCCGGCGGCTCCCACGGCTTAAGCGCCGGGCGGCCACGCGGCGCGGCAGGCGGCCCTTGTGCCGCGTGGCATGACTTCCGCAGAAAGGCGGGGCGCGGTGAAGCTGCGCTGCGGCAGGTTCACGCTCTCGCTCGAGCGGCCGCTCGTGATGGGCGTGGTGAACGTCACGCCCGACTCCTTCTCCGACGGCGGCCGCTTCCTGGATGCCAATGCAGCGATTGCGCACGCGCGCAGGATGATCGACGAGGGAGTGGACCTCGTGGACGTCGGCGGCGAGTCCACGCGCCCGGGTGCGGCACCGGTGAGCGAGGCCGAGGAGCTGGCGCGCATCCTGCCGGTGGTGAGCGCGCTGCGCGATTTCCCGGTGTCGGTGGATACGCGCAACTCGAACGTGATGCGTGCGGCCCTCGGCGCCGGGGCCTCCATGATCAACGACATCGAGGCGCTCGCAGCGCCCGGCGCCCTCGAGGCGGTGGCCGGCAGCGATTGCGGCGTGTGCTTGATGCACAAGAAGGGCGATCCGGCGACGATGCAGGAGGATCCGCGCTACGGCGACGTGGTCGCCGAGGTACGCGACTACCTCGCCGGGCGCATCGCCGCCTGCGAGGCGGCGGGCGTGGCGCGGGAGCGCATCGTCGCCGACCCTGGCTTCGGCTTCGGCAAGACGGTCGAACACAATCTGACGCTGCTGAAGCGCCTGCCCGAGCTATCCTCGCTCGGGGTGCCGCTGCTGGCCGGTTGGTCGCGCAAGTCGTCGCTTGGCCGCCTCACGGGGCGCGACGCCGGCGAGCGGCTGGCGGGCAGCCTCGCCGCCGCTTTGCTCGCGCTGCTCGGCGGGGCGAGAATACTGCGCGTGCACGACGTGAAGGAAACGAGGGACGTGGTCCTGGTCTGGGAAGCCTGGAGGAAGACGTGAGCCGCAGGTATTTCGGCACCGACGGCGTGCGCGGCACGGTCGGGCAGGCGCCGATGACGCCGGATTTCGTGCTGCGGCTGGGCTACGCCGCCGGCAGGGTGCTGGCCGGCAAAGCCCAGGATCCGGCCGTGCTGATCGGCAAGGACACGCGCATCTCCGGCTACATGATCGAGGCCGCGCTGGAGGCGGGTTTCTCGGCCGCCGGCGTCGACGTGCTGCTCTGCGGGCCGTTGCCGACCCCAGGGGTCGCCTACCTCGCGCGCGCGCTGCGCCTGTCGGCGGGCGTCGTGATCAGCGCATCGCACAACCCCTACGCCGACAACGGCATCAAGATCTTTTCCGGCGACGGCTACAAGCTGCCCGACGCGGTCGAGTCCGAGATCGAGCGCGCGCTCGAGTCGCCGATCGGCTGCAACGAGTCCGCGAAGCTCGGCAAGGCGCGGCGCGTGGACGACGCGGCCGGGCGCTACATCGAGTTCTGCAAGTCGACCTTCCCCGCGGACCTCGACTTGCGCGGCTTGCGCCTGGTGGTGGACTGCGCGCACGGCGCGGCCTACAACGTCGCGCCGCACGTGTTCCACGAGCTCGGCGCCGACGTGGTGCCGATCGGCGTGTCGCCCGATGGCTTCAACATCAACGACATGTTCGGCGCGGCGAGCCCGCGGCAGCTGGAGAGCGCGGTGCGACAGCACAAGGCGGACTTCGGCATCGCGCTTGACGGTGACGGCGACCGGCTGCTGATGGCCGATGCCGAGGGGCGGCTCTACGACGGAGACGAGCTGCTTTACGTGATTGTCCGGCACCGGGCCGCGCGCGAGCGCATCGCGGGCGTCGCGGGCACGCTGATGACCAATTTCGCACTGGAGCAGGCGTTCGCGAAGCTCGGCGTGCCCTTTGCCCGCGCGAAAGTCGGCGACCGCTACGTGCTCGAGCTCCTGCGCGAAAAGGGCTGGATCCTCGGCGGGGAGAACTCGGGGCACCTGCTGTGCCTCGACAGGCACACCACCGGCGACGGCATCGTGTCGGCGCTGCAGGTCCTCGCCGCGCTGCGCCAGACGAAGCTGTCTCTCGCGCAGTCGACCGCGGACCTCGTCATGTACCCGCAGGTGCTGGTGAACGTGCAGATGCCGAAGGGCTTCGACTGGCAGAAGGACCGCGCCATCGCCGCTGCGCAGGAGGCGGCGGAAAAGTCGCTCAACGGCAGGGGGCGCGTCCTGCTGCGGCCCTCGGGCACCGAGCCGCTGCTGCGCGTGATGGTCGAGGGCGAACCCAAGCAACTCGTTGAGCAGGCAGCGAATTCCATCGCTGCCGTCGTGAGGCGGGCTGCCGGCGTCTGACGAGGCTTGCCAGTTGGCTATCGTTTCCATAATATTGGAAATATGGAAACGAAACAGGCCGTCGAGTCCCTTGGTGCGCTGGCGCAGGACACGCGCCTCGCCATCTTTCGCCTCCTCGTGCAGGCGGGTGCCCAGGGCAGGGCGGCGGGGCAGATCGGCGAGGCGCTGGATCTGCCGCCCGCGACGCTCTCTTTCCACCTCGCGGGCTTGGCGCGCGCCGGCCTCGCGCAGAGCCGCCAGGAAGGCCGCTTCGTCATCTACAGCGCGAATTTCGAGTCGATGAACGCACTGGTCGCGTTCCTCACCGAAAACTGCTGCGGCGGGGCTGCATGCGCCCCGGCAGCCTGCCAACCCAACACTGCGAAAGGAAAGGACCATGAAGCGCTTCCACGTGCACGTCGCCGTGCATGACCTCGAAAAGAGCATCCGCTTCTACAAGGCGATGTTCGACGCCGAGCCGACCGTGAGGCGGCCGGACTACGCGAAGTGGCAGCTCGACGATCCGCGCATCAACTTCGCCATCTCGCAGCGCGGCGCGAAGACGGGCGTGGACCACCTTGGCATCCAGGCGGAGAACGCCGCCGAGCTCGAGCAGCTGCGCTCGCAGCTCGCGCAGGCCGACGTTGCGATCATGGACCAGAAGAACGCCACCTGCTGCTACGCGAAGAGCGACAAGCACTGGACCATCGACCCGCAGGGCATCGCCTGGGAGTCCTTCCACACGCTGGAGGGCGCGCCGCGGTACGGGGATGACTTGCGCTCCGGAACACGCCTCCCGGTGCACGAGGCCAAGGCCGCCTGCTGCGCGCCGGCGGGCGCCTGAACCGATGCCGGCCCGGGCGAGCCGCAGGGCGGGCCGGGCCGCGCTGACCTGAATGGCTGCGGTGCTTGACGCCCCAAGGCCGGCGCTCGGCTTCTTCGAGCGCTGGCTGACGCTGTGGGTGTTCCTGTGCATCGTCGCCGGGATCGCGCTCGGCCAGTGGCTGCCGACGCCGTTCCAGGCGCTGGGCCGCATGGAGGTCGCGCGCGTCAACGTGCCGGTCGGCCTGCTCATCTGGGTGATGATCATCCCGATGCTGCTGCGCATCGACTTCGCGGCGATGGGGCAGGTGCGGCAGCACTGGCGCGGCATCGGGGTGACACTTGCCATCAACTGGCTGGTGAAGCCGTTCTCGATGGCGTTCCTCGGCTGGATCTTCCTGCGCCACGTGTTCGCGCCCTGGCTGCCGGCGGAACAGGTGGACAGCTACGTCGCTGGCCTCATCCTGCTCGCGGCGGCGCCGTGCACGGCGATGGTGTTCGTCTGGAGCCGGCTCACCCAAGGCGATCCCTACTTCACGCTGAGCCAGGTGGCGTTGAACGACGCCATCATGGTCGTCGCCTTCGCGCCGATCGTCGCGCTGCTGCTTGGCCTCTCGGCCATCGTCGTGCCCTGGGACACGCTTTTCGTCTCGGTGCTGCTCTACATCGTGATCCCGGTGGTCCTCGCGCAGGCGTGGCGCGCGCTGCTGCTCAAGGGTGGCGAATCGCGACTGCAGGCAACGCTCGCTCGCATCCAGCCCTACTCGACCGCGGCGCTGCTCGCCACCATCGTGCTGCTGTTCGCGTTCCAAGGGCGGCAGATCCTCACGCAGCCGCTCATCATCGCCATGCTGGCGGTGCCGATCCTGATCCAGGTGTATTTCAATTCGGGGCTCGCCTACCTGCTCAATCGCCGATTCGGTGTGGCGCACTGCGTAGCGGGACCTTCGGCGCTGATTGGCGCGAGCAACTTCTTCGAGCTGGCGGTGGCGGCCGCCATCACGCTCTTCGGCTTCGAATCGGGCGCGGCGCTGGCGACGGTCGTCGGCGTCCTGGTGGAGGTGCCGGTGATGCTCTCGGTGGTCGGCATCGTCAACCGATCAAAGGTCTGGTACGAGCGGCGCAGTTCTCCCCGCCGTGGCTGACTACGACTTTCGCTGTCGCGGCGGCGGAATTGCCACGCGAACCACCGATGGAGCGGCGCTCTCCGGTTGCAGCGTGACGTGCGCGATGCCGAAGCGCTCGCGCAGCAGCTGCTGAAGCTCGCGCAGGGTGCGGTCCCAGCGCGCCATGTCGCGAACGACGACATGCGCCGAGAGGGCGACGCGGCTGCCCGACAACATCCACAGGTGCAGGTCGTGCACGGACACGACGCCGTCGGCGCGCGCCATTTCCATGCCCACCGCCTCCGGTGACAGATGCAGGGGCGTGCCCTCCATCAACGCGTGCAGGCTCTCGCGCAGCAGGCGCAGGCTGAGCGCCACGATCAGCGCGCAGATGAAGAGCGACGCCAGCGCGTCGATGGGCGTCCAGCCGGTGAGGGCGATGACGAGGCCCGCGGCGAGCGCGGCGATCGAGCCTAGCGCGTCGCCCAGCACATGCAGCGCCGCCGCGCGCGTGTTCAGGTCGCGGCCGTGGGGCGCGAGCCAATTCATGATGCCGAGGTTGAGGGCGAGCCCCGCGAGCGCGATCGCCGCCGCCGCGCCGCCCTGGACCGGCCGCGGCTCGCCGAACCTCAGGACCGCCTCGTAGGCGATCGCGGCAGCAATGAGGAGCAGGGCTGCGCCGTTGATCGTCGCCGCGAACACCTCGGCGCGGCCCAGGCCGTAGGAGTGGCGGTGCGAGGGCGGCCGTCCCGCGATCCAGCCGGCGAATGCAGCGAGCGCCAGGGCACCGCCGTCGCCGAGCATGTGGCCGGCGTCCGATACGAGCGCCAGCGACCCGGTCCACCAGCCGCCGAGCGCCTCGACGGCGGCGAAGGCAAGCGTGAGGAGCGCGGCGCGGCGCAGCAGGAGCACGGATTGCCCCGGCGGCGAGCCGGGCTGCAGCGGCGGGTGCGCGTGGTGGTGGCGATGCGCCTGCGGCATGGCGAATCCGCGCATTCTAGGTTCAGGCCGCGCCGCCCGCACCGTGCGCAACAAGACCGTTCATGAGCCTGCCGCTCGGCAAGCTCGACCGGCTGGTGCCGAAAGAAGCTCGATGAGATCGGGCGCACGGGGAAGGAAGTGACGTTGTAACGCCCCTGTCACATCCGGGGCCTAGACTCGCTCCCGCCATTCGAGACAGGAGCGTTCACATGAAGAACCTAGCCATAGCGGCTGCATTCCTCGCGGCCGCCCCCGCGTTCGCGCAGCAGATCGTCAAGATCGACGGCTCGAGCACCGTATTCCCGGTGACCGAGGCGGTCGCCGAGGACTTCCAGAAGGCGAAGAAGAACAAGATCAAGGTGACGGTGGGCATCTCCGGCACCGGCGGCGGCTTCAAGAAGTTCTGCCGTGGCGAGACCGACATCTCCGGCGCCTCGCGCCCGATCCTGAAGAAGGAGATGGATGACTGCAAGGCGGCCGGCATCGAGTACTTCGAGCTGCCGGTGGCCTTCGACGCGCTTACCGTGGTGATCCACCCCAAGAACGCGTTCATCAAGCAGCTCACCGTCGCCGAAATGAAGAAGATGTGGGAACCGGCGGCGCAGGGCAAGGTGACGATGTGGAACCAGGTGAACCCGGCCTGGCCCGCGCAGCCGATGAAGCTGTTCGGCCCCGGCGCGGACTCGGGCACCTTCGACTACTTCACCGAGGCCGTGGTCGGCAAGTCCAAGTCCTCGCGCGGCGACTTCACGGCGTCGGAGGACGACAACGTGCTGGTGCAGGGCGTGTCGCGCGACGTGAACGGCCTGGGCTACTTCGGCTATGCCTACTACGTGGAGAACAAGGACAAGCTGAAGGCGGTGCCGATCGTCAACGAGAAGGGCCAGCCGGTCGAACCCTCGATGGACGCGGTGCTCAAGGGCAACTACTCGCCGCTCGCGCGGCCGGTCTTCATCTACGTCAATGCCAAGGCGCTCGGCAAGGCGGAGGTGAAGGAGTTCGTGCAGTACTACATGACGCACGGCGCGAAGCTGGCAAGGGAAGTGAAGTACGTGCCGCTGCCGGACTCGGCCTACAAGACGGCGTGGGAGCACGTGACCAAAGGCAAGAAGGGCACGGTGTTCGGCGGCGTCGCCGAAGTCGGCGTGACCATCGAAGAGCTGCTGCGGCGCGAAGCAAAGCTGTAACGCACCCGCAAGCCCGCCCGCATGCCGCGGGCGGGCTTTTTGCGTCTAGAATCGGAGCTTCACCATTTCCATGTCGGCCGTCCCCGGCCTGGCCCACACCGCGGTGCCGCTCGAAGCCGGCGCAAGATTGAAGCAGCGGCGCGCGCGCATCCTGCGCGAGCGGGCGATCGAGTCGGTGCTGTTCCTCGCCGCGCTGGTGTCGGTGTTCACCACCGTCGGCATCGTCTACGTGCTGGTGAAGGAATGCGTGGTGTTCTTCAGCCACGTGTCGATCGTCGACTTCCTCACCGACACGCAGTGGACGCCGCTGTTCGACGACGCGCACTTCGGCATCGTGGTGCTGCTCTCGGGCACGCTGACCAGCTCGTTCGTGGCGCTCGCCATCGCCATCCCGCTCGGCACCACCATCGCCATCTACCTGTCGGAGTTCGCGCCCTTCAGCGTGCGCGAGGTCGCCAAGCCCTTTCTCGAGATGCTGGGCGGCGTGCCGACCATCGTCTATGGCTACTTCGCGCTGCTGTTTGTCACACCGCTGCTGCAAAAGGTCTACCCCGACCTGCCGGGCTTCAACCTGCTGGGCGCGGGCATCGTCATGGGCATCATGATCATCCCGTACGTGAGCTCGATCGCGGAGGACGCGATGCGCGCGGTGCCGATGAGCCTGCGCGAGGGCTCCTATGCCATGGGCGCCACGCGCTTCCAGACGGCGACGCGCGTGGTGGTGCCGGCCGCGTTCTCCGGCATTGCTTCGGCCTACATCCTCGGCATCTCGCGCGCGGTGGGCGAGACCATGATCCTCGCGGTGGCCGCGGGCATGCAGCCCAACCTCACCTTCAATCCGCTCGAGCCGGCGGCGACCATCACCGCCTTCATCGTCCAGGTGGCGCTGGGGGATCTGCCGCACGGCTCGGTCGGCTACCAGACGATCTTCGCCGCGGGCCTCACGCTGATGCTGTTCACGCTCGCCTGCAACGTCGGCGGGCACCTGCTGCGCAAGCGCTTCCGGGAGGCCTACTGATGGGCGCTGCCCGCACCGCACTGCCCTGCGCGAGGCAGGCCGCCTGATGGCCTACGCACGCAACCTGGACGAGATCCGCGCGCTGATCGCCGCGCACAAGCGCTGGGACATGATCTTCGGCGTGGTGGGTGTCCTTGCCTTGATGGTCGGTGTGCTCACCTTTGCGGCGCTGTTCATCGACATGGCGCTCGACGGGGTGCCCCGCCTGACAGGCGACTTCTTCACCAACTTCCCGTCGCGGCGCCCGGCGCAGGCTGGCATCCTCTCGGCCTGGGTCGGCTCGGTGCTGGTGATGGTGGTAACGGCGTTCTTTGCCGTGCCGCTCGGGGTCGCCGCGGGCATCTATCTCGAGGAATATGCGCCGAAGAACTGGGTCACCGACATCATCGAGATCAACATCACCAACCTCGCGGGCGTGCCCTCGATCGTCTACGGACTGCTCGCGCTGGGCCTGTTCGTCTACCAGTTCGGGTTCGGCCAGTCGATCCTTTCGGCGGGCCTCACGCTCGCGCTGCTGATCCTGCCGGTGGTGATCGTCGCCACGCGCGAGGCGATCCGCTCCATCCCGCAGGGCATCCGCGAGGGTGCCTATGCGCTCGGCGCGACGCAGTGGCAGGTGTGCAAGGACCACATCGTGCCGTACTCGATGCCCGGAATCCTGACCGGCGTCATCATCGGCATGGCGCGCGCCATCGGCGAGACCGCGCCGATCATCACCATCGGCGCGCTCACCTTCATCGCCTTCCTGCCGCCCGCGCCGGTGAAGCCGGAGTTCCCCTTCGTGTCCTTCGACTGGGTGACGTCGCCCTTCACGGTGATGCCGATCCAGATGTTCAACTGGACCTCGCGGCCGGAGGCCGCATTCCACCAGAACGCCGCCGCCGCCGGGTTCGTGCTGGTGCTGATGACGCTGGCGATGAATGCCTTCGCCATCTGGCTGCGCTACAGACTGAGGAAGAAGATCAAATGGTAGCCGTCCCCGCGCAGGAAGCCGTGCCCGCCGTGGCGAAGGCCGAGGTGAAGAAGCTCAACTTCTACTACGGCGACTTCCATGCCCTGAAGGGCCTCGACATGCCGGTGTACGAAAAGCAGGTCACCGCGCTGATTGGTCCTTCTGGCTGCGGCAAGTCCACCTTCCTGCGCAGCTTCAACCGCATGCACGACCTCTACCCGGGCAACCGCTACGAGGGCGAGATCCGCCTCTACCCGGACAACGTCAACGTGCTTGCGCCGGGCGTGGACCCGATCGAGGTCCGCATGCGCATCTCGATGGTGTTCCAGAAGCCCAACCCCTTCCCGAAGAACATCTTCGAGAACGTCGCCTACGGGCTGCGCGTGCGGGGCGAGCGCAAGCGCGTGATCGTCAATGAAAAGGTGGAGGAGGCGCTGAAGAACGCGGCGCTGTGGGACGAGGTGAAGGACCGCCTGCACGAGCCCGCGTTCAACCTTTCCGGCGGTCAGCAGCAGCGCCTGTGCATCGCGCGCGCGCTCGCCACCGACCCGGAGATCCTGCTCTTCGACGAGCCCACCTCGGCGCTCGACCCGATCGCCACTGCTTCGATCGAGGAGCTGATCCACGACCTGAAGAAGAAGGTGACGATCCTCATCGTCACCCACAACATGCAGCAGGCGGCGCGCGTCTCCGACTACACCGCCTACATGTACCTCGGCGAGCTGATCGAGTTCGGCGTCACCGACGAGATCTTCATCAAGCCGAAGAAGAAGCAGACAGAGGACTACATCACGGGCCGATTCGGATAACGAACCGGCCTTTGCGGAGTCGCTGACGCCGCTACTTGAGCGTCACCGCGGTGATCTCGGCCTTCGCGCCGATGCCCAGGCGTAGCGGGAACGAGACCTGGTGGCCGCGCGTGGTGACGTTGTCGTCATGCACGGCGAAGCCGACATTGATGACGTCGCCGGCCTTGAGCGCCTTGTCGTCGGGGTTGGCCAGGCCGAGCGGCCGCGCCATCGTCACGGTCCAGGCGCCGTCCTTCCAGACGCCCTTGGCATCCGAGTTATCTGCCGCAGAGCCCGAGGCAGCCTCGCGATGCACGTAGTACTGCGGCAGCATGTCGCCTTCCTTCCAGCCGGCTTTCGGGTCAAAGGGCACTGCGGTCTGGCCGGGAACCAGCACCTGGGCCTTGCCGGCCTTCTGGATGTCGGCCGAGGTGAGCGCCATCTGGCCGGTCCTGGCCGCGTCGAACATCATCTTCGGCTGCTTGGCGGCGGCATCCTCGTTGGACACGAACATGTTCTTGCCCGCGTCGAACAGTCGATATTCGAGCACATAGCCGTCGTCCGCCATGCCTGCCGGGTTGGAGCGGTGTGCGCGCCATTGCCAGAAGTCGAGGAATTCGCCCGCTGCCTTCAGCTTGGCGATGTCCTCGGCGGACTTGACCTTGTCCCAGCCGCCCTTCGCCTCGCGCGTGGCGGGCAGGTATTTGCGGATGTCGGAACGATTCTTCAGCGCGGGGACCGCCGCGATTTGCTCTTTGGTCGCCTCGCCGCGCATGTCGCGCATGCCGTCATGGCAGGTGACCCAGCAGCCGTGCCTGGAGAAGTTCGGCACCTTGCCGTCATCCACCATGATGGACAGGCGGTCCTCGTAGATCGCCTGCATCTTGCCGGCGCGCACGTCCTTGTTCAGGCGCGGCCCGCCGTAGCGTTTCCACTCCTTGCCGTCATAGCGCAGCTGCGGATAAGCGTCGCCCGGCGCGCTGTTCTGCGTCTGCCACTGGAAGCGCAGGTAGAGGAACTTGTCGTCGTGCGCGGCCTGCACGCTCAGGTCGAGTGTGCCTTTCTTCCCGGGGATCGGCGTCGCCTCGTTCGACGTGCCCTTGGCGAGCCGGTTGCCCAGGTCGCCCTGGTCCTCGTCGTGGCACGAGACGCAGGAGCGGCCCTGCGCGATGGCGCGGTCGCCCTTCTTGTGTTCGGGGGTCTGCAGCCATTCGTAGCTCGCCTGCCCGGGGTAGAACAGCTTCACCTTGGTCGCCGGAACCTTCGACCAGTCGACGCTCGCCGAATCCGCCGCGAAGGCGGGCGCCGCCGCGAGTGCACCGATGGCAAGCGCAAGTGCAGTCCTCTTCATGGGGTTCTCCTTTGCCCG
>DASWBP010000054.1:0-2798 GCA_036390555.1 Burkholderiales bacterium | reverse complement strand
TGAGCGAGCGCATGGCGTGGTACGTGGACAACCAGGATTACCTGCAGCGCGTCTTCGAGCGCAGCCGCCGCTACCTCTTTCACATCGTCGAGGACGTGGAAAAGCGCGGCATGCCCACCGAGATCGCGCTGCTGCCGATCGTCGAGAGCGCCTTCAACCCGATGGCCTACTCGCGCGCGCACGCCTCGGGCCTGTGGCAATTCATCCCCGGCACCGGCAAGCGCTACGAGCTCAAGCAGAACATGTGGTACGACGGCCGCCGCGACATCGTCGACTCGACCAACGCCGCGCTGGACTACCTGAAGGACGTCTACGACATGCACGGCGACTGGCACCTCGCGCTCGCCTCCTACAACTGGGGCGAGAACGCGGTGGCGCGCGCCATCGAGAAGAACCGCCGCGCGGGCCAGCCCACCGACTACCTGAGCCTGCCGATGCCGCGCGAAACGCGTGGCTACGTGCCCAAGCTGCAGGCGCTGAAGAACCTGATCGCCAATCCGCAGGCCTACGGCGTGACCCTCGCGCCGATCCCGAACGAGCCCTATTTCGCGACTGTGAACAAGACGCGCGACATCGACGTGCAGCTCGCCGCGCGCCTCGCCGAGATGGACGTCGACGAGTTCGTCGCCCTCAATCCGGGCTTTTCCCGGCCGCTGATCCGCACCTCGGTGGCGCCGCGCATCGTGCTGCCAGCCGACAAGGTGGACACGTTCCACGAGAACCTGGAGAAATACGACGACAAGTCGCTTGTCTCGTGGAAGACCTATGTGCCCAAGAGCGGCGAGAACCTCGAGGCGATCGCCAGGAAGCACGGCCTCACCGTCGCGCAGCTCAAGGAAGTGAACGGCATCGGGGCGCGCTCGCGCCAGGTGCCAAACCTGCTCGTGGTGCCGATCCCGGGCGCCGAGGAGAAGTTCAGCCGGCTGCCGCTCATGTACGCGCCCCCCATCGTCAAATCGAGCCGCTCGCGGACGGTGGTGCATATCGTGAGGGCCGGAGAGACCGAGTACGGCATCGCGCGGCGGTACGGCGTGCGCGTCGAGGACCTCAAGCGCTGGAACCGCTATGCGACCCTGCAGGCGGGGCAGCGCATCGTCATCCAGTCGTCGTACCGCAAGCCGTCGAAGCCCCGTCCGGTCGCCCGGGATGCCAAGGGAAAGCCAAAACAGCAGGCTGAGAAGAAGATCAAAAAAACAGCATCTTAGGATGCCGTCCTAAAGCTTTTTCTAGTCTACGCGCGGCACCGCGGCGAGAAGCGTCCGCGTGTACTCGTGGCGCGGCGCGCGCAGCACCTGGCCTGCCTCCCCATGCTCCACGATGCGCCCGCCCTGCATCACGGCAAGCTCGTGCGCCAGGTGCTCCACCACCGCAAGGTTGTGGGTGATAAACAGGTAGGCGAGCCCCAGCCGCTCCTGCAGCGACTTGAGCAGATTGAGGATCTGCGCCTGCACCGAGACGTCGAGAGCGCTCGTCGGCTCGTCACAGACGATGAGCTTCGGCTCCACGGCGAGCGCGCGCGCGATGGCGATGCGCTGCCGCTGCCCCCCCGAGAATTCGTGCGGGTAGCGGGCCTTCGCCTGCGCGGGCAGGCCGACCTGGTCCAGCAGCGTGTCGATGCGGCTGGCGCGCTCGCCGTCGCTCGCCCCCACGCCGAGGCTCCTCATGCCCTCGGCAAGGATGTCGGCGATGCGCAAGCGCGGGTTGAGCGAGGCATAGGGATCCTGGAAGACGATCTGCATGCGCGCGCGGTGCCGCTTGAGCGCGCTGCGCGAAAGGCGCGTGAGGTCCTCCCCCGCATGGCTCACCGTCCCCGCCGTCGGGCGCAGGAGCTGCAGGATCGCCTTGCCCACGGTGGTCTTTCCCGAGCCCGACTCGCCCACCAGCGCGAGCGTGCGGCCCTCGCGCAGCGTTAGCGACACGCCATCCACCGCCTTCACATGCCCCACGGTGCGGCGAAAGACGCCGCGCCGGATCGGGAAATGCACCTTGAGGCCGGTCGCCTCGAGGATCACGCCGCCAGCCTCCACGGTGCGCGACGCCGGAGCGCCGCCGGCGGGCGGCCGCGGTCCTGCGCGTCCCGCTTCGCGCAGGTGACAGCGCGCCAAGGCGCCCCCGCCGATGCTGCGCAGGCGAGGCGCCTCGGCGTGGCAGCGCTCGAACGCCTGCTCGCAGCGATCGGCGAAGCGGCAGCCCGCGAAAGCCGAGGTCAGTGCGGGCACCTGGCCACGGATCACCGCCAGCTCGCCGCCCCGGCCCGGGAGCGCCTCGAAGAGCTTCTGCGAGTACGGATGCTGCGGCGCGCGCAGGAAGTCCTCGCGCGAAGCGATCTCGACGATCTCGCCGGCGTACATCACCGCGACGCGCGTCGCCATCTGCGCGACGATGCCCAGGTCGTGGGTGATGAGCAGCAGCGCCATGCCGCGCTCGGCCTGCAGCATCCTCAGCAGCTCGAGGATCTGCGCCTGGATGGTGACGTCGAGCGCAGTGGTGGGCTCGTCGGCCACCAGGACTTCCGGATCCACCGCGAGCGCCGCCGCGATCATCGCGCGCTGGCGCAGGCCGCCGGAGAGCTGGAACGGGTACTCGCCAAAGCGCCGCTCGGCGTCCGGAATCCCCACCGCCCGCAGGAGCTCGATCGCGCGCTTGCGCGCCGCAGCGCCGCGGGCTGCGCCGTGGCGCTCGAGGACCTCGGTGACCTGCCTGCCCTCCGTCAGCACCGGATTGAGGGCCGTGGAAGGCTCCTGGAAGATCATCGCCACGCGCTTGCCGCGCACGGCACGCATGGCGGCCTCCGGCAG
>DASWBP010000053.1:0-4312 GCA_036390555.1 Burkholderiales bacterium | reverse complement strand
GATGCTCTGCGCGAACAGCTTGGCGGGCAGGTCCAGGTAGACCCCGCCCGGGCGGCCCGAGACGGCGGCGCGGATGGCCCGCGCGATGCCCACGCCGATGTCCTCGGCGTGCAGCACGCGGAAGGCGGCCTTGCACAGGGGCTTGGCGATGGCCAGCTGGTCCATTTCCTCGTAGTCGCCCTGCTGCAGGTCGACGACCTCGCGCTCGCTGGAGCCGCTGATCAGGATCATCGGGAAGCAGTTCGTCGTGGCGTTCGCCAGCGCGGTGAGGCCGTTCAGGAAGCCGGCTGCGGCGGCCGCGTTACCTGCATGTTGCTCATGGCGGAACGAGTAGACGCGCATGCCGTCGGCCTGTGCCTTGCGCGCGAGGTCGGTGATCGGGATGCCCGGCAGCGCGTAGATCGTGTCGATGCCGTTGAGCTTCAGGGCATCGATCACCAGCTGCGAGGCGTCGGTCAGCTGCGTTTGTGCGTCGGTGGCGACTTGAGGTTCGACGGTGCCCATGGTGGCCTCCTCGAGAGGAACGGTATGGTAAGAATCGCCCCCATGCCCCAGCCTTGACTGAGGTCAAGGGACTAGAATTCCGCACCCCGAGCCGCGCCGGAAATGCCGATGACCGCCCTCGCCTCGCACCCGCAGCGCAACAGCCTCCGGCTGCAGCTGCGCCAGAACCAGCTGCTGCAGGGCATGACGCCCGCGCAGTGGGGCGAGCTCGAGCCCCTGCTCGTGGTGGCCGACTACCGCAAGGGCGAGCCGCTGGTGCGCCAGGGCGACGAGGAGATGGAGCAGTTCTTCATCCTCGAGGGGATGCTCAAGCGCGTGGTCTCCAACCCGGAGGGGCGCGAGATGATCCTGCGCTTCGCCGCGGAAACCGAGATGGACACCTCGTACGCCGCCTGGCGCATGAGGACGCCGGTGCCTTACTCCATCGTCGCGGTGACCAAGGTGCGCGCCGCCGAGCTGCCGATGCCCCAGTGGGTGGATTTCCTCGAGCGCCACCCGGGCCTCAAGCAGCGCTTCGAATACGAGGTCATGAAGCTGATGAGCGAGGTGATGGCGCACACCATCACGCTGCACCTGCTGGACGCCCCGGGCCGCCTCGCACGCTTCCAGAGGAAGCACCCCGAGCTCGCGGGGCGCATTCCGAAGAAGGAGTTGGCGGCCTACCTCAACTTGACGCCCGAGACCCTCTCGCGCCTCAAGCAGAAGATCGGGGAGCTCTAGCCGGGCCGTTCCCCGGCCGGCGCCGCGAGCGCTAGCCGCCCTTGGCGCGCAGCCTGGCCATGAACCAGGACAACATCGGCCAGAAGAGGAGCACCAGGGCGAGCGTGGTCATGCCGCCGACCAGGTAGTTCGACCAGAAGATCCCCAGCTGGCCCTGCGACATCAGCATCGCCTGCCGGAACGCCGATTCCGCGTTGTCGCCGAGCACGATGGCGAGCACCAGCGGCGCCAGCGGGTATTGCAGCTTCTTGAACAGGTACCCCAGGATGCCGAACACCACCATCATCCAGACGTCGAAGATGGCGTTCTTCACGGTGAACGAGCCGATGGCGCAGATGACGATGATGATCGGCGCGATCACCGAGAACGGCACGCGCAGGATCGCGGCGAACAGCGGCACGCAGGTCAGCACCACGATCAGTCCCGCGATGTTGCCCAGGTACATCGAGGCGATCAGGCCCCAGACGAAGTCCTTCTGCTCGACGAACAGCAGCGGCCCCGGCTGCAGGCCCCAGATCATGAGGCCCCCGAGCAGCACCGCCGCGGTCGGCGAGCCGGGCACGCCCAGCGTGATCATCGGCAGCAGCGCGGAGGTGCCTGCGGCGTGCGCCGCTGTCTCAGGCGCCACCACGCCCTCGATCTTGCCGGTGCCGAACTTGTCGCCATCGGGCGAGAAGCGCCGCGCCACGCCGTAGCTCATGAAGGACGCCGGCGTCGCGCCGCCCGGCACGATGCCCATGAAGCAGCCCACCAGTGTGGAGCGCAGCGAGGTGAGCCAGTAGCGCGGCAGCTCGCGCCAGGTCTCCAGCACCACCTTCGGATTGATCTTCGCCTGCGCGCCGCGGAACGCCAGGCCCTCCTCCAGCGTCAGCAATATTTCGCCGATGCCGAACAGGCCGATCACCGCCACGAGGAAATCGAACCCGGTCAGCAGGTGCGTGGAGCCGAACGTGAGGCGCAGCGTGCCCGTCACGGTGTCGGTGCCGACCGCCGCGAGCGCGAAGCCGAGCATCATCGCGGACAGCGTCTTGAACGGCGGCTCCTTGCTGGTGCCGACGAAGGCGCAGAAGGTGAGCAGGTAGACGGCGAAGAATTCCGGCGGCCCGAAGGCAAGCGCGAACCTGGCGACCAGCGGCGACAGGAACGTGATCATCACCACGGCGAGGAACGCGCCCACGAACGACGAGGTGAAGGCCGCGGTCAGCGCCTGCCCCGCCTTGCCCTGCTGCGCGAGCGGATAACCGTCGAAAGTGGTCGCGACCGACCAGGGCTCGCCGGGGATGTTGAAGAGGATCGAGGTGATGGCGCCGCCAAACAGCGCCCCCCAGTAGATGCACGACAGCAGGATGATGGCCGAGGTTGCGCCGCCCGGCGTCTGCGCCATGCCGAAGGTGAGCGGCAGGAGGATCGCCACGCCGTTCGCGCCGCCCAGGCCGGGCAGCACGCCGATGATCACGCCCAGGATCACGCCGATGAACATCAGGCCGACGTTCACCGGCGAGAGCGCGACGTTGAAGCCGTGCAGCAGCGACTGGATCTCGTCCATGGCTCAGCCCAGGCCGGGCTCTAGCCCAGTCCCAGCAGGTTCTCGAGGGGTCCTTTGGGCAGGGGCACCTTGAACCACTTCTCGAACACGAGGTACAGCACCACGGCGGTACTCAGGGCGACGGCCGCCACCTTCCACCAGGCGTACTTGCCCAGCCAGCGCATGAAGAAGGCGATGAACAGCACCGAGGCGACGTAGATGCCGATCCAGGTGACGAGCGCCGCGAACACGGCGCTCGGCACCAGCACCGCCAGCACCATCTTCAGCTGGCCGACCTCGACGAAGGTCTTGTTGCGGCCACCATGCATCAGTAGCGCGCGCCCGATGTTGAACAGCGCGGACGCGCACATGATGACGCCGATGATGAAGGGGAAGTAGCCCGGCCGCGGGCCGTGCACCTCCTGCCAGCCGAAGCCCAGGCGCGCGCTGTCGGCAATCACGATCGCGCCGAAAACAAGGAAGAGCGCCGCCACCGCCAGCTCGGCGCTCTTATAGCGAAACGCAGCCCGGCCTTCGCGGCCCTCGCTCATGCCCCCTCCCCCGAAGACCGGCTACGCGACGCTTACTGGCCGGCCAGGAAGCCGGCCGCCTTCATCAGGGCGAGGTGGCGCGCTTCTTCCTTCGCGACCCAGTCGGCGTACTCCTTGCCCTTGAGCGCGGAGGTATTGAACGCGCCCTCTTCCATCAGCTTCTTCCACTCCGGCGTGGCCATCACCTTGGCGAACAGGCCGGTGTAGTAGTTGACGTGCTCAGGCTTCACCCCGGGCGCCATGAAGATGCCGCGCAGCATCAGGTAGTCCACGTTCAGGCCGGAATCCTTGCACACCGGGATATCCGCCCAGGACATGTCCTTGGTCACCTTCTCCTTGTAGGGCAGGCGCTGCAGCTCGAACACGCACAGCGGCCGCAGGTTGCCGGCGCGCCACTGCGCCACGGCCTCGATCGGATTGTTCACCGAGGAGTCGACGTGGCCGCCGACCAGCTGCGTCGCTACGGCGCCGCCGCCCTTGAAAGGGATGTAGGTGAACTTGACGCCGGTACTCTGCTCGATCGCCGCGGTGATGATCTGGTCTTCCTGCTTGGCGCCCGTGCCGCCCATCTTCATCTTGCCGGCGCCCGCGGCCTTCGCCGCGTCAATGTACTCCTTGGGCGTCTTGTAGGGCGTCTTGGCGTTGACCCACAGCACGAAGTTGTCCAGCGCCAGCATCTGCACCGGCGTCAGGTCGCGCCAGTTGAAAGGCACGCCCGTGGCGAGCGGCGTGGTGAACAGGTTCGACAGCGTGATGATGATCTTGTGCGGGTCGCCCGCGGCGTTCTTCACGTCGAGGAAGCCCTCGGCGCCCGCCCCGCCCGACTTGTTGATCGGCAGGATCGACTGCTTCATCAGGCCGTGCTTGGCCACGATACCCTGGATGGCGCGCGCCATCTGGTCGGCGCCGCCGCCGGTGCCGGCCGGGACGACGAACTCGACCGGTTTGGTCGGCTCCCAGGCCGCGGCCGGGGTCACGCCGACCAGGCCACCGGCTGCCGCAAAGCCCCCCA
>DASWBP010000052.1:0-10353 GCA_036390555.1 Burkholderiales bacterium | reverse complement strand
GTTGAGGAACTCGCGGAACGGCCGCTCGCCGATGAAGCAGATGCCGGTCGAGTCCTTCTTCGCGTGGTTGGGCAGGCCCGCCTCGAGCGCGATGCGGCGCACCTCCGACTTCTTCAGGTGCCCGACCGGGAACATCACGCGCGCGAGCTGCGCCTGGTTGAGGCGGTGCAGGAAGTAGCTCTGGTCCTTGCCGGCATCCGCGCCGCGCAAGAGCTCGACCTTGCCCTCGCGCTCGCGCACCTGGGCGTAGTGTCCCGTGGCGATGCGCTTGGCGCCGAGCTTCATGGCGTGATCGAGAAAGGCCTTGAACTTGATCTCCGCGTTGCACAGCACGTCCGGGTTGGGCGTGCGGCCCGCCGCATACTCGGCGAGGAAGCTCGCGAACACGCGCTCGCGGTACTCGGCCGCAAAATTCACCGCCTCGAGGTCCACGCCGATCACGTCCGCCGCGGCGGCCGCGTCGATCAGGTCCTGCCGCGTCGAGCAGTACTCGTCGTCATCGTCGTCCTCCCAGTTCTTCATGAACAGGCCCACGACGTCGTAGCCCGCGCGCTTCAGGAGCAACGCGGCCACGGACGAGTCCACCCCGCCCGACATCCCCACGACGACTTTCTCAGCCATAGGCCTTCGACAGCACCTCGAGCGGAAAGCTCCGCCCGGCAAGAAAATCGTCCACGCACTGCTGCACGAGCGGCGAGCGGTGCTCGGCGCGGCGCGCCGCGAGCTCGGCGGGTGTAAGCCACACCGCCGCGATGATCTCCTTGTCGAGCTTGCGGCCCGCTTCCACCCCGTCCACGCGCCCGAGGAAGGCGAAGCGCAGGAAGGTCACGTCCTCCTTGTCGTAGATCCAGCGATAGACGCCAAGGAGCGCCGTAGGCGTGAAGCGGTGCGCGGTTTCCTCCAGCACCTCGCGCGCCACCGCCTGCACAAGAGACTCGCCCGGGTCGAGGTGGCCCGCCGGCTGGTTGAGCACGCGCCGGCCGCCGGCCTCCTCCTCCACGAAGAGGAACCTGCCGTCGCGCTCGATCACCGCCGCAACGGTGACGCTGGGACGCCAGCGGCTCAATGGACGGCTCCTGCCGAGCGGGTCACGCCGCCTTGCGCGTGTTCTTCTTGATGAACTCGGCCATGCGCGCCACCCCTGCCTCGATCTGCGCCTTCGAGGCGGCATAGGAGAAGCGCACGTGCTGGCCTTCGCCCGGCACGCGCGAGCCGAAATGGATGTCGGCGAGCACCGCGACGCCCGCCTCGTTCAACAGGCGCTTCCTGAACTCCTCGGAGTCCGCCGCGCCGATGCGCTTGCAGGCCTCGGTGACGTTCGGCCAGGCATAGAACGCCCCGCCCGGATTGCGGCAGGTGACGCCCGGCACCTGGTTCAGGAGCGCGACGATCAGGTCGCGGCGCTCCAGGAAGCTCGCGCGCATCTTCGCCGCGGCCTCCTGCGGGCCGTTGATCGCCTCCACCGCCGCCCACTGCGAGATCTGCGAGGCGCAGGAGTCGGTGTTGGTGATCCAGCGCGTGAAGAGCGGCGCAAGCACGGGGTTCGAGGTGAAGCCGATCCGCCAGCCGGTCATCGCCCAGGTCTTGGACGCGCCGTCCGAGATGATGGTGCGCTCGTACATGCCGGGGAGCTGGGCGATGGAGAAGAAGTCGCCCGCGTAGCAGAGGCGCGAGTAGATCTCGTCGGCGTACACCCACACCTGCGGGTGCTTGCGCAGGATTGCGGCAATCGCCTCGAGGTCCTTGCGTCCCAAGAGGCCGCCCGTGGGGTTGTGCGGGTAGTTGAGGATGAGCAGCCGTGTCTTCGGCGTGATCAGGCGCTCGAGCTCGGCCGGATCGAAGGCGAAGTCGCGCGCCTCGTGCAGGTGGATCGGCACGGCCTTCGCGCCGTTGGCGAGGATCTGCGACTCGTAGATCGGGAAGCCCGGGTTCGGGTAGATCACCTCGTCGCCCGCGCCATAGTCGGTCGTCGACAGGATGGCGTAAGCAATGAAGGGCTTCGCGCCTGCGCCGACCACCACGTCCTCGGGGCGGATCGGCAGGTTGCCGCGCATCCCGGCCATGTACTTCGCGGCCGCCGCGCGCAGCTCGTCGATTCCCGCGGAGGGCGTGTAGCCGTGCTTGCCGCCCTTGATGGCGCGGATCGCCGCCTCCTGCACGTTGTCGGGCGCCGGGAAATCCGGCTGGCCGATGCAGAAGCTGACGATGTCCTTGCCCTGGCGCACGAGCGCGTTCACTTCGGCGAGCACGACGAAGGCGTTTTCGGTGCCGAGGCTCTGCGCCCGGCGGCTGATTTCTGGCATGGTTTTCCCCTCTGGCGCGCATTCTACAGTGCTAGGATTCGGCCCCATGCTGGTCAACTGCGTCGCCTACCAGAACGGCAAGAAGCTCGCGGAGATCCAGCAGGGCGAGATCAAGTCCTACCTCAGCCGTCCCGACTGCTTCGTCTGGGTGGCGTTGAAGGATGCCGACGCTGCAGAGCTGGCGGTCATGCAGGACGAGTTCGACCTGCACGAGCTCGCCGTGGAGGACGCGCGCCACGGCCACCAGCGGCCCAAGACCGAGGAGTACGGCGACTCGCTCTTCGTCGTGATGCAGATCGTCGAGGTGGTCGGCGAGGACCTGCGGGTGGGCGAGGTGGACATCTTCGTCGGCCGCAACTACGTGCTCTCGGCGCGGCAGAATTCCGATCGCGGCTTCACCGAGGTGCGCGCGCGCTGCGAGCGCGAGCCCGAGCTCCTGCAGCATGGCCCCGGCTATGTGCTCTACGCGTTGATGGACGCCATCGTCGACCGCTACGCCCCGGTGCTCGACGCCGTCGAGGCCGAGCTCGAGGCGCTCGAGGAGAAGATCTTCTCGGGCAAGTCGCCGCGCGAGAACATCGAGGCGATGTACTACGTGAAGCAGAAGCTGATGACCCTCAAGCACGCGGTCGGGCCGATGGTGGAAGCCTCGGGACGGCTGTACGGCGGGCGCGTGCCGCAGGTGTGCGCGGGGCTGGGCGACTACTTCCGCGACGTCTACGACCACCTGTTCCGGCTCAACCAGACGATCGACACCTTGCGCGACACGGTGACCACCGCCATCCAGGTGAACCTCGCGATGATCACCATCGGCGAGAGCGAGGTCACCAAGCGCCTCGCGGCCTACGCGGCACTCGTGGCCATCCCGACCATGATCGCGGGCATCTACGGCATGAACTTCGAGTCCATGCCGGAGCTGCAGTGGTCCTTCGGCTACCCGCTCGCCCTCGGGGCGATGGCCGCGATCGACCTCTACCTCTTCTTCCGCTTCCGCAAGGCCGGCTGGCTGTAATCGGGGTCAGACCCCAATTTCGCTTGCGACACGAAATTGGGGTCTGACCCCGATTTCCTACGCCAACGCTGTGGCGACCGCGTCTTCCACTTTTTCGAGGAAGACGAAGTTGAGCTGGGACTTGGCGTCGGCCGGGACGTCCTCGAGGTCTTTTTCGTTCCTCTTGGGCAGCATCACGGTCTTGATGCCGGCACGCAGGGCCGCGAGGGTCTTCTCCTTCACGCCGCCGATCGGCAGCACGAGTCCGCGCAGCGAGATCTCGCCCGTCATCGCCACGTCGGGCCGCACCGGCTTGCCTTGCAGGAGCGAGGTCAGCGCGAGGAACATCGCCACCCCCGCGCTCGGGCCGTCCTTCGGAGTCGCCCCCGCCGGCACGTGCACGTGGATGTCGGTCTTATCCAGCGCCTCGCCGCACCAGGTCTTGGCGAGCGTGAGCGCGGCTTGCGCCGACTCCTTCATCACGTCGCCCAGCTGGCCGGTGAGGATGAGCTTGCCCGAGCCCGGCACCTTGGAGGCCTCGATGAACAGGATGTCGCCGCCCACCGGCGTCCAGGCAAGGCCCGTGGCCACGCCCGGCACCGAAGTGCGCAGCGCCACCTCGTTCTCGAACTTGCGCGCGCCGAGGATGCCGTGCAGGTCGCCCGCATCCACCGCCACGCTCTCGGCCTTGCCCTCGGCGATTCTCATTGCCACGTGGCGCAGCACCGCGCCGATCTCGCGCTCCAGGGACCGCACGCCCGCCTCGCGCGTATAGCCCGCGATGACTTCGCGGATGGCGGCATCGGAAATGCTCGCCTGCTCGGCCTTCAGGCCATTGGCCTCGAGCTGCTTCTTCACCAGGTACTTGCGCGCGATCTGGAGCTTCTCTGCCTCGGTGTAGCCGGGAAGCTGGATCATCTCCATGCGGTCGCGCAGCGGCCCGGGGATCGTGTCGAGCACGTTCGCCGTGGCGATGAACAGCACCTTGGACAGGTCGAAGTCCACGCCCAGGTAGTTGTCGCGGAATTTCGCGTTCTGCTCCGGATCGAGCACTTCGAGCAGGGCCGAGGACGGGTCGCCATGGAAGCCGCCCGCGCCCAGCTTGTCGATCTCATCGAGCATCAGCACGGTCGAGCGCGACTCGGCGCGCTTCAACGCCTGGATCACGTTGCCGGGCAGCGCGCCGATGTAGGTGCGCCGGTGCCCGCGGATCTCCGCCTCGTCGTGCAGCCCGCCGAGCGCCACGCGCTGGAACTTGCGCCCGGTCGCCCTGGCGATGGACTGGCCGAGCGAGGTCTTGCCCACCCCCGGCGGCCCGACAAAGCACAGGATCGGGCTCTTGCCCTCGGGATTGAGCTTCCTCACCGCCAGGTACTCCAGGATGCGGCGCTTCACCTTCTCCAGGCCATGGTGGTCGTCATCGAGCACCTCGCGCGCCTTGGCAACATCCACCGCCTTCTGCGGCTCGCCCTTCCAGGGGAGCTCCGACATCAGCTCGAGCCAGGTGCGCAGCATCGAGGCCTCGCCCGAAGACTCGCCCATGCGCGAGAGGCGCTTGAACTCCTTCTTCGCGTACTTGAGCGTCTCTTCCGGCATGCCCGCGGCGTCGAGCGCCTTCTTCAGCTCGTCGAGCTCCGCCGCCGTGTCCTCGGTCTCGCCCAGCTCCTTCTGGATCTGGCGCATCTGCTCGCGCAGCACGTGCTCGCGCTGGCGCTCGTCGAACTCCTTCTTGGTCTTGTCGCCGATCTCCTTGGAAAGGCGCAACACGCCCACGCGCTCGGCGAGGTGCCCGAGCACCTTGTCCAGGCGCCGCTCGAGGTCGAAGCTCTCCAGGATCGCCTGCTTCTCCTCGTTGCCGACGTCGAGCAGGTTTGCCACCATGTCGGCCAGCTGGCCCGGCGACTCGATCGCCTCCACCGCGCCCACGAGCTCATCGGGCAGGTTGGGCAGCAGCTTGATCGCCTCGGCCGCCTGCTCCTTGAGCTGCAGGAAGCGCGCTTCCACCGCCTCGCCGCCGCCAACGGGCTCAGGGACCCACACCACGCGCGCAACGAGGAACGGCCAGCCTTCGAGGAACTCGGTGACGCGAAAGCGCGCCTGCCCCTGCACTGCCAGGTGATGCGCGCCTTCCTTGGTCGGTACATAGCGCACGATCTCGCCCGCCGTGCCGACCCAGTGCAGGTCGTCCGGGGCGATGGTGTCGATCTTCGGGTCGCGCTGCAGCAGCAGGCCGATCCTGCGTTGCTGGCGCGCGGCTTCGTTCACCGCAGCGACCGACGAGCTGCGGCCGACTGCGACGGGCGCGAGGACGCCCGGAAACAGCACCGTGTTCCTCATCGGCACGATGATCAGCGCGTCCTCGGGGATGGGACGCACCGCGAGCTGGTTGGAGCGGCCGCGACGGCTGGGGGCTTCGCCCCGGCTCGCCTCGCCGCCTTCGAGGGCCTCTTTCTTCCTGCGCCAGAATTCCATGGCTTGGTATCTCCCGCCGCCCGCCATTGCAGGCATCACCGTGATAGGTGCGGGCAAAGCCCAGGGAATCAAGCCGCGTAAAAACCCTGCAAACCTAAGGACTTGGCGCGCCGTGGCGACCGGGGAGCGTTTCCGCTCCACCGTTTGCACCAGTCAGGCGCGGTCGGCGCGGAGCGCTAGCGCCCGAGGACGTGCGGCAGCCAGAGCGAGAGGACGGGAAAGGCGACGAGCAGCCAGACACGGAACAGCTCGGCGACGAAGAACGGCATCACGCCGAGGAAGGTGCGGCTCATCGGCACGTCCTTGGCGAGCGAGTTGATGACGAACACGTTCATGCCCACGGGCGGCGTGATGAGGCCGAGTTCCACCACGATGAGCGCCAGGATGCCGAACCAGATCTTGAGGTCCTCCGGGCTCATGCCGAAGTCGAGGACCGCGATCACCGGCCAGAAGAACGGAATCGCCAGCAGGATCATGGACAGGCTGTCCATCAGGCAGCCGAGCAGGATCAGCGCGATCAGCAGGAGCCACAGGATCGCCATCGGCGAGAGGCCCGAGTTGGCCATCAGCGCGGCCGCCGCCTGCGGCACCCCGCCGCGCGCCATGAAGATATTGAGCAGCTGCGCGCCAAGCAGGATGAGGTAGATCATGCCGGCGGTGCGCGCGGTGTCGAGCAGCGCTTCGCGGATCTGGGGCCAGCGCACGGTGCCGCGCACGACCCCGACCATGGCCACCAGGAACACGCCGACCGCCGCGGCGGGCGTCGGGTTGAAGAAGCCGAAGTAGATGCCGCCGATCACCACGCCGAAGATGGCCGCCACCGGCGCGACCTTCACAGTGGCCTCGATGAACTCCTTGCGCGGCACACGCTCGCCTGCCGGGCCGGCATTCGGGCGCACGCGCACGTAGATCGCGATCGTGACGAGGAAGAAGAGCACGGCGATGAAGCCCGGGATGAAGGCGGCAATGAACATCTCGACGATGCTCGCCTCGACCACGATGGCGTATACGACCAGCACCACCGAGGGCGGGATCAGGATGCCGAGCACGCCGCCCGCAGCGAGCGTCCCGGTGGCGAGCTCGGGGCTATAGCGGTAGCGGCGCAGCTCCGGGAGCGCCACCTGGCCCATGGTGGAGGCGGTGGCGAGCGAAGAGCCGCACACGGCGCCGAAGCCTGCGCAGGCGGCAATCGCAGACATCGCCACGCCGCCGCGCATCCAACCCAGCCACGCGTTCGCGGCGCGGAACAGATCGCGTGACAGGCCGGCGCGCGAAGCGATGTTGCCCATCAGCACGAACATGGGCAGCACCGACAGGTCGTAGATCGAGAACTGCGAGTAGGCGAGGTTCTTGAGCTGCGCGAGGACGATGCGCGGCTCCGACATGATCATCATGCCGCCGCCGCCCACCAGGATCATGGCGTAGGCGATCGGCATGCGGATGGCGATCAACGCCACCAGCGCGGCGAGGCCCGCTAGGCCGACGAGAAAATTAGAGTCCACGCACCGCCTTGCGCACGGAGACCACCGCGGCGACCGCAAGCAGCGCGAGCGAGGCGAGCGCCCACGGGTAGGCGACCCAGATCGGAATCTTGAGGATCGTGGTGGTCTCGACGTACTTGCGGTAGTCGACGAAGCCCTCGTACATGCGCCACAGCAGCAGCAGGCTGAAGCCGAGCGCCACGAGCGCCGCAACCAGCTCGAGCACCGCCACGGTGCGCTTGCCGGCGTGCGCGGTAAAGATGTCCGCGGTGACGTTTGCGCCCGCGAGCTGGCAATAGGGCAGGAACATGAACACCGAGATGGCGGTGAGCATCTCGACCAGCTCTACGTCGCCCGGCAGCGGCTTGCCGAACAGCCAGCTGGCCGCCGCGCTGTAGGAAACCATCAGGGCGATGGCGAGCAGCAGCAGCCCGCCAAGCAGCGCCCAGCCCTCGATGACGCGGCGCAGGAAGCCTGTCGGCCCCTGCGCCGCCTGGGGCGCCTGGCCCCCGTCGTGCATCGTGGCGCCGTCTACTTCGAGTACTTGGCGATATTCGCGCGCGCGGCCGTCACCAGCGCCGCGCCGTCGATGCCCTGGCCCTTCACTTCGTTGATCCAGCGCTGCACCACCGGCTCGAGCTTCTCGCGGAACGCCGCGAGCTCGGCTTCGGTGATCACGACATGCTTGTTGCCCGCCTTGACGGCGACATCGATGCCGAAGTCCTCGGACTTGGTCCAGATCTCGCCCACCTCGCGCCACCAGGCCTCGCCCGACTGCGACTCGAAGGCCTTCTTCGCATCGGCCGGCAGGCTGTCCCAGCGCTTCTGGTTCATGGACACCTGGAAGGTCGTGGTGCCGAAGCGCGTGCGGCGCGGCCCCTCGATCTGGTAGTCGGTCACGTCCTGGATCTTGAGCGGCGGGATGATCTCCCAGGGAATGAACGCGCCGTCCACCACCTTCTTGGAAAGCGCCTGCGGCAGATCGGGCACCGGCATGCCCACAGGCGCCGCGCCCAGCGCCTCGATGATCCACGCGCCGGTGCGCGTCGGGATGCGCATCTTGAGACCCTTGAGGTCATCGGGCTTGCGCACTTCCTTGTCCACCATGTGGATCGCCTGGCCCGCGTGCACGTGCAGGAACAGCGGATGCACGCCCGTGTACTCGGCTTTCAGGTACTTGTCGTACATGGCGCGCATGGCAAGGTTGGTGGCCACTGCGCTATTGGTGTGCACGAACGGCAGCTCGAACACCTCCGAGCGCGGGAAGAGGTTCGCGGTGTAGCCGTTCACCGTCCAGATGATGTCCACCACGCCGTCGCGCGCCTGGTTGATGAGTTGCGGCGGCTTGCCGCCGAGCGCCATGGACGGGAACACCTCGATCTTCACCTTGCCGCCCGAGGCCTTCTCCACGCGCTCGGACCACGGCACGAGCATCTGCGTATGGGCGGGAGCTTTGGGCCCGAGGAAATGGTGCAGCTTGAGATTGATGGTTTGCGCCGCGGCACCGAGCGACAGCCCGGCGAGCGCCGCGCCGACGGCGGCGGAAATGGCCAAGCGACGTGCGTTCATGCGGTATCCCCCTCCTTAGGGTTTCGAGCGGTGAAATATGATGCCAGAGGACCCGGGGCGGGTTTTGACTATCCGCGCACCCGGGTTAGCATCGGTCAACAACCCCCGACTGAACTATGTTGCAGGACCGCTTGCGCGCTCTGCCGCGCGAAACGTTGGCCGGCATGCTGCGCGGCATCGAGAAGGAGTCGCTGCGCACGCGCCCGGATGGCGAGCTCGCGCAGACGCCCCACCCCTGGGCGCTCGGATCTGCGCTCGCGCATCCGAACATCACCACCGACTTCAGCGAGTCGCAGCTGGAGCTTATTACCGGGGCGCATCGGAGCGCCGAAGCGTGCCTTGAAGAACTCACGCGTATCCATCAGGCCGTTTACCAGGCCGTCGGCGACGAGCTGCTGTGGGCGGGCAGCATGCCCTGCGGGCTGCCCGCGGACAAGGACATTCCGATTGGCCGCTACGGCGTCTCCAACGTAGGCCGCGCGAAGACTGTGTATCGCCAAGGCCTTTCCTGGCGCTACGGCCGGCGCATGCAGACCATCTCCGGCATCCACTACAACTGGTCGTTGCCGGGCCTTGCCAATGGCGACTACTTCGCCCTCATCCGCAATTTCCGGCGCCACGGCTGGCTGCTCTTCTACCTGTTCGGCGCGTCACCGGCGACTTGCGCGAGCTTCGTGCAGGGCCGCGAGCACTCCCTGAAGCCCCTGCGCCCGGGCACCTACTACCTGCCGCATGCGACCTCGCTGCGCATGGGGCGCCTGGGCTACCAGAGCGACGCGCAGTCCTCGCTCGTGGTGAGCTGCAACGACCTCGCCGCCTACGGCCGCACGCTGCAGCATGGACTGACGCAGATCTACCCGGCCTACCAGAAGATCGGCATCCGCGAGCCGGGAGCGCTCGGCGATGGCCCGGAGACCTACCGCCAGCTCTCGACGACGCTTTTGCAGATCGAGAACGAGTTCTACGGCAAGATCCGTCCCAAGCGCACCATCATGCCGGGCGAGCGGCCGCTGCACGCGCTGCGCGAGCGCGGCGTGGAGTACGTCGAGGTGCGCCTGATGGACCTCGATCCGTTCGAGCCCGTGGGCATCAACGCGGCGACGATGAAGTTCCTCGACGTATTCCTGCTGCATTGCCTGCTCTCGGACAGCCCGCCCGACACGCCGGAGGAAATCGCCTGCGTCTCGCGCAACCAGGAGTGCGTCGCGCAGCGCGGGCGCGAGCCGGGATTGAAGCTTGGCTGCGGCTCGGGCGACCGCCCGCTCAAGGAATGGGGCGAGAAGCTGCTCGCCGAATGCGGTCCCGTCGCGGCGGCGGTGGACGCCGCGCTCGGCGGCAGCGCCTACCGCGAGGCGCACGCGCACCAGGTCGAGGTGCTGCGCGAGCCCGCGCTCACGCCCTCGGCGCGCGTGCTCCTGGAAATGCAGCGCAAGCACGGCGGCTCCTACACCGAGTTCGTGCGCGAGCTCTCGGCAAGGCACCGCGACACGCTCAAGGCGAGGGAGTTTCCCGCCGCGGAGCAGGAGCGCTTCGCGCG
>DASWBP010000051.1:0-4884 GCA_036390555.1 Burkholderiales bacterium | reverse complement strand
GGCCGCCGCCTAGCTGCAGATTCGATGCGCGGCACCCCTGCCCCGGACCGGGGGGGGGGTGCGGAAGGCGCAAGCGGCGCCCCCCCCCTGCTCCTAGTAACTCGCCTTCTGCCGGAAGTACTGCACGCGGTCGATCGAGCGGATCGCGACGTCCTTGACCTGCATGCCCTGCAGCACGCGCAACGGCACCTCGACGCCCGCTTCGCCGCGGGCCCAAACCTTGCGATAGAAATCGGCAAGCGAGGTGACTTCCTCGCCGCCCACGCCGATCACGATATCGCCGCTCTTCACGCCGGCGCGCTCCGCCGGACCTTCGGGCGAAACGCGCGCGACGAACAGGCGCCCGCGCAGCTCCTCCGCGTTCAGTCCCAGCCAGGGCCGCAACGGGCCGGGGGCGCGCCCCTTGGCGATCAGGTCCTCGAGGATCGGCTTGAGGATGTCGACCGGCACGAACATGTTGCCCGGGGACTGCGTGCCCGGGCCGCCCGCGTCGCCGACGATCAGCGAGCCGATGCCGAGCAGCTCGCCTTTCGCGCCGATCAGCGCCGCGCCCGACCAATTCTCCACGGGCGGGTAGGTGTAGATCGCCGCGTCGAGCTGGTACTCCCAGCTCCCGGAAAACGGCCGGCGCGACACCACATACACCAGGCTCACCGCTTCGCGCCCGCCGTAGCTCGCGATCATAGCCGGCTCGCGCTCGGCGAGCGCCGCCGGGTCGCCGAGCGGCAGCGGCCTGCCGGCCAGCGGGCCGATGAGCTTGAGCAGGCCGAAGCCGGTGGCGTGGTCGTAGGCGGCAAGCGTCGCCGGCACCACCTTGCCGTCGGCGCCGGCCACCTCGATCGCTTCGGCCTCGATCACGAGGTAGCCGATGGTGAGCACGTAGCCCTCGCGCACCAGAACGCCCGAGCCTTGGCGCTGCGGCCCAAGCGTGGCGAGGCTGCGCGCGTTGGGCAGGATCCTCGATTTGACCTGCACCACCGCGGAGAGCAGCTCCTCGGCATCCTCCTTGGCCTTGTCCTGCGCAAAGGCGGGGACGGCAAGGGCGGCGGCAAGCAGCATCAGGATGCGGAACACGGCGGCCATCGCAACCTCCGTCAGTCGTTCAACTACGCAAGCATTCTATGCCCGGAAAATTGGGGTCAGACCCCAATTTTCAGAGTCTGACCGCCGCCGCTCACGCGGCGATGCGGCGCTCGAGGCGGCTGCGCAGCTGCTCCACCCGCGCGCGGTTGACGCCCCAATCGCTGCGGCCGAGGCGCGAGGCCGAGCGCACGTGCAGCACCCCCGCTTTCTCGTCGTGGGTAAACTCGACGTCGTCGACGAAACCCAACAGCCGCGAGCGGAACTCGGCGTACAGGTAGTTGCCTTCGTGCCGGATGACCGTGGCGCGCGGCATGCTCTCGACGGCCTTGCGCGCTGCGGCGATCGCGTCGAGCGCGTTGCCCTTGAATGCGATGGGCGCGATGTAGTGCACGGCGTCGGCCGGGTCGGCCTGGCTGGAGACGCAATTGGGCGTGCGCTTGGGGCGCGCCAGGCGCCCATCCTTCACGCCGAGGTAGTCGGGCCGCTTGCCGGCGAACATGGTGTCCCCCTTCGCGATGGCCAGGTGCAGCGCCAAGCCCGCTGCCGCGCCGCAGGCGATGAGCGCAAGCACGGCGAGCAGGCAACGCAGCATCGGCAGTTTCCACGCCGATGCTACCATCGGCGCGCACAACGTCCGGGGAGGAACGCATGGAGATTTCCGCGCAGCAGCTCGCCGAATTGCTCTCGGGCATCGCCCGCGCGCAGGCCGCCGTCGTGAGCGGCCTGGAGAACGAGTTCGCCGGCGTGCGCAGCGGCCGCGTCGTGCCGGCGCTGCAGAACGTGGCGCACATGCGCGACCACCCGGAGCCGACGCTTACCGACCTGCCGGTGCGCATCCTGCTTTCCTACATGGGCCGCGTCGGTCCGGATCCAGCGTCGATCGCCAAGGACCTCGAGCGCCTCTGCAAGGGCGGCAGCTAGCCGGCGCCGAGGGACAGCGGCTCGGCAACGCGGCGGCGCTCGAACGCGGCCCCCGCTAGAAGTCTTTCGGCTCGGGCGGAAACGACGGCTTGCGCTTCTCGCGGTGCGAGGCGGCCCCCTCGCGCGCTTCCGGCCCGGTGAAGCCGAGCATCTCCAGCGCAAGCGAGTTGTCGAAAGTCGGCCCGGCCATGCGCAGCCAGTTGTTCAGGCTGAGCTTGGTCCAGCGCAGGGCGGTCTGCGCGCCCGCGGCGAGCTTGCGCGCCACCTCGAGCGCCTTCGCCTGCAATTCCGATTCCTCGCAGGTGAGCGAGACCAGGCCGATGCGCTCAGCTTCCTCGCCCGACACCTGCTCGCAAGTGAGCAGGTAGTACTTCGCCTTGGCCATGCCGCAGAGCAGCGGCCAGACGATCGCCGCGTGGTCTCCTGCGGCGACGCCGAGGCGCGTGTGCCCGTCGATGATGCGCGCGTTCTTCGCGGCGATCGAGATGTCGGCGAGCAGTCCCGCCACCAGGCCCGCGCCGACCGCGGGCCCGTGCATCGCCGAGACGATGATCTTCGAGCAGTTGATGACGTTGTAGACGAGGTCGCGCGCTTCGCGCCAGACGCGCGCGCGCGTCTCGAAATCCTTGATGATGTCCTCGATCAGGCTGAAGTCCCCGCCCGCCGAGAAGCCCTTGCCCGCCCCGCGCAGGATGGCGACGCGCACCGCTGGATCGCGGTCCACGTCGCGCCAGATCTCGGCCAGCTCGGCGTGCATGCGGTGGCCGGCGGTGGACAGCTTGCCGTCCTCCCGGCCCATCACGATCTCGAGGATGCCGGGCTCGATCAGCCGGCAGTTGAGGTCCTGGTACTTGGAGTAGTCCATGCGCGGCATTCTACAATCCAGACATGCGCACCCCCGACGCGCGTTTTGCCAATCTGCCCGGCTTTGCGTACGCGCCGCATTACCTCGAGTGGCGCGGCCTGCGCGCCCACTACCTGGACGAGGGCAAGGGCGAGCGCACGTACCTTTGCCTGCACGGCGAGCCGACGTGGAGCTATCTGTATCGCCGCATGATCCCGCCGTTCGTCGCTTCGGGGGCGCGCGTGGTGGCGCCCGACTTCATCGGTTTCGGGCGCTCCGACAAGCCCGCCGAGGACGCCTTCTACACCTTCGACATGCACCGCGCGTTCCTGCTCGACTTCATCGAGCGGCTGGACCTGAAGCGCGTGACGCTCGTGGTGCAGGACTGGGGCGGGCTGCTCGGGCTCACCCTGCCGATGGAGAGTCCCGGGCGCTTCGAGCGGCTGCTCGTCATGAACACCGCGCTCGGCACGGGCGATGCGCCGCTTTCGGAGGGCTTTGTCGCCTGGCGGGCCTACGTCAACCGCACGCCGGACCTGCCCTGCGACAAGCTGATGCAGCGCTCCTGCAAGCACCTGACCGACGCCGAGGCCGCCGCATACGAGGCGCCGTTCCCCGATCCCGCCTCCAAGGCGGGCGCGCGCGCCTTCCCCAATCTCGTGCCGGACCGGCCGGACGCGCCGGGCGCGGCGATCTCGCGCAAGGCGCGCGACTGGTGGATGCACAGCTGGAAGGGAGAGTCCTTCATGGCGGTCGGCGCCAAGGACCCGGTGCTCGGGCCGCCGGTGATGAACGCGCTGCGCAAGATCATCCGCAATTGCCCCGAGCCCTACGTGCACGCCGAGGGCGGGCACTTCCTGCAGGAATGGGGCGAGGACATCGCCAATGAGGCACTGAAGAAATGGAAGTGACCTACGCCGATCTCGCCGCGGCGCACGAGCGCCTCAAGCCGCACGCCAGGCGCACGCCGGTGCTCACCTCGAGCACCATTGACGCGCTCACCGGCGCGCGCGTGCACTTCAAGTGCGAGAACTTCCAGAGGATGGGCGCCTTCAAGTTCCGCGGCGCCTACAACGCGCTCTCGCAGCTGTCGGGAGAGCAGAAGAAGAAGGGCGTCGTCGCCTTCTCCTCCGGCAACCACGCGCAGGCGGTGGCGCTCTCCGGCAAGCTGCTCGGCGTGCCGGCCACCATCGTCATGCCGACCGACGCGCCGAAAGTGAAGCTCGAGGCGACGCGCGGCTACGGCGCGGAAGTGGTGCTCTACGACGCGAGCAACGAGGACCGCCAGAAGATCGCCGAGCGGCTCGCCGCGGAGCGCGGCCTGACCGTGATTCCGCCGTTCGACCATCCGCACATCCTTGCGGGACAAGGCACCGCGGCAAAGGAGCTGATTGAGGAGACCGGGCCACTCGACATCCTGATGGTGCCCTGCGGCGGCGGCGGCCTGCTCTCGGGCTGCTCGATCGCGGCGAAGCACCTCGCGCCCAAGTGCCGCGTCATCGGCGTGGAGCCCGCCGCGGGCGACGACGGCCTGCGCTCCTTCCGCGCCGGCAGGCTCGAGAGCGTGCCGCTGCCCATGACGATCGCCGACGGCGCGCGCACCATGTCGCTCGGCAAGCTCACCTTCTCGATCATCCAGAAGAACGTGAGCGACTTCCTCACAGTCACCGACGACGAGCTCCTCAAGTGGATGTTCTTCCTCTGGGAGCGCATGAAGATCGTCGTCGAGCCCACCGGCGCGCTCGCGGCCGCCGCCCTGCTGCAGGGCAAGATCGATGCAGGAGGCAGGAAGGTCGGCGTGGTGATCTCGGGCGGCAACGTCGATCTCGCCTGGGCCGCGCGGCAGCTTGTTCGCTAGGCGCCTGCTGGCGGCGCTTCAGCTTGCCGTGGCGACAGCGGCGCCTGTCGCCGTGCCGGCAGGTCGTCGCTTGCGGATGACGCGAGCCTGGCGATGACACCCGAGGCTAGCTCGCCGCGCCGTAGAAGGCGTAGCGCCGGTCCTTGAGCAACTTGGAGGCATACATCGCCTTGTCGGC
>DASWBP010000050.1:0-8524 GCA_036390555.1 Burkholderiales bacterium | reverse complement strand
TGGCCTCGAACTGCTGCGTGTTGTAGTCGATCGGGTCGGCGAGGAACTGGAACTGGCCCGCGCCGCCGGTCGTGCCCTGCCCCCAGATGCGCGAGCCAGTCTTTTCCTCGCTGCGATAGCGGAACTGCACGTCCCAGCCCGCCGGCAGCGCCTTGTCCAGGCCGAGCGTCCAGGCCTTGCGCTGCGTTTCGAGCTGCACGTCACGCAGCGGCTGGCCGTTGATGGTCACAGTGCCGCTGCCAATACCCGCGAGCCCGGTGTTGACGACGTACTGGCTGTAGCGCGGGATCTGGTCGTACTGCACGAAGTAGCCCCAATTGCCCTGCGTGCGGTGATCGAAGCGCAGCTTGCGCATGTCCAGCCCGACGTTGCTGCCGCTGAACTGCAGCCAGTTGCCGGTCTCTTCGTTGCGGCGGTTGATGTTGAAGTCGAGAAGGCCGTAGCCGCCCTTTTCGTTCAGCCCGTTGTACTGGCCGAAGCGGTTGTTGTCCTCGTCGACATATCCGGCGCCGAATTCGATGACGCTGCCGGGCTTGGTGAGCTTGTCGATCTCGGCAGCGTCCTGCGACTGCGCGAGACTGGCGTATACCGGCAGCAGCGCGGCAGCCAGCGCCGCGAGGCGGAAGGCGGTGTTTTGAGCTTTGTTGGCCATGACGTCTCTCCTACGCGGTCAGCGGCGGAACGTGCGTTCGTTGGACACGTTCGCCGGGTTATTCGTACCGTGGATCTGCGTGTGGCAGTTCAGGCAGCCGCGCGCCAGCGTGTTCGCCGACGTGCTGGTGCCCGCAAGATTGCCGACGTTGCCGCGGTGGCTGGTGGGCTCGTGGCACTGCTGACACAACCAGGGCGCGCGCACCTTGAGCAGGTTGTCGTTCATGGTGCCGTGCGGGTTGTGGCAGATCGAGCAATCCTCCTGCACCGGCTGGTGCGTGCGCACGAACGGCCCGCGCTTCTCCATGTGGCAGGTGTAGCAGGTGTCGTTCACGCTGTCGCGCACGAGGTTCTTCGGCCCAGCGGTGCCATGCGGGTTGTGGCAGTCGGAGCAGGCGATCAGGCCCTCGCGCAGCGGGTGGCGCGACGGGCGATTGATCTGGGCGCGCATTTCCTTGTGGCAGTTGAAGCACACCTGCGTCTGCGCGGCCTTGTCGCGCACCATCTCGTTGGCGATGTGGATCTGGTGGCAGGAGGTGCAGGCCACGTCGCGGTTGGCATGCGTGCTGGAGTTCCAGTGGATGCGCTTGCCGCCCTGGTGGCAGGACAGGCATGGCGCATTGCGCTCTTCGACCGGCGTCTCGGTGAACTTGCCGGCGGTACCAAAGTAGCGGTCCACGCGGTCCTCAACCGGCGGCTTGGCCAGAAACCCGCCGAACAGGCGTTCGGGCTTGGGCCGCTCCTTCGCGTCGGCGGGTTTGTTGACGTGGTTTTCGCTCTTGCCATGGCAGTCGGTGCAGGTCGGCGTGCGGGCATCGGCTTTGACGCCGTGCCGCGTCTTGCCGATCGCGAGCACCGGGTACTCCTCGGTCTCGTCGTGGCAGCGCGTACAGACGTTGTCGCCCTTGAGCACCATGTCCGGGCGCGGCTTGTCGCGAGTCTGCGATAGCGCGTCGCGCGACGCGAGCCCGAGCGGCAGCGCGAGCGCCACCAGCAGGACGGTCAACAGCGGCTTGGCTTTCCTCATGGCAGCGATCTCCTTCCTACTTCGCGATTTTCAGTTCTTTCGGTCCCGGTCCGTCGGGCTCGCCGTGCGCGATGCCGAAATGGCAGTCGATGCACGTGGTGCCTTCGGCTTTCGCCCGCTCATGCCGGGTGCGCGACTTCTCGCTCTGCTTCTCGGTATCCATCGCCTCGAAGTGGTGGCAGTTGCGGCATTCCTGCGAGTTGTTCTTCTTCATGCGCGTCCACTCGCGCACGGCCATCGTATGGCGATGCTTTTCGAACTTCTCCTTGGTGTCGATGACGCCGGTGATCTTGCCCCAGATCTCGAACGTGGCGCCCACCTTGCGCACCAGCATCGCCACGGGCTCGCGCGGCACATGGCAGTCCGAGCAGACGGCGCGCACGCCCGAGCGGTTCTTGTCGTGGATCGTGCCCTTGTACTCGGCGTACACGTTGTCGCGCATCTCGTGGCAGCCGATGCAGAACGCCTCCGTATTGGTCCAGGCGAGGCCCGCGGCGCCCGCCGCCAGCAGCACCGCCGCCACCACCAGGGCAATCCCGAGCGCGCCCAACCCCAGCGTCACCCGCGAGCAGGTGGCGCAGCGCTGCTGGAGCCTTTGCCACCACTGGCGGATCACGGGTCGTTTCCTAGCGGCTCAGGATGTAGGCGATGACGTTCTTGATGTCCGCGTCGTTCTTGGTCTTCAGCCCGTCGTGCAGCTCTTCCTTGCCTTCGACCTTGACCTTGGGATTGGTGGTCAGATGCTTGTAGAGGCTCGCCTCGCCGTCGGCCTTGCCCTTGTATTTTGCGGCAGTCTCCTTGTACGGGGGGCCTTCCTTCTTGGCGGACAGCGAGTGGCACTTGTTGCAGCCGCTTTTCTTCATGAGCGCCTCGGCTGCCGAGACATCCTGCGCTTGTGCGGACGCCGACCAGACACCTGCGATGAAAAGACCCGCAAAGGACCAGGCGGAAACGCTGCGTTGCATGAGTGATGCCCCCTTGTTCGTTCTTGGTCTTGCTCTTGCCGAGGAACGCTACTCCGGCGGGCGTGCGCATTGCAAGGCGCGCGCCGCCGCGGACGGCGATCCGGGACGTCCGCCGATTGACCTGGATCAATCGGGCGCCACATAGCAGCACGGCAATTGACGTGCGTCAAGAGAACGCAGGCCGATCCTGTGAAGATGCCGCTATGCAGCAAGGCCTCCCGATGCGCTCCCCGACCGCCCTGCGGCCGTTCCGCGACCGCAGGCTGCTCGAGGGAGTAATCAGCAGGTTGCCGGCATTTGGCGTGCTGCCGCGACCGGATCTTGATGCCCTCGCCGGCTACGCCCAGCTGCGCGAATTTCGCCGCGGCGCAACGATCGCCGGGCGTGGCGAACCGATCCCGGGGCTGATCGCGCTCGTCGAGGGGTGCGCCAAGCTCTCGTTGAGGCGCAACGAGAGCGAGGAGAAGGTGGCGCGCATCCTCGAGCCCGGCCAGTGCTTCGGGCATGCCGCGATGCTGCTCGAGCAGCCCTGCCCGGTCGATGTGGTCGCGCTCTCGAACTGCACCGTAGCGACCATCCCGCCGATGCCGGTGCTGCGGCTCATGGAGCAGCACGCCGGCTTCGCCATTGCGCTCGCACGCACGCTCGCCGAGCGCGTGCTCGAGCTGGTCGGCGAGCTCGAGGCGAGCGTGCAGCAGAGCAGCCTGCAGCGCCTCGCCTGCTTCCTGGACTCGCGGGCAGAGCCCGCCGCGGAGAAGGGGAAGTGGGTCGTCCGCCTGCCGGCGACGAAATCCACGATCGCGGCGCGCCTCGGCGTGAAGAAGGAAACCATGTCGCGCATGCTGCGCGAGCTCGCCGCGCGCGGCCTGATCACGGTCGCCGGCCCCGAGATCGCGATCCTCGACCGGCAGGAACTGGCGTCCCTCTCAGGCAAGTCCGCCTAGCCTCTCGCCAGGCGCGGGCCGTGCGGCGTGCGGCGCGCCTACAAGTAGCCCAGCCACCGTGGCAGGAAGAGCACGATGCCGGGGACGAAAGTCAGCACGAGCAGCGTCGCCGTCATCGCCGCGACGAGCCACGCGCACCACTTGAGCGTCGCCTCGATCGGGATGCCTGCCAGGCGGCAGGTAACCATCAGGTTGACCGCGGTGGGCGGCGTGAACTGGCCGATGGCGACGTTGATCGTCATCACGATCCCCAGCCAGACAGGGTCCCACTGATAGACCTGCGCGACCGGCAGCAGGAACGGCAGGAACACGAAGTACGTCGCGGTCGCGTCAAGCGCGGTGCCGGCCACGAGCAGCATGAAGGTGATGGCGAGCAGCACCAGGGTCTCGCTCGTTCCCGTGGCGGTCAGCCACTTGGCGAACTGGTTGAACACGCCGATGGTGTCCACCGCCCAGCCGAAGAGCGCGGCGAGCCCCACCATGAACAGGATCACCGCGGAGATCTCCGCCGCCTCCCCGAGCAGGTCCCACACCTGCTTCCAGTTCATCGAGCGATAGATGACGAGGCCGACGATCAATCCGTAGGCCACCGCCACCACCGCGGCCTCGGTAGGCGTGAAGGCGCCGGAGCGCATGCCGCCGAGGATGATCACGGGGGCGAGCAGCCCCCAGCCTGCCTCCTTGAAGCTCTGCCAGAGCGGCGGCGCGGGCTCGGGATCGTTCGCGCCCCAGCCGTTGATCTTCGAGAACACCAGGGCGGCGGCCATCAGGGTGAGCCCGCACAGCAGCCCGGGGATCAATCCGGCCGCGAAGAGCGCCGGCACGCTCGCCTGCGGCACGAGCACCGAGTAGATGATGAGCGCGATGGACGGCGGGATGACGATGGCGGTCGAGCCGCCCGCGGCGATCAGGCTCGCGGAGAACTCTTTCGGATAGCCTACGCGCGCCATTGCCGGGATCAGGATGGCGCCGACCGCCGCTGCATCCGCGGGCCCCGAGCCTGAGATGCCGCCGAGCACCATGCACACCAGCACCGCCGCCACCGCGAGGCCGCCGGCACGCTTGCCCACCAGCGCTTCGGCAAGGCGCACGAGCCGCGCGGCGACGCCGGAGCGCTCGAAGATCATGCCGGCGAGGATGAACACCGGGATGGCGATGAGCGGGTACTTGGCGATGCCGCCGTACACCGTGTTCGGCACCGACATGATGCCCATCTTTGCAGCGAGGATCACCGCCACGCCCGAGAGCCCGAGCGCCACCGCGAGCGGAACCGCCGCGCACATGAGGACCACGAAGGTACCGAAGAGCAGCCAGCTCATCGCGAGCGCTCGTCGGGGCGACCGCCGGGGGGTACTGGAGGGACGCGTGGCGCCGATGCCCCGCCTGCTCGAATCAGGTGCGCAATACCTTGCGCGATGCGCGCCAGCACCAGCAGCGACAAGAGCGGCAGCCACACGGTGTAGATCCACTGCGGCCAGCCGAGGCCCGGCGAGGTCACCTCGAGGTCATAGTCGTCCCAGGCCATGCGCCCGCCGTACCACGCCAGCAGCGCGAGCATCAGCGCGCTCATCCCCAGGCCAAACAGCAACCAGCGCCGGCGCCAGGGCCAAGCGAGCTTGTCGACGAAATACGTTACCGCCATCTGGTTGCCGTCCAGGAAGGCCTTGGCGGAACCAATGAACGTGAGGAACACCAGCAGGAACACCGAAACCTCCTCCGTAAAGGCGAAGGAGATGTCGGTGAAGTAGCGCGCCAGCACGTTGCCGAGCGTGATGAGCACGATGGCCGCCATGGCGGCCGCGCCGAGGAAGCGCTCGGCCCGGAAGCGGGCCCTGGGGGGCAGCGTGACCGGCTGTCCCCCGTCTTGCCAGGACAATCAGTTCTTCTTGCGGCTGGCGACGGAGGCTTCGGCCTTCTTCACCAGGTCGGCGCCGATCTGCTTCGCCCATTTGTCATACACGGGCTTGGTCGCCTTCTGGAACGCGGCGCGCTCCTGCGGCGTCAGCTTCACGATGTTGACGCCGAAGCCGGCGATGGTCTTGTGCAGGGCGGGGTCGGCACCGGTCATGCCCTCGCGCGCGAGCTGGATGCAGTACTTGCCCGCCTCGATCGCCGCCTCGCGCACGACCTTGCGGTCCTCCGCCGTCCAGCTCTCCCAGACCTCCTTGTTCGCCACGAAGATGAGCGGGTCGGCGACATAGCCCCACAGGGTCACGTTCTTCTGGCCCACGGTGTGCAGCTTCGCGGCGGTGAAGATGGTGAGCGGGTTCTCCTGCCCGTCCACCGCGCCCGAGGCGAGCGCGGGCTGCGCGTCCGCCCAGCTCATCTGCGTGGGGTTGGCGCCGAGCGCGGTAAAGGTATCGAGGAACAGCGGCGAGCCCACCACGCGGAACTTCAGGCCCTTGAAGTCCTCGGGCTTTCTCAGCTCGCGCTTGGAGTTCGTCACTTCGCGGAAGCCGTTCTCGCCCCAGGCGAGCGGCACCACGCCCGCGCGCTCCAGGCGCTTGAAGATGTCCTTGCCGACCTCGCCTTGCGTGAGCGCGTCGATCGCCGCGTAGTCGGGCATCAGGAACGGCAGCGAGAACAGGTTCAGCTCCTTGATCTGCGGCGACCAGTTGATGGTCGAGCCGATGGCGAGGTCGATCACGCCCTGGCGGATGGCGGTGAACTCGCGCGTCTGGTCGCCCGCGACAAGCGACGTGCCGGGATACATCTTGATGTTGATCCTGCCCTGCGTCTTCGTCCGCACGATTTCGCCCCAGCGCTCGCCCGCCTTGCCCCAGGGGAAGGCGGTGCCGACCACCGTGGAGAGGCGGTATTCGGCCTGGTACTTGGATTGCGAGAGCGCGGGCTGCGCGGCGAGCGAAAGGCCCGCGGCCGCCAGCGCGGCGATGAGCGTGCGTCGTTTCATGATCTGCTCCTGTCGAGTTGCGCGAGCGCCTGGGTGATGCGCTCGCTCGTCAAGCGCGCCTCGTCTTCCAGCGGCGGGGCGTAGCCCACCGGAATGCGAGGTCCACCGATGCGTTTTACCCGAATGCCAAGCTCCTCGGCAACCGTCGCTGCGATCTCGGCGCCGAAACCGGCCACCTGCACCGCCTCGTGCGCCACAAGGAGCAGCCGCGTCTTCGCCGCCGAGGCGAGCACCGTGTCGCGGTCCCAGGGCCAGATGGTGCGCAGGTCGATGACCTCCACCGAGACGCGGCTCGCCTGCGCAGCAGCGAGCGCCGGCTCCAGGCCGCGCGACCAGGTGACCAGCGTCACGTCGCTGCCTTCGCGCGCGATGCGCGCCCTGCCGAGCGGCACACGCGCGCTCTCGTCCACCTCGCCCTGCACGCCCCACAGCTCCTTGTGCTCGAGGTAGCACACCGGATCGCCGGAATCGAGCGCGGCCAGCAGCAGCGCGTGGTTGTCCTGCGGCGTGGCGGGCGCCGCGACCACCAGCCCTGGAATGTGCGCGAACCAGGCCTCGAGGCTCTGCGAATGCTGCGCAGCCGAGCCGCTCCACAGGCCGCCCGGCATGCGCGCAACCAGCGGCACCCTGCCCTGCCCGCCGAACATGTAGCGCGCCTTGGCCGCCTGGTTGACGAGCTCGTCCATGGCGCACAGCGCGAAGTCCACCACGCGCATCTCGACCACGGGCTTGAGGCCCGCGAGCGCCATGCCCACCGCGGCGCCCATGATCGCGGACTCCGAGATCGGCGTGTCGATGACGCGCGCGGCGCCGAATTCGCGCTGCAGCCCCTTGTACTGCTGGAAGATGCCGCCGCGGCCGACATCCTCGCCAAGCGCGACCACGCGCGCATCGGAGCGCATGGCGCGCGCGAGCGCGGTGCAGGAGGCCTCGGCGTAGCTCATCCGCGCCATCGGCCGCTCCCCGTGTCCTGGACGTCGGTGTAGGCCGCCGCAGGCTGCGGCCACGGCGCCGCACTCGCCGCCGCGAGGGCGGCGCGCACTTCGTCCTCGGCTTCGCGATGGATGCGCGCAAGCTCCGCTTGCGTCAGCGCTGGAGCCGCGCGCTTCAGGGGATCGTCCTCGAGGGCGCGCGCCACCTCCTCGCCGTCGCGGTAGCTCGCCGGATCCACGGAGACGTGGCCCTTGAAGCGGTAGGTGATGGCGTGCAGGAAGCGCGGGCCCTTGCCGGCGCGAATCTCCGCAATGAGCCGTCCCGCGGCGGCGTCTACGGCGAGCACGTCGTTGCCGTCCACTTCCTCGCCCGCCACGCCGATGGCCCTGGCCCGCGCGAGCGCGCCCTCGCCCGCCGTCATCGCTTCAGTGGCGGTGGTTGCCGACCAGCGGTTGTCCTCGCAGACGAAGAGCAGCGGCAGCGCATGGATCGCCGCCCAGTTCAGGCCTTCGAGGAACGGGCCGCGATTGACTGCGCCGTCGCCGAAGAAGCAGGCGACCAGCGCGCTCTTCTTCTGGACCTTCAGCGCGTGCGCCGCGCCCACGGCGATGGGTATGCCCGCCGCCACCACGCCGTTCGCGCCCAGCATGCCGACCGAGAAATCGGCGATGTGCATCGAGCCGCCCTTGCCGCCGTTGAAGCCGGTGGCGCGCCCGAAGAGCTCGCACATCATGCGCTCCATCGAGGCGCCCTTGGCGAGCGTATGGCCGTGCCCGCGATGCGTGGACGTGAGCAGGTCCTCGCGCGCGAGATGGATGCACACGCCCGCGGCGACGGCTTCCTGTCCGGTGGAGAGGTGCAGCGGCCCGCGCACTTTCGCGTCGGAAAGATTTGCGCCGAAGGCGGCGACGCCGCCCTTCGAGGCTTCCTCCGCCGCGTTCTCGAACGCGCGGATGCGCGCCATCGTGCGATAGAGCTGGAGCGTCCTGTGGTCGCGCGGCGTCAAGGCCGCCGCAGTCTAGCGCAGCCCGCTTGACGTGGGTCAAGACGTTTGCTGCGCATCGGCGCAGAGTTGTCGCAACAGCCCGCAACG
>DASWBP010000049.1:0-2887 GCA_036390555.1 Burkholderiales bacterium | reverse complement strand
GCACGCGTACTGCATGGCGGTGGAGAAACTCGCTGGCATCGAGGTGCCGATCCGGGCGCAGTACATCCGTGTCATGTTCGACGAGATCACGCGCATCCTCAACCACCTGTTCGGCGTCGCCACGCTGGGGCTGGACCTCGGGGCGATGACGGTGTTCCTCTATTGCTTCCGCGAGCGCGAAGACCTGCTCGACTGCTACGAGGCGGTGTCCGGCGCGCGCATGCATGCGGCCTACTACCGCCCGGGGGGCGTCTACCGCGACCTGCCCGAGCGCATGCCGCAGTACGAGGCGCAGTACTCGCGCAATGCCAAGGCGCTCGCGGAGATGAACGCCAACCGCCAGGGCTCGCTCCTCGATTTCATCGAGGATTTCACGCGGCGCTTCCCCAAGTGCGTGGATGACTACGAAACGCTGCTCACGGAGAACCGCATCTGGAAGCAGCGCACCGTGGGCGTAGGCGTGGTGTCGCCGGAGCGCGCGCTGGCGCGCGGCTTCACCGGGCCGATGCTGCGCGGCTCGGGCGTCGCCTGGGACCTGCGCAAGAAGCAGCCCTACGAGGTCTACGACAAGCTCGATTTCGACGTCGTGGTCGGCGTGAACGGCGACACCTACGACCGCTACCTGGTGCGCGTCGAGGAGATGCGGCAGTCCAACCGCATCATCAAGCAGTGCGTGGACTGGCTGCGCAAGAATCCCGGGCCGGTCATCAGCGACAGCCACAAGGTGGCGCCGCCCTCGCGCGAGCAGATGAAGTCGAACATGGAGGAGCTGATCCATCACTTCAAGCTGTTCACCGAAGGCATGCACGTGCCCGAGGGCGAGGCCTACGCCGGCGTCGAGGGCCCGAAGGGGGAGTTCGGCGTGTACTTCATTTCCGATGGCGCCAACAAGCCCTACCGCATGAAGCTGCGCTCGCCGGCCTTCACCCACCTTTCGGCGATCGACGAAATGGCGCGCGGCCACATGCTGGCCGACGCGGTGGCCATCATCAGCACGCTGGACATCGTGTTCGGCGAGATCGACCGGTAACGCGCATGCTCTCCGCCGAAGCGCTGAGGAAGATCGACCGCGAGGTCGCCAAGTACCCGCCCGAGCAGAAGCAGTCGGCGGTGATGAGCGCGCTCATCATCGCGCAGGACGAGAAGGGCTGGCTCTCCACGGAGACCATGGACTTCGTCGCGCAGGTCCTCGGCATGGCGCCGGTGGCGGTCTACGAGGTGGCAAGCTTCTACAACATGTACAACCTGGCGCCCACCGGCACGCACAAGCTCACCGTGTGCACCTGCCTGCCCTGCGGCCTGCAGGGCTCGCTCGATGCGGCCGACTACCTGAAGAAGAAGCTCGGCGTCGGCTTCAACGAGACGACGGCCGACGGCTGGTTCACGCTGAAGGAGGGCGAGTGCATGGGCGCCTGCGCCATGGCGCCGGTGGTGCTCGTCAACAACAAGCGCATGTGCGATTACATGACCAGAGAAAAGCTCGACGCGCTGATCGACGAGCTTTCCAAGAAGAGCTGAGCATGCTCGACTACGGACCCGACGCGATCCTGATGGCCGGCCTGGACGGCGCGAACTGGCGCCTGAAGGACTACGAGAAGCGCGAAGGCTATGTCGCACTGAAGAAGATCCTCGCGGAGAAGATCACACCGGACGCGGTGATCGCCGAGGTGAAGAAGTCGGCGCTGCGCGGGCGCGGCGGCGCGGGCTTTCCGACGGGCCTCAAGTGGTCCTTCATGCCGAAGAACTATGCGGGCGCCAAGTACCTGGTGTGCAACTCCGACGAGGGCGAGCCCGGCACCTGCAAGGACCGGGATCTCCTGCGCTACAACCCCCACGCGGTGATCGAGGGCATGATCATCGCCGGCTACGCGATGGGCGCGAACGTCGGCTACAACTACATCCACGGCGAGGTCTGGGCGATCTACGAGCAGTTCGAGCAGGCGCTCGAAGAGGCGCGCACGGCGGGCTATCTCGGCAGGAACCTCCTCGGCTCGGGCTTCGACTTCGAGCTCCACGCGCATCCCGGCTACGGCGCCTACATCTGCGGCGAGGAGACGGCGCTGCTCGAGTCGCTCGAAGGCAAGAAGGGCCAGCCGCGCTTCAAGCCGCCGTTCCCGGCGAGCTTCGGCCTGTACGGCAAGCCGACCACCATCAACAACACCGAGACCTTCGCCGCGGTGCCCTGGATCATGAGGAAGGGCGGCGACGCCTTCCTCGCGCTGGGGCGCCCCAACAACGGCGGCACGAAGCTCTTCTCGGTCACCGGGCACGTGGCGCGGCCCGGCAACTACGAGGTGAAGCTCGGCACGCCGTTCGCGAAGCTGCTGGAGATGGCGGGCGGCATGCGCGCCGGCAAGAAGCTCAAGGCCGTGATCCCGGGCGGCTCGTCCATGCCGGTGCTGCCCGCGGACATCATGATGGCGACCGACATGGACTACGACTCCATCGCCAAGGCGGGCTCGATGCTCGGCTCGGGGGCGGTGATCGTCATGGACGAGACCACCTGCATGGTGAGGGCGCTGGAGCGCCTCTCGTACTTCTTTTTCGAGGAGTCCTGCGGCCAGTGCACGCCCTGCCGCGAGGGCACCGGCTGGCTGTACCGCGTGGTGAACCGCATCGAGAACGGGCAGGGGAAGATGGAGGACCTGGCGCTGCTCGACAACGTCGCCGACAACATCGCGGGACGCACCATCTGCGCGCTCGGCGACGCCGCGGCGCTGCCGGTGAAGAGCTTCCTCAAGCACTACCGCGCCGAGTTCGAGCACCACATCCGCGAGAAGCGCTGCCTCGTGCAGGTCGCGGACTCCGAGCCAAAGTGGGGCCGCTCGGGCGCGCACGCCATCCACGCGGTCAAGGAAGCCGCCTAGATGCCCAAGCTGATCGTAGA
>DASWBP010000048.1:0-12511 GCA_036390555.1 Burkholderiales bacterium | reverse complement strand
ATCGCCTTGCGCTCGTGCTCGATGCGCGCGAAGAGGTCCTGCAGCGTGGCCTCGCGCTCTTTCGACAGCAGCGCCGGCATGCCGGCCACCTCCCGTACCGCGGAAAGCGGGCGAGAATCCTTCTGATGGCGATCAGCTCCCGACCACGCGGCCGCGATCACAAGCCGTCCCTCCCGTCATGATCGCCGCGCTCGCCTTCGTGGCGCTGCTCATCGAGCTTGGCGCATATGGCGCGGCCGCTGCCTGGCTGCGTCATGCCGCAGGGGTGCCCGTTCTCGCCAGCGGGCTCGTTGCCGCCTTCGTATTCATCGCGCTTCGTGTCGCTGTCGTGGCAGTGTCTTGCGCATTGGCGCGCCGCTGGCGCGCGGCCACCAGCGTCCCGCTGGCCCCTGCCGAATTCCTGCAGCAGGTCGCGCGCGAGACCCGCGCCTTCCTGCGCCTCTTCGTGCTTGCCCCGGTCCTGCAGGCCTGGCTCGCACCCCGCGATCCGGATCGCACGGTCCAGGGCGTAGCGCCCGTGTTGCTCGTCCATGGCCTCTACTGCAACGCAGGCGTCTGGCAGCCCCAGCTTGTGCATCTGCGGCAGAAAGGCGTAGCGAACCTGTTCTGCATCAATCTCGGCCCGCCGCTGGCCAGCATCGACGTCTTCGCGCGCCAGCTCGACGAGCGCGTTGACGAGGTGCGCCGCGCCTGCGGAACCTCGAAAGTGATCATCGTCGCGCATAGCCTGGGCGGCTTGGCAGCGCGCGCCTGGTGCGCACGGCTGGGCGGCAGCTCGCGATTGGCGCGCCTTGTCACGATAGGCACGCCTCACCACGGCAGCCGCCTCGCGCCGCTCGTTGTCGGGACTTGCGCCGCCGAGATGGTGCCGGGGAGCGAATGGCTGCTGCAGCTGGAGGCCGACGAGCGCCGCGCCCCTGCCCTGCCGCTGACGTGCATTCTTTCCCGCCACGACAGCATGGTGGCGCCCCAGGACAGCGCGTTGCTCGCCGGCGCCAGCGTTCTCGCGCTCGACCGTTTGGGCCACTTTGACCTCCTGCTCGATCCTGTCGTGCATCGCCAGGTCGCCTCCGAGATCGCAGCCGCTAGAAGTGGATGCCCTTCATGAGCTGTGCGAAGGCGATCTGGTCCGGGCTCGGCGCGTGCGCAGCGCCCGCTTCGGCGGGATGCGCGCCGGATGCCCGCTTCGAATCCGGGAAGGCGCGGTAGGCGGTATTCATGATCAGCTGGGAGAGGCGCGGTGCGACCAGGTGCAGGACCTGCGCGAACACTCCCAGCCGGGTCGCCACGCGCGTCGGCCGCTGGATGATCGCCTGGGCCACGAGGTCGGCGGCTTCGTCGGGCGAGAGCATCGGCACCTGCCGGTAGAGGTCCGTGGGCGCCGTCATCGCCGTGCGCACCAGCGGCATGTTGACGGTGGTGAAGTCCACGCCGCTGTCGGCGAACTCGGAAGCGGCGCAGCGCGCGAAAGCGTCCATCGCCGCCTTCGAGGCGACGTAGGCCGAAAAGCGCGGCGCGTTGGTCAGCACGCCGATGGAGGAGATGTTGACGACGTGGCCGCGCTGGCGCTGCTGCATGGCCGGCAGCAGGCTGAGCGTGAGTCGCAGCGCGCCGAAGTAGTTCAGCTTCATCAGCCGCTCGTAGTCGTGGAAGCGGTCGAAGGAATGCTCGATCGAGCGCCGGATCGAGTGGCCGGCATTGTTCACCAGCACGTCCACGCACCCATGCTGCGCAAGCGCCTCGGCCGCCAGCCGGTCGATGTCCTGGTATTCGGTCAGGTCGGCCCGGTGGAAGGAAACACGCCAGCCGCGCGTTTCGATCTCCTTGTGCATGCGCGCGATCTTCTCCGCATCGCGGTCCACCACGAGCACCGCGGCCCCCGCCTCGGCGAGCTTGAGCGCCGTCGCCCGCCCGATGCCATCCGCCGCGCCCGTGATCATTACGACTTTGCCGCGCACCGCGCCGGCGAGGCTGCGATCCACGTGCAGCTCGGGGTCGAGGTGGCGCTCCCAGTAATCCCACAGCTTCCAGGCGTAGTCCTCGAGATTCGGCACCCGGATGCCCGCCGGATCCAGGAGCTTCTGCGTGTCGCGGTTGTCGAAGCGCGTCGGGTAGTTCACGAACTGCAGCACGGCGTGCGGCAGCCCGAGGTCGCGCAGCACGCCCTCCTGCAATCGCCGCACCGGGGTCAGCAGCGCCAGCGCGTCGCGCACCGCGCGGGGCACGAAGGCGAACATGTGGGGATTGATGCGGAAGGCGAGGTCGGGCGCATGCCCGGCGCGCGCAAAGAGGTTCAGGATGTCGCCGACGCGCTTGGGGTCCGGGTCGGTGAGATGGAAGCACCGGCCGTCCAGTCCCTCGCGATGTGCCAGCTCGTCGACCGCCGCCACGACATAGTCCACGGGCACGAGGTTCAGCCGCCCTCCCTCCAGGCCGATGGCCGGGAACCATTTCGGCAGCGCATTGCGCAGCTTCTGGATGGCCTTGAAGAAGTAGTAGGGGCCGTCGATCTTGTCCATTTCGCCCGTGTCGGACTGGCCGACCACGATCCCCGGGCGATAGATGCGCCATGGGCGCGCGCACTCGCTGCGCACCACGCGCTCCGCGTCATGCTTGGTGCTGAAGTACGGGTGATCGAGGTTCTCCGCCTCCTCGAACATGTCCTCGCGGAAGGTGCCTTCGTAGAGGCCCGCCGCGGCGATCGAACTCATGTGGTGAAAGCACCCCGCCTCTAGCGCTTCGGCCAGGGCCACCGCGCGGCGCGTGCCTTCGACGTTCGCTTCGATCTGCGTCGCGGCGTCCGCGCCCAGGTCGTAGACCGCCGCCAGGTGGAAGAAATGCCGGACCTTCCCCTTGAGCGCGGCGATTTCCTGCTCGCCGAGGCCAAGGTTCGGCCGCGACAGGTCGCCGACGACGGGAACCACGCGCGTCCGATCCACGCCCCAACGGCGATATAGCGGCTCGAGCTTGGCGAGGCTCGCTTCGCGCACCACGACGTACACCGTCTCCTCGCCGCGTGCCAGCAGTCGCGCGACGAGCCGCTTGCCGATGAAGCCCGTCGCGCCCGTGATCAGGTAACTCATGAGCTTCTTTCCCGTCGAATCCTAGCTCGCGGCAGGTGGTGGATTGGTTGCGCTAGATCAAATGAATCTGCGCGAGGGATGTCATGCTGTGATTCGGTGCCGCACACAGCGGCAATTCAAACGGCAACGAAAGGGATTGACGTCATGGCAAGCAAGAACTCTCAGGCAAGGCTCGCACGGCAAGTGAGCGAGTCGGGGCGCGAAATCTGGCTGGCAGGGCTCGGCGCGTTCGCAACGGCGCGGCAGGAAGGCAACAAGCTCTTCGACCTGCTGGTCAAGGAAGGCAAAGGGATCGAGGCACGCACACGCGCCATGGCTGGCTCGAGCGTGAAGCAGCTGCGCTCGCAGGCGACGGGCACGCTCGGCAAACTTGAACGCGTGTTCGAACAGCGCGTCGCGCAGGCGATGAAAGGCATCGGCGTGCCGACGTCGCGCGCCGTCGAGGAGTTGTCGCAGCGCGTCGCCCAGCTCGACCGCAGCGTCGCGACCCTGGTCGGCCGCAAGTCCGGCGGCCGTCGCCGCGCACGCAAGGCGCATCGCTAAACCGCAATGGCTGTGCCCCCCCGCGCGCGCCGCCGCCGGGGCGGCGCCCATCGAGGTCCACGCATTGGCCTGGCGCTTGCGGGCGGCGGGCCCGTGGGCGGCGTCTACGAGATCGCCGCGCTGTGCGCCCTGCAGGATGCCCTCGAGGGCGTCGATTTTTCCGAGCTGGACATCTATGTCGGCGTGAGCTCGGGCGCGTTCATCGCCTCCATGCTGGCGAACGGGTTCAGTCCCGCGGAATTGCGGGAGATCCTCGTGGAAACCGCTTCGAGCGAGCACGCCGTTTCGCCGGGCGTGTTTCTCTCACCGGCGGTCGGCGAGATCACACGGCGCGCGGCGTCGCTGCCGCGTCTTGCGGTGGAGACGATCTGGCAGCGCGCGCGGGATCCCTTCGGCAAGGAGGCAGGCAAGTCGCTGTCGCGCGTGGGCCGGGCCATTCCCACGGGGTTCCTGGACAACGCGCGCATGGGCCAGTTCCTGGAGCAGGCCTTCCACGCGCACGGCCGCAGCAACGACTTTCGCGAACTGCGCCACGAGCTGCGCCTCGTAGCCACGGACCTGGACACGGGCGAGGCGGTGAACTTCGGCGAGCCCGGCTTCGACCGGGTCCCCATCTCGCTGGCCGTTCAGGCGAGCGCCGCGCTGCCGGTGTTGTACCCGCCGGTGCGCATCGGCAGCCGCTATTACGTGGACGGCGCGCTGCGCAAGACGCTGCACGCGTCGGTGGCCCTGCGCGAAGGGGCCAAACTGGTGTTCTGCGTCAATCCACTGATTCCCTACGACTCGAGCCTCGCGGCGAGCCACGGCCAGCCGCGGCACGAGAAGCTGGTCGCCGGCGGCCTGCCCGCGGTCCTCTCGCAGACGTTCCGCGCCCTGATCTATTCGCGCATGCAGGTGGGGATGGCCGGCTACGCGAAGCAATACCGCGGAGCGGACGTGCTGCTGTTCCAGCCCAGGCGCGACGACGCCGAAATGTTCTTCACCAACGTGTTCAGCTACGCCAATCGCCATCGCGTGTTCCGGCACGCCTACCAGTCCACGATCCGCGACATCCGCGCAAGGCGCAAGGAGCTTGCGCCGAAGCTCGCCAGGCATGGCATCGCCATTCGCGCCGCGGCCTTGCGCGGCGACGCCGCTCCGGCACCGCACCACGCCCGCACCAGCTTCCTGACGCTTGCAGGCGCGCTGGACCGATTAGAGCGTTGGGTGGGCAGAGCCGGGCGCCGCTCAGCCAAACGGAGGCAACTGCAATGAGCCGCAAGTGGAACGTCTACCCTCACGCGCGCACCGGGTTCGACTATGCGGAGGCGGCGCTAAAGAAGAACTGGGCCCGCCTGCATCGCGGTGATTGCGAGCCGTTTCCGTCGGCGGACTGGGTGGAAGAGACCTTCGATGCCGCACCGGCAGCCGCCAAGTCGGCCGGCAAGCTCGGCGCCGACCCCGCGCGCGTCGCCGCGGAGCTGCAGGAAGCCTGGCGCGCCTTTCACCGAGGCGACTACCAGGCTGCATGTGAAAAGGGGCTCGCGCTCGGCGTCATCGGCCACACGGTGGCGGACAAGGCCGCCAGCATGTACGCGACTTTCCTCGAGCCGGACAAGAAGGCGCGCCTCGCCCTGTTCGGCCAGGCCGCGGAACGCTCGGAAGCGGCCCGCAAGGCGATGCCGAACCACGCAAATGCGCATTACCTCGTCGCCTATTGCCTTGGCCGGCACAGCCAGGGCAGCTCGGTGCTGGAGGCCATCACCAAGGGAATCGCCGGCCGCGTCAAGGAAGCGCTGGAGCGCACGCTCAAGCTCGAGCCCAGACACGCGGACGCGCACACCGCGACCGGGACCTACCATGCCGAAGTCATCGACAAGGTGGGCGCGCTGGTGGGCGGGCTCACCTACGGCGCGAACGCAGCCGACGCGCTGTCGCACTATCGCAAGGCGCTCGCCTTGAACCCGGATTCGGCCATCGCGCGCGTCGAGTACGCGCGCGGCCTGTTGCTGCTCGATGACGACAAGCAAGCCAGTGCGAAGAAGCTCCTCGCGGAAGCGGCGAAGCTCAAGCCGTGCGACGCGACCGAGCGGCTCGATGTGGAGCTCGCCAGTGCCCGCCTCGCAGCGCTCTGAGGTACGCACGGCGCGGAAGGCGCCACGCAAGGTGAGCGCGCCTCCCCGCGAGCGCATGTCCGGCGTGGACGTCTCCTGGCTGCGCATGGAGCGTCCCGCCAACCCCATGGCGATCACCGGCGTCATGACCTTCCGCAAGCGCCTGGACCTGGAGCGCGTGCGGCGCACGTTGCGCGAGCAGTTCCTCGCCTTCGGTCGCTTCAAGCAGCGACCCGTCGAGGAGGCCGGCCTGCACTACTGGGAGACGGACCCCAAGTTCGATCTCGAGCGTCACCTGCACCGCGTGGCCCTGCCCGGGGCGGGCGGCAAGCGCGAGCTGCAGGAGCTGGTGAGCGACCTCGCCAGCACCCCGCTCGACCCCGCCCATCCCATGTGGCAGTTCTACGTGATCGAGCGCTACCGCGGCTCGGGTAGCGCGCTGGTCTCGCGCATCCATCACTGCTACGCGGACGGCATCGCGCTGATGCGCGTGCTGCTCGCACTCACCGGCGGCGAGGCGAATCCGCCGGCACGAAAGGCGCACGCCGGCGGCGCTACCGGCTGGCTGCCCTGGCTCGAGCCGCTGAGCGGCGCCAGCGTAAAGCTGCTGCAATGGACCAGCGCGTTCTGGCAGGGGTATTTCGAGCTATTGCTGCGCCCAGGCAAGGCGCTCGAGCTCGCGCAATCCGGAGCGGGCTTCTTCGTAGAAGCGGCCAAGCTGCTCGCCATGTCGCCCGAGCCGGCCACTCGCCTGCGCGGCGAGCCCGGCCTGTCCAAGCGCGCCGCATGGACCGAGGGTATCGCGCTTGCGCAGGTGAAGGCGGTCGCCAAGAAGCTCAGCTGCTCGGTGAATGATGTGCTCCTCGCCTGCGCTGCGGGCGCTCTGCGCGCCTACCTCGTCGCGCACCGAGATCCGGTGGAGGGACTGGAGATCCGCGTGGTCGTGCCCGTCAACCTGCGCGCGTCGGACGGCGATGACGATCCCCTGGGCAACCAGTTCGGCCTGGTGTTCCTCGAGCTGCCGCTCGGCATGGAGAACCCGCTCGAGCGCCTGTACGCCGTGCACCAGCGCATGCTGGCGCTGCGGCATTCACCGCAGCCCATGCTGCTCCTCGGGCTGCTCAACTTCGCCGGCATCGCGCCGCGCGCCGTGCACGAGCAGCTGCTGCAGACGCTCGGCGCGCACGCCACCGCCGTGATGACCAACGTGCCGGGCCCGCAGCGGCGGCTGCGCTTTGCCGGCGTCGACATCGACGAGCAGATCTTCTGGGTGCCGCAGTCGGGCAACATCGGCATGGGCGCGAGCCTGCTGTCCTACGCCGGCCACGTGCAGTTCGGACTGATCACCGACGCCGGCATGGTTCCGGATCCGGCGCGCATCGTGGAGCGCTTTCCAATGGAATTCAGCAAACTCAAACAGGCGGCCTCGGGCCGCAAGGACCGGTCATGAACAAGATCTGGTTGCAGCACTATCCGCAGGGCATTCCCGCCGAGGTGAACGTCGCGCAATACCGCTCGCTCAAGGAGATCCTCGAGGTGAGCTGCCAGCGCTTCGCCGCGCTGCCGGCATTCACCAACATGGGCACCAGCATCACCTATGCCGAGCTGGATCGCCTGACGCGGCAGTTCGGCGCCTTCCTGCAGCAGCAGCTCGGGCTGGCGAAGGGCGCGCGCGTGGCGATCATGATGCCGAACCTTCTGCAGTATCCCGTCGCGCTGTTCGGCGCGCTGCGCGCGGGCATGACGATCGTCAACGTCAATCCGCTGTATACCGCGCGCGAGCTGCGCCACCAGTTGCGCGACTCCGGCGCCGAGGCGATCGTGGTGCTGGAGAATTTCGCGCATACGCTGCAGGAGATCCTCCCCGAAACCGCGGTGAAGCATGTCATCACCACCCAGGTCGGCGACCTGTTGCCGTGGCTGAAGTCGCTGCTCGTCAACTTCGTGGTGAAGCGCGTCAAGCGCATGGTCCCCGAGTGGCGCATCAGCGCCGCGCTGGACTTCCGCGCGGCGCTCGAGCTCGGCAGCCAACAGCGCCTGCAGGACGTGCCGCTCGGCCCGGAGGACATCGCCTTCCTGCAGTACACCGGCGGCACCACCGGCATCGCCAAGGGGGCGATCCTCACCCACGGCAACATGGTCGCGAATCTCCAGCAGACCTCGGCGTGGATGAGCCGCGTGCTGCAGGAGGGCGTCGAGACCATCGTCACGCCGCTGCCCCTGTATCACATCTTCTCGCTGACGGCGAACTGCCTCACCTTCATGAAGTGGGGCGCGAACAACCTGCTGATCACCAATCCGCGCGACATCCCGGGCTTCATCAAAGAGCTCAAGCGCACGCGCTTTACGGCGATCACCGGCGTGAACACGCTGTACAACGCGCTGCTGAACCACGCCGGCCTCAGCGAGGTGGACGCCAGCGGCCTCAAGGTCGCAGTGGGCGGCGGCATGGCGGTGCAGCGCTCGGTCGCGCAGCGCTGGAAGGAGGCCATGGGCATTGCGTTGATCGAGGGCTACGGCCTGACCGAGACTTCGCCGATCGTCTGCGCGAATCCCCTGGACGCCAAGGAGTTCTCCGGCGCCGTCGGCCTGCCGCTGCCATCCACCGATGTCAGCATCCGCAACGACAAGGGCGAGGAGCTTGGCGTCGGCGACGTCGGCGAGATCTGCGTGCGCGGGCCGCAGGTGATGAAAGGTTACTGGAACCTTCCCGAGGAAACGGCGAAAACCATGGACAAGGATGGCTGGCTGCGCACCGGGGACATGGGCATGATGGACGAGCGCGGCTACGTGCGCATCACCGATCGCAAGAAGGACCTGGTCATCGTCTCGGGCTTCAACGTCTACCCCAACGAGATCGAGGACGTGATCGCCATGCATCCCGGCGTGCTGGAGAGCGCGGTGATCGGGGTGCCGGACGAGCGCTCCGGCGAGGCTGTGAAGGTCATTGTGGTGCGCAAGGATCCCGCACTCACCGAGAAGGCGTTGATCGAGCACTGCCGCAAGTACCTCACCGGCTACAAGGTTCCCAAGCACGTGGAGTTTCGCACCGAGCCGCTTCCCAAGACGCCGATCGGCAAGGTCCTGCGGCGCGTCCTGCGCGACGAGGAACTGGCCCGCCTCGGTCAGGGCAAGGCCTGATGCCGGCGGAAGCGCAGCGGCTCGCGGGCGCGGACGGCCCTGCGCAGGGGCTGCGTGTCCAGCTCGATCGCCTGCGCGTCTTGCGCGAGGCGCCGCCCGCCGAGCGCGCCAGCAGCGCGCTGCTGGCGGCCTTGCGTCGCTGGCAGGCGCAGCGCTTGGCGCGCACCTATGCGGACCTCGCGGCAAGCGAGCGCTATGGGCCGGCGACCGCCTTCTTCCTCTCGGACCTCTACGGAGAACGTGATTTCACGAAGCGGGACCTGTCCTTGGAGCGCGCCCTTCCGCTCATCGTCAAGCTGCTGCCGGACGCAGCGCTCCTGCCGCTCGCCCGCGCGATCGAGCTGCATGCGCTTTCCGCCGAGCTCGACCGCGCGCTGTGCAAGTCCCTGGAAGAGGAGCCCGGCGCCAGGAGCGGCATCACCGAGGCAGCCTATGCCGCCGCGTACCGGCGTTGCGCGAACCGAGCGCAGCGGCTGCGCCAGATCGACCTCCTGCGCGCCGTGGGCGAGCCCCTGGACGCGGTGGTCGCCAAGCCGCTGGTCGGACGCCTGCTGAAGCTCGCGCGCCGACCTGCACGCGTCGGGGGTTTCGCGGAGCTTCAAGACTTCCTCGAGCGCGGCTACGCGGCTTTCAGCCGCATGGGCGGCGCGAGCGAATTCCTCGCCACGATCGAGCAGCGCGAGAAGCGCATCCTGGAGCGGCTCTTCGCCGGCGCGGCGCGCCCCTTCGACCTGTCGCCGGAGCAGCCATGAGCGAATTCGACTACGTGATCGCCGGCGGCGGATCCGCCGGCTGCGCGCTGGCCGCGCGCCTGAGCGAAGACCCCGGGGTCGCCGTATGCCTGCTCGAAGCGGGCGGCAAGGGCGACAGCCTCTTGATCCGGGTCCCGCTGGGCATTGCCGCCATGCTGCCGACGCGCCTGCACAACTGGGCGCTGGAGACGACGCCGCAACGGGGTCTCGCGGGGCGTCGCGGCTATCAGCCGCGCGGCAAGGCGCTCGGCGGCAGCAGCGCGATCAACGCCATGCTGTACGTGCGCGGGCACGCCTGCGACTACGACCATTGGGCAAGCCTGGGCAATCGCGGCTGGTCCTATGCCGACGTCCTGCCGTACTTCCTGCGCGCGGAGCACAACGAGGACTTCCCCGCGGGCAGGTATCACGGCGCCGGCGGCCCGCTCAACGTGATGCATTTGCGCAGCCCGAGGGCCATCAACCAGGTCTTCCTTGCCGCGGCGGCCGCCAGCGGCGTGCCGAACATCGAGGACTGCAATGCCGAGTCGCAGGACGGCTCGTTCATGTACCAGGTCACGCAGAAGGACGGCGAGCGCTGCAGCGCCGCCAGCGCCTACGTGCTGCCGAACCTGTCGCGCGCCAACCTCAAGGTGGTGACGCAGGCGCACTGTGCCCGCGTCCTCTTCGACGGACGCCGCGCGTGCGGTGTCGCCTACACCCAGGGCGGCGCCCCGCGTGAAGTCAGGGCGCGGCGCGAAGTCGTGCTCAGCGCGGGGGCGTTCGGCTCGCCGCAGCTGCTCATGCTGTCCGGCATTGGCCCGGCACAGGCCCTGCAAGCGCACGGCATTGGCGTGCTGCAGGCGCTGCCCGGGGTCGGCGCGAACCTCCAGGATCACATCGACTACGTGCAGAGCTATCGCACGCGCAGCGACACGGACACCTTCGGCCTGTCCCTGCGCGGGGCGCTCAGGCTCGCGCGCGCCATCGTGGAGTGGAATGCGCGACGCACCGGGATGCTGACCAGCGTCTTCGCCGAGTCGGGAGCATTCCTCAGGTCGTCGCCGGACGTCACGATCCCCGACCTGCAGCTGATCTTCGTGGCCGGCATCGCCGACGACCACAATCGCAAGCTGCATCTCGGTCACGGCTTCAGCTGCCATGTGACGGTGCTGCGGCCGTGGAGCCGCGGCTCCGTGTCGCTGGCAAGCGCGGACGCCAGGGCGGCGCCGCTCATCGATCCTGCCTTCCTGCAGGATGAGCGCGACCTGCGGCTGCTGATGCGGGGCGCGCGGCTGCAGCAGGGCATCCTCGAGTCCGCGCCCTTCAACCCGTACCGCGGTGAAATGCTGTATGCGGTGAAGAGGAACGACGACGCGGATCTCGAGCGCGACATCCGCGCGCGCGCCGACACGCAGTATCACCCCGTGGGCACTTGCCGCATGGGGCCCGACAGCGACCCGCTCGCGGTGGTGGACGACCGGCTGCGCGTGCGCGGCGTCGAGGGCCTGCGCGTTGCCGACGCCTCCATCATGCCGACGCTGATCGGCGGCAATACCAATGCGCCCAGCATCATGATCGGCGAGAAGGCGGCCGACCTGATCCGCGCCGCCGGATGAGCATGCAAGCCCCGGCGAGCCCCGACCTGCAACGCCTGCTCGAGCGGCAGCGCGCCGCCTTCGGCCGCGAGCCGTATCCGGGCCTCGCCGCGCGCAGGGACAAGCTGCGGCGCTTGCGCGCTGCCCTGCGCCGCGACCAGGACCTCCTGTCGGATGCCATGTCGCTCGACTTCGGCGGGCGCTCGGCGCTGGAGAGCAAGATGGCCGACGTCCTCGGCCCGGTGCTGGAGATCAACCACGCACTGCGCCACCTGCGCGCCTGGATGAAGCCGCAGCGCCGCGAGACGGAACTGCTGTTCTTCTCCAACCGCGCCTGGATCGAGTACCAGCCCAAGGGCGTGGTCGGCATCATCGCGCCCTGGAATTTCCCCGGCTATCTGGCCCTCGGACCGCTGATCGCCGCGCTTGCGGCAGGCAACCGCGCGATGATCAAGATGTCCGAGTTCGCGCCCAGCACCACCGAAGCCCTGCGCGTGCTGCTGGGCGAGTGCTTCGCGGAAGACGAGGTTGCCGTGGTCAGCGGCGACGCCGAGGTGGGCAAGGCGTTCGCCGCCCTGCCCTTCGATCACCTGATCTTCACCGGCTCGACAGAGGTGGGCCGCTCGATCATGCGCGCCGCGGCGGAGAACCTGGTGCCGCTGACCCTCGAGCTCGGCGGCAAGTCACCCGCCATCGTCTCGCGCTCGGCGGACCTGCGCGCGGCGGCGCGCAAGGTGGCGCACGGCAGGCTTTTCAACGCGGGCCAGGTCTGCGTCGCACCGGACTACGCTCTGGTGCCGCGCGAGCGCGTGGAGGAATTCGCCGCCGCCGTGGTGCAGTCGTTCAGCGCCATGGTGCCTGAGCCCGCGGATGATGCGCACTACACGAGCATCGTCACGCCGCGGCATGTCGCGCGGCTGCAGGCACTGCTGGCGGACGCGCGCGCGCTGGGCGCAAAGGTCCTGGCAAGCGCCGAGCCCGACCCGGCCTCGCGCCGCATCCCGCTGCAAGTGCTCACCGGCGTCACCGACGCGATGCGCGTCGCGCGCGAGGAGATCTTCGGCCCGATCCTGCCGGTGCTGCCCTACGACCGGATCGAGGACGCGATCGAATACATCGCGGCTCGACCGCGACCGCTCGCACTGTATTTCTTCGGCACCGATGAAGAGGAAGCCTCTGCCGTCAGCCGGCGCACGCACGCCGGCGGCATCACCATCAACGACTGGGGCTGGCACGTTTTCCAGCACGACCTGCCCTTCGGCGGCATCGGCGCCTCGGGAATGGGGACCTACCACGGCAGGGAGGGCTTCCTTGCGCTCTCA
>DASWBP010000047.1:0-4165 GCA_036390555.1 Burkholderiales bacterium | reverse complement strand
CCTTCGCTGATCATTCTTGTCCTCCGGTCCGCAAAATCGGGCCGAGAGCACGTACCATGCGAACAGCCCACCGACCCCGAATGGGAACGATCACCTTTCTCGGCCGAATGAATCGCATGGCGTCTCGTTCAGAATTGGTTGGCAACGCGTAAGCGTAAGTGGTCATGGCAGTGGAAGCCAATAGGTCCATTACAAAATCTTGCACCGACTTGCCCGCTCCGCAGGGTGCGAACTGCGGATTGCGCGGTGGCGACGCAGATTCGATAGTGTTCCGCGGCGCTGGCATTGGACAATGCGGAAAGGAGTTCTCGAATTCATGATTTCGTACCCCCACCTGTTCCGTCCACTTGACCTCGGCTTTGTCACGCTGCCGAACCGCATTCTCATGGGCTCGATGCACACGGGGCTCGAGGCGCGGCCCGACGGCATGGAGCGGCTTGCGGCGTTTTATGCCGAGCGCGCGAAAGGCGGCGCAGCACTGATCGTCACGGGCGGCTTCTCGCCGGACGACGCGGGCGAGCTGAGCCCGCACCGCGCGCAGATGAGCACGACCGAGGACGCGCGGCGCCACCACGTCATTCCGCGCGCGGTGCATGCCGCGGGCGGCCGCATCGTGCTGCAGGTGCTGCACTCGGGGCGCTACGGCTTCCACAAGAACATCGTCGCACCCTCGGCGGTCAAGTCGGGCATCAACCCGAACACGCCGCGCGAGATGACGGAATCCGAGATCACGGCAACGATCGAGGCGTTCGGCAACGCCGCCGCGCTCGCGCGCGAGGCGGGCTATGACGGCGTCGAGGTGATGGGCTCGGAGGGCTATCTCATCTCGCAGTTCCTCGCCCCACGCGTGAACCAGAGGACCGACCACTGGGGCGGCAGCCTCGAGAACCGCACGCGCTTCCCGGTGGAGGTCGTCAAGGCAGTGCGCAAGGCCGCCGGCAAGGACTTCATCATCGTCTACCGCATCTCGGCGCTCGAGCTCGTGGAAGGCGGCCTTTCGACCACGGAGATCCAGCAGGTGGCGCGCGCGGTGGAAGCCGCGGGCACGACCCTGCTCAACACCGGCATCGGCTGGCACGAGGCGCGCATTCCCACGATCGCGCAGGCCGTGCCGCGCGGCGGCTTCGCGTGGGCCACGCGCAATCTGAAGGAAGCGGTGAAGATCCCCGTCGTCGCCTCCAATCGCATCAACGCGCCGGAGACAGCCGAGGAGATCCTCGCGCGAGGCGACGCGGACATGGTGTCGCTCGCGCGCGCGATGCTCGCCGACGAGGCGTTCGCCAACAAGGCCAAGGCGGGCGACCGCGCAGGCATCAACATCTGCATCGCCTGCAACCAGGCGTGCCTCGACCACTACTTCATCGGCCAGCCCGCGAGCTGCGTGGTGAACCCGCGCGCCGGGCGCGAGACGAAGCTCGTCTACTCACCGGCGCGCGCGAAGAAGCGCGTGGCCATCGTCGGTGGCGGGCCGGCGGGGCTTTCCTGCGCGGCAGTCGCCGCCGAGCGCGGGCACGAGGTGGTGCTCTTCGAAAGGTCGGGCGAGCTGGGCGGCCAGTTCAACCTCGCCAAGCGCATTCCCGGCAAGCAGGAGTTCGCCGAGTCGGTGGCCTACTACGCCGAGCGCATCCGCCGCGCCGGGGCCAAGGTGCTGCTCAACCACGCAGCCAATGAAGCCGAGCTCGCGCAGTTCGACGAGGTGGTGCTCGCCACTGGCATCGACCCGCGCAAGCCTCCGATTCCCGGCATCGGGCACAAGAGCGTCGCGGGCTACGTGGACGTGCTCTGCGGCCGCGTGCAACCGGGCAAGAACGTGGTGATCATCGGCGCGGGCGGCATCGGTTTCGACGTCGCGCTGTACCTCCTGGAGCGCAACGAGCGCGCCACGCTCGACCCGAAGGCATTCGCGCAGCACTGGGGCATCGTGCGGGACGCGGGCGTGTCCGGCGGCCTCGATCCGCACGGACTGCCGCCGGCGCATCCCGCGCACCGCATCACCATGCTCAAGCGCTCCGACACGCCCTTCGGCAACACGCTTGGCCGCACCACGGGCTGGGTGCACCGCGCCGAGCTCGCGAGGAACGGCGTGAGGATGCTGAAGGGCGTGCAGTACCGCCGCATCGACGACGCGGGCGTGCATATCACAGTGGACGGCAAGGAGAGCGTGATCCCGGCCGACACGGTGGTGATCTGCGCGGGCCAGGAGCCGCTGCGGCCGGTGGCCGCGAAGCACCTGATCGGCGGCGCGCGCGAAGCGGGCGAGCTCGATGCCAAGCGCGCCATGCGCGAGGGCGCGGAGCTCGCCGCCGCGCTCTAGCGGCGCACGAGCGCGATGGCCGAGGCTGCCCGTCGAGGCCACGCGTGAGCGGCGCCTCGCCTACCGCTCGCACGGCAGGCCGGCGCCACGCGTGAACGCCGCGACGCTCGCTGGCGGGACGGCGGTGCTCTTGTGGTCCACGCTTGCGCTCATCACGTCGGGCGCGACGCGCATCCCGTCGCTCCAGCTCCTGTTCCTCACGTTCGCGATCGCCAGCGTCCTCGGCCTCTTATGGGCCGCCGCGCGGAGGGTGCCGCTGCTTGCCGCGGCACGCGCGCACCGCGGGGCCCTGCTCCTGGCCGTCGCCGCACTCGGCGGCTACCACTTCTTCTATTTCGTCGCGCTCGCGCGCGCACCGGTGGTGGACGCGAGCCTCATCGCCTATCTCTGGCCGCTCCTCATCGTGGTGTTCGCCGGCGTCTTCGGCGGGGCGCGGATCAACCCCTGGCACGCGGTGGGCATCGCACTTGGCCTGGGGGGCGCCTGGCTGATCATCGCTTCGCGCGGCGCGCTCGCTTTTTCCCCGGCCTACGCCCTCGGCTACGGCGCGGCGCTCGCCTGCGCGTTCGTCTGGTCCGCCTACTCGGTGGCGAATCGGCGCCACGCCAACGCGCCCACCGAGCTGGTCGCGCTTGCCTGCGTCGCCGTCGCCCTGCTCGCGCTCATCGGGCACGTGCTCTTCGAGACCACCAACCTGCCCTCGCGCCGCGAGTGGGTGGCAATCCTGCTCCTTGGCGCGGGCCCGGTCGGTGCCGCGTTCTTCCTGTGGGACCACGGCACCAAGCACGGCAGCCTGCCGCTCCTGGGTGCGCTCTCCTACGCCGCGCCCGTTCTCTCCACGAGCCTGCTCGTCGCCTTCGGCGAGGCCGCGGCCACCTGGCAGCTCGGCGCGAGCTGCCTGCTGGTCACCGCGGGCGCGGGGCTCGCCGCGTACGCCGACCGGCGCCGCGGCTAAGATGGCGCCATGGCAAAGACCCCCGTCGCAGTGATCGCTGGTGCTGGCGAAGGCCTCGGCTTCGCGCTGGGCAAGCGCTTCGCGCGCGCAGGGTACAACGTGGCGCTGGCGGCGAGGAGCGTCGAGCGCCTCACGCGCCTTGCGGGCGAGATCGCCAAGGCGGGGCACAAGGCGTTTGCCGCGCCCACCGACCTGCGCGAGGAGCAGGAGGTCATCGCGCTCTTCGACGCACTGGAGTCCGAGCACGGGCCTGTCGAAGTCGCGGTATTCAACGCGGGCGCCAACTTCCGCGCCGCGATCCAGGAGACGCCTGCCGACATGTTCGAGAAGGTCTGGCGGCTTGGCTGCTTCGCCGGGTTCCTCTTCGGCCGCGAGGCGGCCCGGCGCATGGCGCCGCGCGGCAAGGGCACGATCCTCTTCACGGGCGCCACGGCCTCGGTGCGCGGCTCTTCGCACTACGCGGCATTCGCCGCGGCGAAGAACGGCCTGCGCGCGGTGGCGCAATCCATGGCGCGCGAGCTGGGCCCCAAAGGCATCCACGTCGCGCACGTGGTGATCGACGGCATGATCGACTCGGCCGCGACGCGCAGCCGCTTTGCCGAGCGAGTGAAGGACCTCGGCGCCGACGCGATGCTCGCCACCGACGCGATCGCCGAGCTCTACTATCAGGTGCACGCGCAACCGCGAAGCGCCTGGACCTTCGAGGCCGACCTGCGCCCCTGGGCCGAGAAGTTCTAGGTCGACGCTTGGTGCGCCCGCGCCGCGCCGCCTAGAATCCGCCGCATGCAACCCGCCGAAGCACAGCAGCTCTTCCAGCGCATCGCCGGCAACATCGAGCAGGTGATGCGCGGCCAGCACGCGCAGGTGCGAAAGCTCCTCGCCGCGTTCGCCGCCGG
>DASWBP010000046.1:0-24847 GCA_036390555.1 Burkholderiales bacterium | reverse complement strand
GCCGCCGGCAGGCTCTCCTCGATCGAAAGGTAGCTGCGGATGCGCGCCTCCAGGCCCAGGCGCCTGAGGCCCGCCGCCGCCAGCACGATCGCCGCGTACTCGCCGCGATCGAGCTTGGCGATGCGCGTGTCCAGGTTGCCGCGCAGCGGCCGTATCTCGAGCTGCGGGTGGCGCGCGGCAATCTGCGCCTGGCGCCGCAGGCTGGAAGTGCCGACCACCGCGCCGGCCGGCAGGGCGACAAAATTTTCATGGCGCGGCGATACGAACGCATCCCTGGGGTCTTCGCGCTCGAGGATCGCGGCCAGCGCAAAGCCGGGCGGCAACTCGGCGGGCACGTCCTTCATGGAATGTACGGCAATGTCGGCGCGATCCTCGGCGAGCGCCGCTTCCAGTTCCTTGACGAACAGGCCCTTGCCGCCGATCTTGGCCAGCGACGCATCGAGCACTTCGTCGCCGCGCGTCGACAACGGCACCAGGGTTACGCGCAGGCCGCGTTGCAGGGACTCGAGCCGAGCCTTGACGTGCTCCGCCTGCCACAGCGCGAGGCGGCTGCGGCGCGTGGCGATGCGCAGGCGGCTCACGCGCGGTCTCTCATGCGCAAGCACTTCACGCGTGGTCCTTCACCAGCGCGCGCACCGTGGCCCACTGGCGCCGGCTGACGGGCAGGCGCTCGGCGACGCCCTCCAGCACCACGTTCCAGTGCGGCTCCTCGCCGCCGTCCGCGGCGCGCTCGAAGCCGCGCACCGCGGCGCGCGCCACCAGGCAATTGCGGTGTACGCGCACGAAGTGCTCGGCAAACTCCGCTTCCAGCGCGATCAACGGCTCCTCGATCAGGTGCTCGCCGGCGCGCGTACGCAGCGTGACGTATTTGAGCTCCGCGCGCAGGTAGACGATCTCGCCCACCGGCACCAGGACGATGCGGTTGCGCTCCACCACCGAAAGATACTCGCGCGGACCCTTGGCGGCCTGCGCCAGTCGCTGCGCCTGCGGCGCGCCCGTGGCCGCGGCCCTGCGCAGCGCGTCCGCGAGGCGCGCCGCGCGCACCGGCTTCATCAGGTAGTCGAGCGCGTTCAGCTCGAAGGCCTCGACCGCATGGCGGTCGTGCGCGGTGACGAACACCACCGCCGGCCCCGCCTCGAGGCCCGCAAGGTGCCGCGCCACCTCCAGTCCGCTCATGCCCGGCATCTCGATGTCGAGCAGCAGCACCTGCGCGCTGCTTGCCGGCAGCCGCTCGAGCACCTGCAGGCCGTTTCCCGCTTCGCCCACCACCTCGGTCGGCAGTTCGGGCGCGATGTCCGAGAGCAGCTCCTTCAGGCGCTCGCGGGCCGGCTGCTCGTCGTCTGCAATGAAGATCTTGATCATCTCTGGGCGGGGCGGTAGGGCATTTCGACCTCGACCACGTAGCGGCCGGCCTCGGTGCGCGTGGCGATGCGCGCCTCGGCGTCGAAGAACAGTTGCAGCCGCTCGCGGATGTTCTCCTGCGCCATGCGGTTTCCCGCGCGACGCGCGTGCTCCTCGTGGTAGGGGTTCTCGATGCGCGCGAGCACGCGCGCGCCGCGCCGCTCGATATGCACCACCACCAGCCCCGGGCCGGTGCCCGACTCCACACCGTGGTACACGGCGTTCTCCAGCAGCGGCTGTAGCACCATCGGCGGCAGCAGCGCATCCACCGGCGCTGCGTCGAGCTCCCAGGCGATCTGCAGGCGCTCGCCCAGCCGCAGCTGCTCGATCGCGGCGTAGCGCTCCAGGAGCGCGATCTCGTCGGCGAGGCGCACGAAGCTGCGCGTGTCCTGCATCAGCACGCGGAACAGGTCGGCGAGGTCCTCCAGCGCGCGCTCGGCGCGCCGCGGGTCGCGCCGCACGAGCGACAGCACCGCGTTCAGGCTGTTGAAGAGGAAATGCGGCCGTATGCGCGACTGCAGCGCCTGCAGCCGCGCTTCCGCGAGCGCCGGCGAGTAGGCGCGCGTCAGCAGCCGCAGGTAAGCGAGCAGCGACGCCACGACGAAGGCGGCGACCACCAGCGTGCGCGCGAGGCTCGCCGCCTCGATTCCGGGGCCGGCGACGGCGATGTGCAGCGCACCGCTCACGATGAGCGCAAGCGCCGCGACGCTGGCGCAACCCGTCCAGTAGGGCAGCCGCGCGAGCAGGGGCGAGGCTGCATAGAGCAGTACGAGCGTCGCGAGCAGCATCGGCTCGACCAGCACCGCGCCGTGCATGAAGCGCTCGAGCGCCCCGCCCCATGTCGGCTCGGTCACCAGCGCGCCCGCGAAGGCGAGCGCGTTCACGCCGAGCAGGATGCGGGCTACCACGCCGAGGTTGCGGAAATCCGGCAGCGCATCGGTCGAGAAGTTTTGCTTTATACTCATTGGCATAGCGCAGTTCGCGGTGACGCGGCTGCGCCGCCGAGTATGCCCCATGGCCCCTCCAGCGTCCAAGCGGCAGGCAGGCACTAGCCGCGGCAGACAGCGCGCCGCGCCCGGCAAGCCGGCCAAGCGCGCGGTCTCCGCGCGCGCGCCGCAGCTATGGCTCGGCCGCCGCAAGGACACGCCACTGACGGGACGCCGCGGGCGAACACAGCCGCGCGCCGATCGCGCCAAGGGCACGCAGCCCTGGTCCGGCCGCTTTGGCGAGCCCGTCAGCGAGCTCGTGCAGCGCTTCACGGCCTCGGTCGGCTTCGACCGGCGGCTCGCGCTGCACGACATCGCCGGCTCGCGCGCGCACGCGCGCATGCTCGCCGCCTGCGGGATCATCTCTCGGGCCGACTGCGACGACATCGAGCGCGGCCTGGCGGCGATCCGCTCGGAAATCGAGTCGGGGCGGTTCAACTGGTCGCTCGAGGCCGAGGACGTGCATCTCAACATCGAGCGGCGCCTGACCGAGCTGGTGGGAGAAGCGGGCAAGCGCCTGCACACCGCGCGCTCGAGGAATGACCAGGTGGCGACCGACGTGCGCCTGTGGCTGCGCGACGAGATCGACGCCATCGACGCGCGGCTCGTGCAGCTGCAGGACGCGCTGCTCGCGCAGGCGGGGCGGCATGCGGCGCTGGTGATGCCGGGCTTCACCCACCTGCAGGTGGCGCAGCCGGTGACCTTCGGCCACCACCTGATGGCCTACTTCGAGATGCTGGAGCGCGACCGCGAGCGGCTCGCGGGCTGCCGGCGGCGCGTCAACGTCCTGCCGCTCGGCGCCGCGGCGCTCGCCGGCACCACCTTCCCCATCGATCGCGAGCGCGTGGCGCGCGAGCTCGGCTTCGACGGGGTGTGCGCGAACTCGCTCGACGCCGTGTCCGACCGCGACTTCGCGGTGGAATTCTGCGCGCTGGCGGCGCTCGCCATGGTGCACCTGTCGCGCCTCGCGGAGGAGCTGGTGCTGTGGATGAGCCCGCGCTTCGGCTTCATCCGCATGCCCGACCGCTTCACCACCGGCAGCTCGATCATGCCGCAGAAGAAGAACCCGGACGTGCCCGAGCTGGTGCGCGGCCAGAGCGCGCGCGTGATCGGCGACCTGGTGGCGCTGCTGGCGCTGATGAAGTCGCAGCCGCTCGCCTATAACAAGGACAACCAGGAGGACAAGGAGCCGCTGTTCGACGCGGTGGACACGCTGAAGGACTCCCTCGCGGTGTTCGCCGAGCTGGTGGCGGGCATCGAGCCGGTGCCCGAGGCGATGCGCGCCGCGGCGCTGGAGGGCTTCGCCACCGCCACCGACCTCGCCGACTACCTGGTGAGGAAGGGCGTGCCCTTTCGCGACGCGCACGGTATCGTGGCGCGCGCGGTGCGCGAGGCGGAGACGGTGGGCTGCGACCTCTCCGGCCTGCCGCTGGCCGTGCTGCGGCGCTTTTCCGATGCGATCGGCGAGGACGTGTTCGCCAGCCTTTCGCTCGAGGGCTCGGTGGCGGCGCGCGACCACTCCGGCGGCACCGCCCCGCGGCGGGTGAGCGCAGCGGTAGCACGCGCGCGCGCGCGGCGCAAGCAGCCATGAACGACAAGGCGCTTCCCGAGCGCATCGGCAAGTACCCGGTGCTGCGCGAGCTCGGGCGCGGCGCCACCAGCGTCGTCTACCTGTGCAACGACCCCTTCTACAGCCGCAACGTCGCGGTGAAGGTGGTGATGCCGGAGGCGTTCCAGGACTCGGAGCGCGGCAAGCTGTACCGGCGGCTGTTCATCACCGAGGCCTCGCTCGCCGGCAAGCTTCAGCACCCGCACATCTGCCAGATCTACGACGCGGTGGCCGACGACCGGCTGCAGTACATCGTGATGGAGTACGTCGACGGCGGGACGCTGGACCGCCATGGCGACGCGCAGGAGCTGCTACCCATCGACCGCGTGGTGGAAATCATCTTCAAGTGCACGCGCGCGCTGGAGTTCGCGCACAAGATGGGCATCACGCACCGCGACCTGAAGCCCGCCAACATCCTGTGCACCGGCGAGACCGACGTGAAGGTGACCGACTTCGGCGCCGCGCTCATCGCCAGCGGCGAGATCACGCAGGTCTCGGCGATCGGCTCGCCCGCCTACATGTCGCCCGAGCAGGTCAAGGAGCACGTGCTCAACCACCAGACCGACATCTATTCGCTCGGCGTGGTGATGTACCAGCTGCTCGCCGGGCGGCTGCCGTTCCAGGCCACCAACAACTTCAGCCTGATCTACCAGATCGCCAACACGGAGCCGCAGCCGCCTTCGGCCTACCGGCCGCAGATCCCCGCCGCGCTCGACGAGATCGTCCGGCGCGCCATGGCCAAGGACCTCGCGCGCCGCTACCAGCACTGGGAGGACTTCTCGCTGGATCTCGCCGAGGTGTTCAGGAACGAGCGCCTGGGCGGCCGCAGCCAGAAATTCGCCGACTCCGACAAGTTCGAGTCGCTGCGCAAGCTCGCCTTCTTCGCCAATTTCACCGACGCCGAGCTCTGGGAAGTGGCGCGCATCTCCAACTGGCGCGTGGCTGCCGCGGGCGAGCTGCTGATGAAGGAGGGGGAGCCGGGCAATTTCTTCTGCATCCTCGCCGACGGCGAGGTGCGCGTCTCGCGCAAAGGCAAGCTCCTCAACATCCTGCACGCGGGCGAGTGCTTCGGCGAGATGGCCTACCTCTCGAAGGACGAGCACCTGCGCGGCGCGGACGTCACGGTGATGGCGGAGTCCAAGATCATCTCGGTGCCGACGCAGAAGCTCGCGCAGGCCTCCGACGCCTGCCGTCACAAGTTCGACCGCGCTTTCATGGAGATCCTGGTCGAGCGGCTGACGATGGCCAACGCCCGCCTGTCGGGCGTCTAGCCAAAATGGGGTCAGACCCCAATTCCCGCTCGCAAGGGGAATTGGGGTCTGACCCCGATTTTCCGGCTAGGCCTGCTGTTTGACGCCGTCGAGCAGCTTTTGCAGCTCGCCCGACTGGTACATCTCGCGCATGATGTCCGAGCCGCCTACGAACTCGCCGTTCACGTAGAGCTGCGGAATGGTGGGCCAGTTCGCGTACTCCTTGATGCCCTGGCGGATCTCGGGATCGGCGAGCACATTGACGCTGGCGAACTGCTGCACGCCGCAGGCCTGCAGCACCTGCACCGCCATCGCCGAGAAGCCGCACTGGGGCATTTGCGGGGTGCCCTTCATGTAGAGCACCACGGGGCTGCCGGAAACCTGGCTCCTGATCTTTTCTTGCACGTCCATGTTTGCCTCAATAGTCGAGTAACGTAGTCAAGATTTTAGTCTGCCCCCGGTCACCCGGGCAATGCCCGCCAGATCGGGCCACGTAGTGACCCCTTCAAGGCCCACGTCCGCCAGCAGCGTCCTGACCGCCGCATCCTGGCCCTGCCCGTGCTCCAGGAGCAGCCGGCCCCCCGGGGCGAGATGCGCGGGGGCGCCCCGCGCGATCTCGCGGATCGCGTCCAGGCCCTCCGGCCCCGCGGCAAGCGCGGCGCGAGGCTCGAAGCGCAGATCGCCCTGTCCGAGGTGGGGATCGCCCTCCGCCACGTAGGGCGGATTGGAGGCGATGACGTCGAAGCGCTCGCCCGGCACCGCCGCGTACCAGCGGCCGTGCCGGAAATCGACTTCCAGCGCGAGCGCCGTGGCATTGCGCCGCGCCACCTCGAGCGCCGCCGCGCTTGCCTCCACCGCCACGACGCGCGCCTGCGGCAGCTGGTGCTTCAGCACCAGCGCGATGGCCCCCGAGCCCGTGCCGAGGTCGAGCGCCGCTGCCGGCGCGCAGGCAAGCGCCAGCTCGACCAGCAGCTCGGTCTCCGGCCGCGGGATGAGCACGGCAGGATTGACGGCGAGCCTGAGGCCGTAGAACTCCCGCTCGCCGAGGATGTAGGCGATGGGCTCGCCGCGCGCGCGCCGCGCGGCGAACGCGCGGAAGCGGGTTTCGGACTCAGTGGAGAGCTCGCGCTCCGGGTGCGCGAGCACGCTCGCCTCCGAGAACCCGGTCGCGCGCGCGAGGAGCAGCCGCGCCTCGCGCGGCTCGAGCAGCGCGAGGGCCTCCGCGACTTTCACGCAGGGCCCCTGCTCCGCCGCATCAGGCCGTTTCTTCCGCCAGCTGGGCGAGCTGCTCGGCCTGGTGCTCGGCGGCGAGCGCGTCGACGAGCTCGTCGAGCTCCCCGTCCATGATGCGCTCGATCTTGTAGAGCGTCAGATTGATGCGGTGGTCGGTGACGCGGCCCTGCGGGAAGTTGTAGGTGCGGATGCGCTCGGAGCGGTCACCCGAGCCGACCAGGGACTTGCGGGTGGAGGCGGTCTTCGCCTGCTGCTCGCGCATCTGCTTGTCCTTGATGCGCGCGGCGAGCACGGAGAGCGCCTTCTCGCGGTTCTTGTGCTGCGAGCGCGAGTCCTGGCACTCCACGACGATGCCGGTGGGCAGGTGCGTGACGCGGATCGCCGAGTCGGTCTTGTTGACGTGCTGGCCGCCGGCGCCCGAGGCGCGAAACGTGTCGATGCGCAGCTCGGCGGGGTTGAGCACCACGTCGTCGATCGCCTCCGCTTCCGGGAGGACCGCGACGGTGCACGCGGAGGTGTGGATGCGACCCTGCGCCTCGGTTTCCGGCACGCGCTGCACGCGGTGGCCGCCCGACTCGAACTTGAGCCTGGAATACGCTCCCTGTCCGTTGATGCGCGCGATCACTTCCTTGTAGCCGCCGAGCTCCGAGGGGCTCTCGGACATGATCTCGACCTGCCAGCCCTGGCGCTCGGCGTAGCGCGTATACATGCGGAACAGATCGCCCGCAAAAAGCGCCGACTCGTCGCCGCCGGTGCCGGCGCGCACCTCGAGAAACAGGTTCCTCTCGTCGTTGGGGTCCTTCGGCAGGAGCTGCTTCTGCAGCTGCGCCTCCAGGCGCTCCATCGCTGCGCGCGCGCTCTTCAGCTCCTCGTCGGCGAAGACCTTCATCGCGGCGTCGGCGGCCATGTCCTTCGCCGCCTGCGCATCCGCCTCGGCCTGCCGGTAGCGCGCATAGAGCTCGGCGAGGCCGGAGAGCTCGGCGTGCTCGCGCGAGAGCCTGCGGAACTGGTCGAGGTCGCGCGTCGCGTCCTCGGCGGCGAGCAGCCGCTCGAGGTCCGGCAGCCGCGCGACCAGGCTGTCGAGCTTCTGGCGCAGCGCCGCTTTCACCGGGGACGGTACAGGCGCTCGATCAGCTCGGCGAGCGCCCTCTGCTCCTCGCCCGCGGCGGCGTTCAACGCCTGCGTCGGGCCGTGCAGAAGCTTGTTGGTGAGCCCCTGCGAGAGCGCCTCGAGCACCGCCTTCGGATCGTCGCCGCGCTGCAGGTGCCGGAGCGCACGCTCCAGCTCCGCGCGGCGCGCCGCCTCGCCCTGCTCGCGCAACTGCCGGATGAGCGGCACCGCGGCGCGCGCCTGCATCCAGTGCATGAACTGGCCGACCTGCGTCTCGATGATCGCCTCGGCCTGCTCGAGCGACGAGCGGCGCGCATCCAGGTTGCCCTGCACGATTGCCTGCAGGTCGTCCAGCGTGTAGAGGAACACGTCGTCGAGCTCCGCCACCTCCGCCTCGATGTCACGCGGCACCGCGAGATCCACCATGAAGATCGGACGGCGCTTGCGCGCGCGCAGCGCGCGCTCGACCAGTCCCTTGCCGAGGATGGGCAGCGACGACGCCGTGCAGGAGACGACGATGTCGTGCTCGTGCAGGTGCTCGCCGAGCGTGCGCAGCTCGACGGCGCGCCCGTTGAAGCGGTGCGCGAGCGCCTGCCCGCGCTCCAGCGTGCGGTTGGCCACGGTGAGGCGCTCAGGGGCCTGCGCGGCGAAGTGCATTGCGCACAGCTCGATCATCTCGCCGGCGCCGATGAACAGCACCTTCTGGTCCTTCAGGCTCGGGAAGATGCGCGCCGCGAGCTTCACCGCGGCGGCGGCCATCGACACGCTGTTGGCGCCGACCTGCGTGGTGCTGCGCACCTCCTTTGCCACGGCGAAGGTGCGCTGGAAGAGCTTGTGCAGGACGGTGCCGAGGGTGCCCGCGGCCTCTGCGGTGCGCACGGCATCCTTCAGCTGGCCGAGGATCTGCGGTTCGCCGAACACCATCGACTCCAGCCCCGAGGCGACGCGGAAGGCGTGGCGCACGGCCTGGTCCTGCGGCAGGGTGTAGAGATAGGGCTGCAGCTCGCCGGGCTGCATCCGGTGGTACTGCGCCAGCCACTCGGCGGCCGCGCGCGGCTCCTCGGCCGAGAGGTAGAGCTCGGTGCGGTTGCAGGTGGACAGGATCGCGGCCTCGGCCGCGCGCTGGCCGCGCGTGAGCTCGCCCAGGGCGTCGAGCAGCTTCTCGACGTTGAACACCACGCGCTCGCGCACCGGCAGCGGCGCGGTGGTGTGCGAAAGGCCGAGGGCGAAGAGGGTCACGAGAACGCTATCTTAATGATCTGTCTGGGCTTTGGGGCCAAGACCGCAGGATAGGCCGTATGCGCGCCAGCGCATTTGAGCTTCCTCAAAGTGGCGGCGGGGTGGGCCTGGACTGGGGCGGGATTGGTGGCCAAGGCCGGAATCGAACCAGCGACACACGGATTTTCAGTCCGCTGCTCTACCAACTGAGCTACTTGGCCTGCAGGACTGCGGAAGGCCGCGGATTATATCAGGCCGCCCGCCGCCGCTCGAGGCGCAGCGGCGCCTTCTCCCTCGGCGCGGACGCTTCCTCGGGGGTGCCGGCGCGCGGGAACACCACGGTGAACACGCTGCCGCGCTCGGCGGCATTGGCGCGCACCTGCACCGCGGCGTGGTGCTGGGCCGCGATCGAGCGCACGATCGGCAGGCCCAGGCCCGAGCCCGAAGCCTCGGTGCCGGGGGCGCGGTAGAAGCGCTCGAAGATCAGCTCGCGCTCCTTGCTGTCGATGCCGATGCCGTTGTCCTCGATCTCGGCGACCACGAACTCGCGGCTGCGCACGCGCGCCGTCACCTTGCCGCCGGCGCCGGTGTAGCGCACCGCGTTGTCCACGAGGTTGGCGAACAGCTCGTGCAGCAGCAGCGGATTGCCGTCCACCCAGGCGGGCGCATCGGCGCCCTCGAAGCCCAGGTCGATCTTCTTGGCGAGCGCCTGCGCCACGAACTCCTGCGTCACCTCGCGCAGCAGCGCATTGAGGTCGACGCGCTCGAAGGCGGGCGGCGTCTCGCTCTGCGAGCGCGCGAGCGACAGCAGCTGCGAGATCACGTGCGAGGCGCGCTCCACGCCCTGGCGGATGCGCTCCAGGCTCGCCTGCATCTCGCGCGGGTCCTGCTGGCGCAGCGCGAACTCGAGCTGCGTGCGCAGCCCGGCCAGCGGCGTGCGCATCTGGTGGGCGGCGTCGGCGATGAAGCGCTCCTGCGCGCGCATGTTGGTGGCGAGGCGCTCCATCATGTGGTTGAAGGCCTCGATGAGCGGCGCGATCTCCTCGGGCACCTCGCGCACGTCGATCGGCGAGAGGTCCGAGGGCAGCCGCCCGAGGAGCTTCAGGCGCAGGTCCTCCAGCGGCTGCGTGCCGCGCGTCAGGCCGAACCACACCAGCAGCGCGACGAAGGGGAACAGGAAGAACTGCGGCACGATGATGCCGGCGATGATCTCGTTGGCGAGGTTCTGGCGCTTCTTCAGCGTCTCGCCGACCTGGATCAGGACGCGCCGGTGCGGCTCCTCGAGCGCGTAGACGAACATGTAGGCGATGCGCACCGGCTCGGCGTGCCACTCGTCGTCGCGCAGGTAAACGACGTTCTGGCGCTGCTCGTCGCCGGGAAAGATCTCCGCCAGCTCGCGGTCGCCCGCGAGCACCTCGCCGCGCGTGCCGCGCACCTGGAACCAGACCGTGTCGACCTCGTCGGCGCGCAGGAAGCTCGAGGCGGCCGCGGGCAGCGCGAAGCCGGCGCGCGAGCCCTCGAAACGTACATGCTGCGCGAGCGCGTTCACCGAATCGCGCAGCGCGCGGTCGTAGGGAATGTTGGCGATGACGTTGGCGACGTAGAAGGTCACCACCACCGACAGCGGCCAGAGGATGATCAGCGGAGCGAGCAGCCAGTCGAGGATCTCGACCAGCAGGCTGAGCTTCGCAGGGCTGGCCGGGATCGGGCCCTTCACGGGGCAGGCTTCTCCAGGCTGTAGCCCAGGCCACGCACCGTGACGATGCGCACCCCGCCCGCCTCGAGCTTCTTGCGCAGCCGGTGCACGTACACCTCGATGGCGTTGGGCGAGACCTCCTCGCCCCATTCGCACAGGTGCGACACCAGCTGGTCCTTGGACACCAGGCGCCCGGCGCGCTGCAGGAAAATCTCCAGCAGGCTCACCTCGCGGGCCGAGAGCTCGAGCGGCTCGCCGTTGACGCGCGCCATGCGCCCCACCTGGTCGTAGGAAAGCGCGCCGTGGCGCAGCAGCGTCGGGCCGCCCGCCATGCCGCGGCGCGTCAGTGCACGCACGCGCGCCTCGAGCTCGGCGAGCTCGAAGGGCTTGGCGAGGTAGTCGTCGGCGCCGGCATCGAGGCCTCGCACGCGGTCGTTGACGCCGTCGAGCGCCGTCAGGATCAGCACCGGCAGGCGCGAGTCGCGCGCGCGCAGGCGCTTCAGCACGTCGAGCCCGGACTTCTTCGGCAGGCCGATGTCGAGGATCAGCAGATCGAACTCGTCACCGTCGAGCGCGGCATCGGCTTCCAGGCCGTTCTTCACCCAGTCCACCGCATAGCCGGCCTGGCGCAGGCTGCGCAGCACACCGTCGGCAAGGATCGCGTCGTCTTCCGCGACGAGTATCCGCATCAGTCCCCTCCCTGTCTGCGGCCCAGTGTAATCCAAAAGAAAAGGGCCCCAGCGGGGCCCTTTGTTGTACTGCCTAGGACTGTTAGGAAGGGGGGTAACGGGGGTGGGAGCGTTTTGGCGCCATGCGCCAAGACCCTCCACCCCTGTTCCTTACATGTCCATGCCACCCATCCCGCCCATGCCACCCATGTCGCCGTGCGCATGGCCGCCGCCGCCCTTCTTCTCTTCCACCAGCTCCGCGACCATCGCGTCGGTGGTGAGCATCAGGCCGGCCACGGAGGACGCGTTCTGCAGCGCGGTGCGCGTCACCTTGGTGGGATCGATCACGCCCATCTCCACCAGGTCGCCGAACTCGTCGGTCTGGGCGTTGTAGCCGAAATTCATGCCCTTGCCTTCCGAGACCTTGTTGAGCACCACGGAGGGCTCGGCGCCGCAGTTGGCCACGATCTGGCGCAGCGGCTCTTCCAGCGCGCGCATCACGATCTTGATGCCCGCCTCCTGGTCGTGGTTGTCGGCCTTGAGCTTGCCTTCCAGCGCCTTGCGCGCACGCAGGAACGCCACGCCGCCGCCGGGGACGATGCCCTCTTCCACGGCTGCGCGGGTCGCATGCAGCGCATCCTCGACGCGCGCCTTCTTCTCCTTCATCTCCACCTCGGTGGCCGCGCCGACCTTGATCAGCGCCACGCCGCCGGCGAGCTTCGCCACGCGCTCCTGAAGCTTCTCGCGGTCGTAGTCGCTGGTGGCTTCCTCGATCTGCACGCGGATCTGCTTGACGCGCCCCTCGATGTCCTTCTTGTTGCCCGCGCCGTCGATGATGGTGGTGTTCTCCTTGCCCGCTTCCACCTTCTTCGCGCGGCCGAGGTCCTTGAGCGTCGCGTTCTCCAGCTTCAGGCCCAGCTCTTCGCTGATCACCGTGCCGCCGGTGAGGATCGCCATGTCCTCGAGCATCGCCTTCCTGCGGTCGCCGAAGCCCGGCGCCTTGATCGCAACGGTCTTGAGGATGCCGCGGATGTTGTTCACCACCAGCGTCGCCAGCGCCTCGCCTTCCACTTCCTCGGCGATGATCACCAGCGGCTTGCCGGACTTGGCGACCTGCTCCAGCACCGGCAGCAGCTCGCGGATCGAGCTGATCTTCTTGTCGTGCAGGAGGATGTAGACGTCATCCAGCACGGCGATCTGCTTCTCGGGGTTGTTGATGAAGTACGGCGAGAGGTAGCCGCGGTCGAACTGCATGCCCTCGACCACGTCGAGCTCGTTGTTGAGCGACTTGCCGTCTTCGACGGTGATCACGCCTTCCTTGCCGACCTTGTCCATGGCGTCGGCGATGATCTTGCCGATGTCCGCGTCGGAGTTCGCCGAGATCGAGCCGACCTGGGCGATTTCCTTGGAGGTCTTGCAGGGCTGCGAGATCTTCTTGAGCTCGTCGGTCACCGCGATCACGGCCTTGTCGATGCCGCGCTTGAGGTCCATCGGGTTCATGCCCGAGGCGACGTACTTCATGCCCTCGCGCACGATCGCCTGCGCGAGCACGGTGGCGGTGGTGGTGCCGTCGCCGGCGACGTCGGAAGTCTTGGAGGCGACCTCCTTCACCATCTGCGCGCCCATGTTCTCGAACTTGTCCTTGAGCTCGATCTCCTTGGCGACCGAGACGCCGTCCTTGGTGACGGTGGGCGCACCGAAGGAGCGCTCCAGCACGACGTTGCGGCCCTTGGGACCGAGGGTGACTTTGACCGCGTCGGCCAGGATGTTCAGTCCATGGACCATCTTGGCGCGCGCGCTTTCGTGAAAGCGTACTTCCTTGGCTGGCATTGCTGTGTTCTCCTAGATCGAATGAGGGTTGGCGAAGGGGCTCAGGAGCCCTCGATCACGCCCATGATGTCTTCCTCGCGCATCACGAGCAGCTCGTCGCCTTTCACCTTGACGGTCTGGCCGGAATACTTGCCGAACAGCACCTTGTCGCCGACCTTGACGTCGAGCGCGATCAGCTTGCCGTCATCGGTCTTCTTGCCCTTGCCCACGGCGAGCACCTCGCCCTGGTCGGGCTTCTCGGCGGCGGTGTCCGGAATGACGATGCCGGACGCGGTCTTACGCTCTTCGTCGATGCGCTTGACGATCACGCGATCATGAAGAGGACGGATCTTCATACAAGTCTCCCACAATAGTTATTTAAATCAACGGGTTGTCATTAGACAGCCCACTCCGGACCGGGGAATCGTTAGCACTCGCCCCAGATGAGTGCTAATGATAGAGAGGAGAGCCCGGGATTTCAAGGGGTGGGTCGCCTGCAACACTACAATCCGCGCGTGCTTCCCCTGCGCAGCCTCCTGGTCGCCGCCGCCGTTGTGGCGGCGACCGTTCAGGCGCGCGAGCTGCCCAAGCCCCTGGCGCAGGCGCTGCGCGCCGCGTCTGTGCCGCAGGCGAACGTGGCGATCGTGGTGCAGGAACTGGGGGCCCGGCGCCCCACGCTCAGCCACAACGCCGAGGTCGCCATGAACCCGGCCTCGGCGATGAAGTTGATCACGACCTTCGCGGCGCTGGAGCTGCTGGGCCCCGCCTACCGTTGGAAGACCGAGGCCTATGCCGCCGGCACCTTGCGCGACGGCGTGCTCGAGGGCGACCTGGTGCTCAAGGGCTATGCCGATCCCAAGCTCGATTACGAGAGTTTCTGGATGCTGCTGCGCGCCCTGCGCGGCCGCGGGCTGCGCGAGATCCGCGGCGATCTGGTGCTCGATCGCAGCTTCTTCGCGCCGCTTCACGCGGACCCCGGGCGCTTCGACGGCGAGGCCCTGCGCCCCTATAACGTGCTGCCCGATGCGCTCCTCGTGCACTACAAGGCGCTGCGCTTCGCCTTCCTGCCCGAGCCCGCGAGCGAGGCCGTGCGCATCTACGTGGAGCCGCGCCCGCCCGGCCTCGAGGTGTCGAACACCTTGCGCCTGTCCGGCGGCAGCTGCCTCGAGGGGCGCGCCTTCCGCGACATGCTGCAGGCCGAGTTCGCCCCCGGCCCGCCGCCGCGCGCGACGTTCTCCGGGCGCTACCCGATCGCCTGCGGGGAGAAAGAACTGAACGTCGCGCTGCTGCCGCCGAACGAACAGGTAGCCGGGGTGCTGCGCGAGCTGTGGCCGGAAATGGGCGGCGCGTGGCAGGGGAAGGTGCGCGAGGGCGAAGTGCCCGCCGAGGCGCAGCTTCTGCACACGCACGCCTCCGCACCGCTCTCCGAGATCGTGCGCTACATCAACAAGTACTCCAACAACGTGATGGCGCGCCAGCTCTACCTCACCCTGGCCACGGCGACCAGCGAACCCCCGGCGCGCCCCGAGCTGGCCAGCGAAGCAGTGCGCCACTGGCTTGCGGTCAAGGACATTCAGGCGAGCGAGCTCGCGATCGAGAACGGCTCCGGGCTCTCGCGCACCGACCGCATCAGCGCGGCGAGCCTCGCGGCAGTGCTGCAGGCGGCGTGGCAGAGCCCCGTGATGCCCGAGTTCGTCTCTTCGCTTTCCCTCGTGGCATTCGACGGCACGATGCGCAAGCGCCTCCAGGGCGACCCGATCGCCGGCCAGGCGCACATCAAGACGGGGCTGCTCTCCGACGTGCGCGCGCTTGCCGGCTACGTGCTCGACAAGAAGGGTCGGCGCAAGGCGGTGGTCATGCTGATGAACCACCCCAACGCCCCCGAGGCCGAGGCGGCGACGGACGAATTGCTGCGCTGGGCGTACGAGCGCTGACGATCGGGGTCAGACCCCAATTCCCCTTGCGACCGGGAATTGAGGTCTGACCCCCGGCTAGAGGTTGAGCTCCTTCCACATCGCGTCCACCCTATTCTTGACTTCGGCGTCCATGGCGATGGGGCGGCCCCAGGTGCGCGCGGTTTCGCCGGGCCACTTGGCGGTGGCGTCGATGCCCATCTTGGACCCGAGGCCCGCGACGGGGCTGGCGAAGTCGAGATAGTCGATCGGCGTGTTCTCGGCGATCAGAGTGTCGCGCGCCGGGTCCACCCGCGTGGTGATCGCCCACACCACCTCCTTCCAGTCGCGAATGTCCACGTCCTCGTCCACCACGACGATGAACTTGGTGTACATGAACTGCCGCAGGTAGCTCCAGATGCCGAACATCACGCGCTTGGCATGCCCCGGGTACTGCTTCTTCAGGCTCGCCACGGCAAGGCGGTAGGAGCAGCCCTCGGGCGGCAGGTAGAAATCGGCGATCTCGGGAAACTGCTTCGCGAGCAGCGGCACGAACACTTCGTTCAGCGCGACGCCGAGCATCGCCGGCTCATCGGGCGGCTTGCCGGTGTAGGTCGAGTGGTAGATCGGCTCGCGCCTGAGCGTGATGCGTTCGACCGTCAGCACGGGGAAGCGCTCCTGCTCGTTGTAGTAGCCCGTGTGGTCGCCGTGCGGCCCTTCGAGCGCCATGTCGCCGGGGCGAATCGCACCCTCGAGCACGATCTCGGCGCGCGCGGGCACCTGCAAGTCGCTGCCGATGCACCTGGCGAGCTCGGTGCGCGCGCCGCGCAGCAGGCCCGCGAACTGGTACTCGCCCAGCGTATCGGGAACCGGCGTCACCGCGGCAAGCGTGGTGGCGGGATCGGCGCCGAGCGCCACCGCGACCGGGAACGGCGTGCCCGGATGCGCGAGCTGGTGGTCGCGAAAATCGAGCGCGCCGCCGCGATGTGCGAGCCAGCGCATGATGACGCGATTGGGGCCGATCACCTGCTGGCGGTAGATGCCGAGGTTCTGGCGCGGCTTCAACGGCCCGCGCGTCACCGTCAGGCCCCAGGTGATGAGCGGCCCGGCGTCGCCCGGCCAGCAGGTCTGCACCGGCAGGCGCGCCAGGTCCACGTCCTTGCCTTCCCACACGGTCTCCTGACATGGCGCCGACGACACCACCTTCGGCGCCATGTCGAACACCTTCGATGCGAGCCTGCCAAGCTGCGGCAATTTAGCGACGAGGTCGCGCAGGCCCTTGGGCGGATCGGGCTCGCGCAGCGCGGCGAGCAGGCGCCCGATCTCGCGCAACGCGGGCTCAGGCTTCGTGCCCTCCTCCACGCCCATCGCGAGGCCGATGCGCTCCACGGTGCCGAAGAGGTTTCCGAGCACCGGCATGGCGTGCCCGGCAGGCCGCTCGAAGAGCAGCGCCGGGCCGCCGGCGCGCAGCACGCGGTCGCAGATCTCGGTCATCTCGAGGCGCGGCGACACCGGCGCCGCGATGCGCTTGAGCCCCCCCAGCGCCTCGAGCTTGCCGAGGAACTCGCGCAGGTCCGCGTAGTGCACGCCGGCGCCCGCTCTCGCGCGCCCTAGCGAACGCGCTGCGCCGCGCGCTCGGCGAGCAGCGAGGCGAAGTCCGCAAGCAGCGTGTTGCGCCCGCGCACCGAGTAGCCGCGCTCACCCGCGGGCAGCATCAGCGTGAGCGTGGTGTTGCCGAGCCAGCCGAACACAGCGAGCGCCACGCCGCCGGCGAGGCACGCGCCGGCGGCGAGCGGCAGGAGGTTGGCGAGCGCTTCCAGCGCCCCGAGCGTCGCGCGCAGCAGCTGGCCCACGGCCTGCCCGTCGGCAACCTGAGCACCAGCGCCGGCCGCGAGCTGCGCCAGCGGCCGAAAGACGGCTAGCAGCACGAGCGCGAGGACGATCAGGGCCGCCCCCCAGCCTATCTTGCGCTCATCGCGCGCGTAGGCGGCGCCCACGGCCGCGAGCGCATCGAGCGGCATGCTCTCCATGTGCCCGGCGCCCTCGTGCAGCAGGCGCGCCGGATAAAGCGTGAGCCGACTGCCGCGCTGCGGGCCGGAGATGAACTCGAAATGTGCGATTGGCGACTCGGTGGACATGGTCACTTCAGGAGGTAGTGGGCGACGATGCCGGCGAACACCGCGGCGCCGACCCAGTTGTTGTGCCGGAACGCCTTGAAGCAGCCGTCGCGCGTGCGGTCGCGGATCAGGAAATAATGATAGACCATGAGCCCGGCGGCCACGGCGAGGCCTGCGTAGTACGGCCAGCTGAGCCGGATCATGACGCCCACCGCGGCGAGCAGCGCGAGCATCGCCGCGTAGCTCGCCATCACCGCGGCGACGTCGTAGCGGCCGAGCGTCAAGGCGGACGTGCGGATGCCGATCTTCGCGTCGTCCTCACGGTCCACCATCGCGTACTCGGTGTCGTAGGCGAAGGCGTAGAACACGTTGGCGGCGAGCAGCACCCAGCACTCGCGCGGCAGCATGTCCCACACCGCGGCGTAGGCCATCGGGATGCCGAAGCCGAAGGCGATGCCGAGGTAGAGCTGCGGCAGCGCGAAGTAGCGCTTGGCATAAGGGTAGCTCGCGGCGATCGCCAGGCCGACGACGGACAGCAGCATGGCGAAGCGGTTGAGCATCAGCACCAGGCCGAAGGCGGTGGCGGCGAGCATGCCCGCCAGCGCGAGCGCCTCGCCGGGGCGGATCTCGCCGGCGGCGAGCGGCCGGTCGCGCGTGCGCGCCACATGGCCGTCGAAATCGCGGTCGGCGTAGTCGTTCAGCGCGCAGCCCGCCGAGCGCATCAGCAGCGTCCCCACGCCGAAGATCGCCACCAGCTCGATCGGCGGCGAGCCGCGCGAGGCGAGCCAGACCGCCCACAGCGTCGGCCACAGCAGCAGCAGCGTGCCCACGGGCTTGTCCAGGCGCAGCAGGCGCTCGTAGGCGTCCAGGCGCCGGCCGATCGCGTCGAGGGTCGCTGCCATGCGGCTCCTAGTGTATCTATACCCTGCTGTATTCGGCGCGCGCGCCGAGCCAGCGCGCGATGTGGCTGCGCGCGAAGTCCTCGCCTGACTCGAGCAGCTCCGCGGCCGCCGCGCGCGCCGCGAGCACCAGCGCCTCGTCCTCGGCGAGGTTGGCGAAGCGCAACGGCGCCTCGCCGCTCTGGCGCTCGCCGAGGAACTCGCCCGGCCCGCGCAGGCGCAGGTCGGCCTCCGCGATGGCGAAGCCGTCGGCGCTCTCGCGGATCACCTTGAGGCGCTGGCGCGCCATGTCCGAGAGCGGCTCCTGGAACAGCAGCACGCACTCGCTCGGCCGCGTGCCGCGCCCGATGCGCCCGCGCAGCTGGTGCAGCTGCGCCAGCCCGAAGCGCTCGGCGTGCTCGATCACCATGAGCGACGCATTGGGCACGTCCACGCCCACCTCGATCACAGTGGTGCAGACGAGCAACTGCGTCGCCCCCGCGGCAAATGCCTGCATCGCCGCGGCCTTCTCCTCCGGCGGCATGCGCCCGTGCAGCAAGCCGACGCGCAGGCCGCGCAGCTCCGCCGTGAGCTCGCGGTGGGCATCCAGCGCCGCCTGCAGGTCGCCCTCCTTCGAGCCCTCGATCACGGGGCAGACCCAGTAGGCCTGCTGCCCTTCCGCGCAGGCGGCGCGGATGCGCGCGAGCACCTCCGCGCGCCGCGCCGCCGAGTAGGTGTGCGTGGCGACGGGCTTCCTGCCCGGCGGCAGCTCGTCGATGACCGACATGTCGAGGTCGGCGTCGCGCGTCATCGCCAGCGTGCGCGGGATTGGCGTCGCGCTCATCATCAGCTGGTGCGCGGCCGCGCGCTCGCTCTTCCTGCGCAGCTCCAGGCGCTGCTTCACGCCGAAGCGGTGCTGCTCGTCGACGATGGCGAGCGCGAGGCGCGCGAACTCCACGCCCTCCTGGAACAGCGCCTGCGTGCCGATGGCGATGCCCGCCTCGCCCGAGGCAATCGCCTTGCGCACGCGCCGGCGCTCCGCCGCCGGCAGCGCGCCATGCAGCCAGGCGATCTGCACGCCGAGCGGCTCGAGCCAGGCGGAAAACTTGCGCTGGTGCTGCTCGGCGAGGATCTCGGTGGGCGCCATGACCGCGGCCTGCGCCCCCGCGTCCACCGCGGCGAGGCAGGCGATCGCCGCGACGATCGTCTTGCCGCTGCCGACGTCGCCGTGCAGCAGGCGCTGCATCGGGTGCGGCTGCGCGAGGTCCTTCAACAACTCCGCCATCACGCGGCTCTGCGCCCGGGTCAGGCGAAAAGGCAGCTTGCCGAGGAAGCGCTTGAGCAGCGGGCCGTTGGCGGGCAGCGCCGGTGCGCTGCGCTCGCGGCGCTTGCGCCGCGCCAGCGCTTTCTGCAGCTGCTGCGCGAGCAGCTCATCGAACTTCACGCGCCGCCAGGCTGCTGCGAGGTCCGCGCCCGGTGGCGGCGCATGCAGCAGGCGCACCGCGGCTTCCAGCGGCGCAAGCGCGTGGCGCTCGCGCAGCGCCGCGGGCAGCGCGTCCTCGATCGGCTCGCTGGCCAGCGCTTCCTGCACCAGCGCGCGAAGCGTCGCCTGGCCGAGGCCGGCGGTGGTCGGGTACACGGGGCTGAGCGTGGCCGGCAACGGCTCGCCCTGCGCCACTATGCGGTAGCGCGGATGGATCATCTCCGGCGCGCCGCGCGCGGGCCGCAGCTCGCCGTAGGCGCGCACGTTTAGGTTTTCGTCCACAGCGCGCTGGAACTGCTTTGCCTGGCTGCCGTAGAAGTTGAGGAAGCGCAGGCCGAGGCCATCGCAATGCACCACCAGCTGGCGCCGTGGGCGAAACGCGATCTCTACGCGCCGCACCGGCGCTTCCACGAGCGCGGCGCCGCCGGGCAACGCCTGATCAAGGGGCGTGAGCCGCGTCTCGTCCTCGTAGCGGTGCGGCAGGTGCAGCACCAGGTCGCGGCGCGAGCGTATCCCGAGCCGGGCGAGCTTCTTCGCCGTCGCGGGAGCGATCGCGCGCGTCAACCGGCGTGCAGGATCGCGTCGATCTCGACCAGTGCGCCGCGCGGCAGGCTCGCCACGCCGACCGCGGCGCGCGCCGGGAACGGCTGCGGCACATGCCGCGCCATGATCTCGTTCACCTTGGCGAAATGCGCGAGGTCGGTGAGGTACACCGTCATGCGCACCGTGCGCTCCAGGCCGAGCCCCGCCGCCCGCGCCACCGCGGCAAGGTTGGCGAAGACGCGCTCGATCTGCGCATCTATGCCCTCGGCGAGCTGCATGCTGCGCGGGTCGAGGCCGATCTGGCCCGACAGGTACACGGTGTCGCCGGCACGCACCGCCTGCGAATAGGCGCCGATCGCCGCCGGCGCGTCGGCTGTCTGGATCGCGGTCTTCATGGAATGCCCGGGGTTAGAATCGACGCGGCCATCTTAGCCGAAATGCCTGCGCCCACCCTCGAGAGCCTGGAGAAGCTGCGCGGCACGCCGCGCGACGGCGCGCTGCTGCGCTACTCCCTCGGCCTCGAATACGCGAAGGCGGGCAGCCGCGACCGCGCCATCGCCGAGCTGCGCGAAGCGGTGGCGCGCGACGCCGGCTATTCGGCGGCGTGGAAGGCGCTGGGACGCGCGCTCGCCGACGACGGGCAGCGCGAAGAAGCGCTCGCCGCGTTCGCGCGCGGCATCGAGGCTGCGCGCGCGAAGGGCGACCGGCAGGCCGAAAAGGAAATGGCGGTGTTCGCGCGCCGGCTCGAGAAGCAGCGCGGCGCCTAGGCGGCCTGCGCGCGCAAGTGTCGGGCGCGCTAGGGGTGCGCGAGGCGCGGGGTGATCTCGTCGGCCGGCACCGGCCGGCCGTAGAAGTAGCCCTGCGCCTGGTCGCAGCCGTGGCGGCGCAGGAACGCCGCCTGCTGCTCGGTCTCGACGCCCTCCGCGATCACCGTAAGGCGCAGGTTCTGCGCCATGTCGATCACCGCGCGCACGATCGAGGCCGCCTCGGTGCTCGACTCGGCGTCGCGCACGAAGCTGCGGTCGATCTTCAGCGCCGAGAGCGGCAGGCGGGTGAGGTAGGACAGGCTCGAGTAGCCAGTGCCGAAATCGTCCACCGAGATGCGCAGGCCCGCCGCGCGCAGATTGCGCAGCGCGCGCACCGCGTCTTCGGGGTTTTCCATCAGGCAGCTCTCGGTGATCTCCAGCTCGAGGAACTCGGCCGAGACGCCGGCGCGCACCAGCGCGGCGCGGATCAGCGCGTCGAGGTCGCGGCGCCGGAACTGCTTGGGCGAAAGGTTGACGGCGACCGGCACCGGCATGCTGCCGGCCTCCGTCCAGCGATGCACCTGCCGGCAGGCTTCGTCGATGACCCATTCGCCCACCGGCAGGATGAGCCCCGAATCCTCCAGCGCCGGAATGAACTCGCCCGGCGACACCAGGCCCCTGCTCGGGTGCTTCCAGCGCAGCAGCGCCTCCATGCCGCGCAGCTTGCCGGAGGCGAGGTCCACCTTGGGCTGGTAGTGCAGCGTGAACTCGTCGCGCTCCAGCGCGCGGCGCAGGTCGGTGTTGAGCTGCACCTTGGCCACCGAGCGCTGGTTCATCTCGGCGGTGAAGAAGCAGTAGCTGTTGCGCGCCGACTCCTTGGCGCGGTACATGGCCATGTCGGCGCTCTTCAGCAGCGTCTCGGCGTCCTCGCCGTCGGCGGGGTACACCGCGATGCCGACCGAGGCCGTCACGTAGGCCTCGTTGCCGGCAAGCTCGAAGGGCCTTGCCAGCGCCTCAAGCACCTTTTGCGCCACGATCGAGGCGTCGTCGGGCCGCGCCAGGTCGGCGAGCACCACCGCGAACTCGTCGCCGCTGATGCGGCCCACCGTATCGCCGGGACGCACGCAGTCCACGAGGCGCTCGCCCACCTGGCGGATCATCTCGTCGCCCTGGTGGTGGCCGAGCGTGTCGTTGATCAGCTTGAAGCGGTCGAGGTCCACGAACAGCACGCCGGCGTGCACCTGGCGGCGCTGCGACTGCAACAGCGTCTGCGCGAAGCGGTCCTGCAGCAGCGTGCGGTTGGGCAGCCCGGTGAGCGCGTCGAACTGCGCGAGGTGCGCGAGGCGCTGCTCGGCCTTGTGCCGCTGCAGCGCCGTGGACAGCACGTGCGCCACCGCCTCGGCGAAGCGCACGTCGTCTTCGCCGAACGCGCGCGGCCGCCGCGAGTACAGGCTGAGCACGGACGCCGGATTGTCCTCGGCGCGCACCGGGATATACACGGCGCTCTTCATCGCGTGCACCCATTCGCGGCCCGGCCCGTCCACCGGGCGCCTGGCGAGGAACTCCTCGTCGATGATGCGCGGCGCATTCTCGCGCAGCGTGGGCGGCAGCAGACTGTCGGGCGCGATGGCGGCCACCATGCCGAGCGTGCGCTGCGCGCCCGCCCCGTCCGCCGCGCGCACCAGGTAGCGCGTGCCGTCCGCCATCAGCTCGAGCGCGCAGGCGGCGTCCACCGTGCCGCTGCGCAAGGTGCGCGCGGCCTCGGCGTATAGCTCGTCGATGGTGCGCCGGCCGAGCGCGTACTGGCCGAAGCGCGCGATCGCCTCCTGGCGCTCGGCGTGCAGCGCCATGCGCTGCTCGGCGTGCTTGCGCTCGGTAATGTCGCGCGCGATGCCGCGGTAGCCGGTGAAGCGGCCCGCCTCGTCGTATACCGGATAGCCGCTCGCGCTGACGAAGCACGGCTCCCCGTTCGCGTCCGGGTAGCTGTACTCGAAGTCGCGGAAGATGCGGCGCGCGCGCAGCGTCTCGCGGTGCTGATCCCAGGTGCAGGAGAGCGGCGTGAGCGGCAGCTCCCAGCGCGCCTTGCCGAGCGGCTGCTGCGCATCGCCGAAGACCGGCGAGCCGTAGTCGACCGTGGTCCGCGTGAAGCGGAATTCCGCGTCCTGCTCCCAATACCAGTCCGAGGACAGGCCACTCAGGTTGCGGAAGCGCTCCTCGCTCTCGCGCAGGGCGAGCACCGCGCGGTGGCTCGCGGTGACGTCCTTCGCCACGCCGCGATAGCCGCGGAAGGCACCGTCCTCGCCGAAAATCGGCTCGCCCGAGACGCTGACGTAGTGCACCGTGCCGTCGGCCGCCGTGCGCCGCAGCAGGAAGTCGCGGAACGGCAGGCGCGCGGCGAGCACGGCCTGGTGATCCTCCCAACTGCTGGAAAGCGCCTCGGTGCGCGGCAGCTCCCAGCGCCGCAGTCCCTCGTGCTGCGCCGCCGTGATGCCGGCGCGCAGCTTGTCGGCGCCCCCCGTGGCAACGAAGCGCAGCTCCGCGTCCTGCTCCCAGTACCAGTCGGAGGACAGGTTGGTCAGGCTGCGGAAGCGCGCCTCGCCTTCGCGCAGCGCCTGCGCGGCGCGCACGCGGTCGGTGACGTTGCGCGCCACGCCACGATACCCGGTGAAGCGGCCCTCCACGTCGAACACGGGCTCGCCGCTCACGCTCATGTAGCCGATGCCGCCATCGGCGAAGCGGCGGCGCAGCACCAGGTCATGGAACGACTCGCGGCGCTCGAGCTGCGCGCGGTGCGCCTCCCAGGTACCTTCGTAGGGCTCCAGGTCCGGCGTTTCCCAGCGCGTCCTGCCCAGGTACGGCGCGGTGCTGCCGTTGGTCATGGCGATGGCCCCGGGACCCGTGACCGCGGTGAAGCGGAACTGCGCGTCCTGCTCCCAGTACCAGTCGGCGGACAGCTCCGTGAGGCTGCGGAAGCGCTCTTCGGCTTCGGCGAGCGCCTGCAGCGAGCGCTCGCGCTCGGTGACGTCGCGGAAGTTCGCCACCAGCGCCGAGACGCCCGGCTCGCCGAGCAGGTTGGTCCAGGTGCCTTCGAGCAGGCGGTAATCGCCGTCCTTGTGTCGGATGCGCGCGTGCGCGTGCAGGCTGCCCCCGGGCTTGCGGCTCAAGGTTTCCACGTCGGCGAGGAAACTCGCGGCGTCGTCCGCGTGTACCAGCTCGATACCCTTGCGCCCCAGCAGCTCGCCCTCGGCGTAGCCGAGAATGCGCGTAGTCGCCGGGCTGACGTAGCGGATGCACCCTTCGCCATCGAGCAGCACGATGCCGTCGGCGCTGTTCTCGATCAGCGCGCGAAAGCGCCCCTCGCGCTGCTTGAGCTCCGCCTCGACGCGCATCGCCTCCGAGATGTCCTCGAAGGCGGTGATCTCGTACTGCGGCCCGCCACCCGCGCCGCGCACCAGCGCCGCGGTGACCTGCATCCAGACCGTCGCGCCGTCCTTGCGCTGGTAACGCTTGCGCAGGGTGAAGCGCTGGATCTCGCCCGCATACATGCGCGCGCGCAACCCGGCGCTCACCTCGCGGTCCTCTGCATGCGAGATGTCGCGGAAGCTCAAGCCGAGCAGCTCCGCGTGCGGGTAGCCGAGAATGGCGCACAGGCGCTCGTTGGCGAGCACGATGCGCCCCTCGGCGTCGAGCTGCGCAAGGCCGATGGCGGCGTGCTCGAACGTGGCGCGCAGTCGTGCTTCGAGTTCCGCCTCGGCGGTGAGGTCGCGGAAGTTGCAGACGATCGCAGCGACATCCGGGTCGGCCAGCCGGTTGACGGCGGTGCTTTCCAGCAGCCGCAGGCTGCCGTCCTTGTGCGGATAGCGCACGCGCAGCGTCTCGCGCGCGCCGGGGCCGGCGGCCAGCAGGCGCCGGAACGCGGCGTGCACCGCGCCGCGGTCCTCCAGGTGCACAAACTCAAGGCTGATGCGACCGGTGACTTCGCGGGATTCGTAGCCGAGCACCCGGCGCATCGAGGCGCTCGCGTACTCGATGCGCCCGCCGGCATTGAGCAGCGCCACCGCTTCGGCGCTGTTTTCCAGCAGCGCGCGGAAGCGCCCTTCCGTGGCGCGCAGCGCGCGGCCGGTCTCCTGTTGCAGCGTCGCGAGGCGCAGGATGCGGGCGAGCGTCGGCGCGTCGAGCTCCTGCTTCGGGATCACGTCGTAGGCGCG
>DASWBP010000045.1:0-6419 GCA_036390555.1 Burkholderiales bacterium | reverse complement strand
GATCATCGCCCCCAGCGGCACGTAGCCCGAGTTGATGCCCTTGGCGACCGTCATGATGTCGGGTACGACGTCCCAGTGGTCGCACGCGAACCACCTGCCGGTGCGCCCGAAGCCGGCCATCACCTCGTCGAGGATGAGCAGGATGCCGTGCCGGTCGCAGACTTCGCGCACACGCCTGAAGTAACCCGGCACCGGCGGCACGGCGCCGAGCGTCGCGCCGACCACCGTCTCCGCGACGAACGCCATCACGCGATCACCGCCGAGCGCCGCGATCTCCGCCTCGAGCTCGGCGGCGAGCCGCTCGCCGTAGGCGGCTTCCGACTCGCCCGCTTGACGGCCGCGATACGCGTAGCAGGGCGAAACGTGGCGCGCTTCGATGAGCAACGGCTCGAACTGCCTGCGCCGCCAGGCGTTGCCGCCCACTGCGAGCGCGCCGAGCGTGTTGCCATGGTAGGACTGGCGGCGCCCGATGAGGGTGCGGCGCTGCGGCTCGCCCTTCTCCACGAAGTATTGGCGTGCGAGCTTGAGCGCCGCCTCGATGGCTTCAGAGCCCCCGGAGACGAAGTAGACCTTCTCCAGCGGCGCGGGCGCGCGCGCGACGAGCGCGTCGGCGAGCGCTTCCATCGGTTCGTTGGTGAAGAAGGAGGTGTGCGCGAACGGCAGCCGCGCCAGCTGTTCCTGGATCGCCTTCACGACCGCCGCGTCGGAATGCCCCAGGCAGGACACCGCGGCGCCGCCCGAGGCGTCGAGGTAGCGCTTGCCGTCGCGGTCGAACAGGTAGGCGCCTTCACCGCGCACCGCGACCGGGTAGCCGTCGCGGGGATTGCGGTGAAAGACGCGGGTCACGCAGCAAGCTTCTGGTGCAGGAGCGAACGGCGCTCCCCGAGCTCGCGCGGCAATTGCGCGCCGAGCTTGCCGAGCAGCTCGTCGTGCGAGGCGACTTCATCCTTCCAGGCGCTGCTGTTCACGCGCGTGATTTCCTCGAACTGCTCGCGCGTGAACTTCTCCAGGCCGCGCCAGTTGAGGTGCTCGAACGCGGGAATGACGCCTAGCGGCGTGGAGACGCCCTGCGCCGTGCCGTGGCAGCGGCCGACGATCCATTCCAGCACGCGCATGTTCTCGCCGAAGCCCGGCCAGATGTACTTGCCGTTGGCGTCCTTCCTGAACCAGTTGACGCGGAAGATATGCGGCGGGTGGTTCACCGCCTTGCCCAACTTCAGCCAGTGGGCGAAATAGTCGCCCATGTGGTAGCCGCAGAACGCGATCATCGCCATCGGGTCGCGACGCACGACGCCGACCTTGCCGGTAATCGCGGCGGTGGTCTCCGATCCCAGGGTCGCGGCCATGTACACGCCGTCCTCCCAGGTTGGCGCCTCCACCACCAGCGGCACGGTGCTCGAGCGGCGCCCGCCGAACAGGAACGCCGAGATCGGCACGCCGCCCGAGTCTTCCCACCTCGGGTCCATGGACGGGCACTGCGCCGCCGACACCGTGAAGCGCGAATTCGGGTGCGCGGCAAGCCGGCCCGCCTTGCCGTCCTCGGGCGTCCAGGGCCTGCCCTGCCAGTCGGTAAGGCGCGCGGGCGGCTGCTCGGTCATGCCTTCCCACCACACGTCGCCGTCCGGAGTGAGCGCCACGTTGGTGAAGATCACGTTGGCCTTCAGCGTGCGCATCGCGTTCGGATTGGTGGCGTCCGAGGTCCCCGGCGCGACGCCGAAGAAGCCGGCCTCTGGATTGATCGCATAGAAGCGCCCGTCGTGTCCCGGCTTGATCCAGGCGATGTCCTCGCCGATGGTCGTCACCTTCCAGCCCTGGTAGGCGGGCGGCGGAATCAACATGGCGAAGTTGGTCTTGCCGCAAGCGCTCGGAAATGCTGCTGCGAAGTAGTGCTTGTGGCCTTCCGGGGACTCCACGCCGAGGATCAGCATGTGCTCGGCGAGCCAGCCTTCGTCGCGCGCCATCACCGACGCGATGCGCAGCGCGAGGCACTTCTTGCCGAGCAACGCGTTGCCGCCGTAGCCCGAGCCGAACGACCAGATCTCGCGCGTCTCGGGAAAGTGGACGATCCACTTTTCCTTGTCGTTGCACGGCCAGGCGACGTCCTGCTGGCCCGGCGCGAGCGGCGCGCCTACCGAATGCACGCCCGGCACGAAGTCGCCGTCCTCGTCGAGCCATTCCGCGACCGCGCGGCCCATGCGCGTCATGATCCGCATGTTGATCGCCACGTACGCGGAGTCGGAGATCTCCACGCCGATCTGCGCGATGTGCGAGCCGATCGGACCCATCGAGTAGGGCATCACGTACATGGTGCGGCCGCGCATGCAGCCATCGAACAGGCGCCGCAGCGTGGCGCGCATCTCCCGCGGCTCCACCCAGTTGTTGGTCGGCCCGGCCTGCTCTTTCCTCTCGCTGCAGATGAAGGTGCGGTCCTCCATGCGCGCCACGTCGCTCGGGTTGGAGCGCGCGAGGTAGCTGTTCGGCCGCAGCGTCTCGTTCAGCTTGATCATCGTCCCCGCGGACACGAGCTCGGCGCACAGGCGGTCGTATTCCGCCTGAGAACCATCGCACCAGACGATGCGCTCGGGCTTGGCAAGCAGCGCCATCTCGGAGACCCATTGCCGCAGGCCGCCGTGCCGCACCCAGTCGGGAGCTTGCGAAGAATCCTTCTGCGCGGCGCCTGGAGCGTTCATCTGCGTGAACTCCCGAATGAAAAACGGCCCTCAGGGGGCCGTGCGATTCCGATAGGGGCTGAAATTCTACCGCGCGGGCCAGCGCGGCGCCACGTCAGAAACTGTCATTGAATCAATCGGTTCGCAGCGTCTACTTGCCGATGCAAAAACGCGAGAAGATCTCGCCGAGCAGCTCGTCCGCCGTGACCTCACCGGTGATCGAGCCCAGCGCATGATGCGCGAGCCGCAACTCCTCGGCGAACAGCTCCCAGCGGCCACCTTGCTCCGCCGCGCCCGCCAGGTGGCGCGCGGCGGCCTGCAGCGCGCGCAGGTGCCGCTCGCGCGCAAGGAACACCGATTCGCCGTGCGAGCGCCAGCCCGCTGCCCGCAGGATTGCCTGACGCAGCGCTTCGATGCCTTCGCCCGTCTTCGCAGACAAGCACAGTGCCGGATGCGCGCCCGCCGGGGCTGCAAAGCCAGGCGCAAGGTCGACCTTGTTGTAGACGTCGATGCGCGCCGCCGCCGGCGCCTCGAGTGGCGGTGCGCCCTCAAGCGCGGTGCAGTCATGCACGACGAGCAACAGGTCGGCGCGCGCCACCTCGCGCTGCGCACGCTCCACGCCGAGCCGCTCGACTTCGTCGCGCGACTCGCGCAGCCCCGCGGTATCCACCAGGTTGAGCGGCACGCCCTCGATGAGGATCGTTTCGCGCAGCGCGTCTCGCGTGGTACCGGGGATTGGCGTGACGATGGCGCGTTCCTCGCCTGCGAGGCGATTGAGCAGGCTCGACTTGCCGACGTTCGGCCGCCCGGCGAGCACGACCTGGATGCCGGCGCGCAGCAGGCTGCCTTCGCGGCTGCGCGCAAGTAGTTCCTCGAGCCCCGCGCGCAAGCGCGCGAGGCGCGCCGCCGCATCGTCGCGATGCAGCGCGTCGACATCTTCTTCAGGAAAATCGAGCGTCGCCTCGGTGAGCGCGCGGAGCTCGACCAGTTGAGCGCCGAGCGCGTGGACTGCGGCGGAGAATTCGCCGGACAGCGAGCGCATGGCGCTGCGCGCGGCCTCGGTACTCGCCGCATCGATCAGGTCGGCGACCGCTTCGGCCTGCGCAAGGTCCATGCGGCCATTGAGGAAGGCGCGCCGCGTGAACTCGCCCGGCTCGGCGAGGCGCGCACCCGCGTCCAGACATGCCGCGAGCACCGCATGCAGGACCACTGTGCCGCCGTGGCCGTGAAACTCCAAGCAGTGCTCGCCGGTGTAGGAGCGCGGTTGGGGAAAGTAGAGTGCCAGCCCCTCGTCGATCGGCCGGCCGGCCGCGTCGCGCGCGGTCGAAAAACTGGCGACGCGCGCCTCCGGCAGTCGGCCGATCAGCCGGCGCGTGATTTCCGGCGCGCGCGCGCCCGAGACGCGCACGATGCCGATCGCGCCGCGCCCGGGTGGCGTAGCGATGGCCGCGATCGTGTCGGGGCTGCGCGCCGCTGCAGGCTCAGCGCCGGGCATGGGCAGTCTTGTCGCGGTCGAACATGCGCTGGATCTGCCATTGCTGGGCGATGGAGAGGATGTTGTTCACCAGCCAGTACAGCACCAGGCCGGCCGGGAAGAAGAAGAAGAACACGCTGAACACGTAGGGCATGAACTGCATGACCTTCGCCTGCACCGGGTCGGGCGGCACCGGGTTCATGCGCGTCTGCAGCACCATCGTCGCGGTCATCAGCACCGGCAGCACATAGTAGGGGTCGAGGGCCGAGAGGTCCTTGATCCAGAGGATGAAGGGCGCATGGCGCAGCTCGATCGCTGCGAGCAGCGTCCAGTACAGCGCGATGAACACCGGGATCTGCACGAGGATCGGGAAGCAGCCGCCGAGCGGATTGATCTTCTCGGTCTTGTACAGCTCCATCATCGCCTGGTTCATGCGCGCGCGGTCGTTGGCGTACATCTCTCGCAGCTTGGTGAGCCGTGGCGTGATCAGCTTCATCTTCGCCATCGACTTGTAGCTCGCCGCCGACAACGGGAAGAACAGCAGCTTGATGAGGATCGTCAGCAGGATGATGGCCACGCCCCAGTTGCCCGTCCAGCGGTGGAAGAACTCCAGCACGGCGAACAGCGGCCAGGCGATGATCGCCAGCCAGCCGTAGTCCACCACCAGGTCGAAGCCGGGCGCCACCTGCTTCAGGCGCTGCTGTTCCTGCGGTCCCGAGTAGAGCCTGACCTCGACGCGCTCCGAGGCGCCAGGGGCCACCTGCGGCGAGGCGAGGATCACGCCCGCCGCAAACAGGCCATCCGGCAGCTTGCGCGCGTAGTACTCGCGCGGCGCCTTGTCCGCCGGCAGCCACGCCGAGACGAAGTAGTGCTGCACCATCGCGATCCAGCCGTCGCTCGCCTCGCGCGGCAGGCTCGCCTTGCCCTTCTCGATGTCGGAGAAGTCGAGCTTGTGGAAGGCCTTCTCGGCCGTGTAGTAGGCGGGCCCGGTGAACACGTACATCATTGCGTTCTCGCCCGCGGGCGCCTTGCCGTCGCGCACGATCTGGTAATAGGCGTGCGTCGCGACCGGCGCGGCGCCGGCGTTCTGCAGCTCGAAGGCGACGTCGACCAGGTAGCTGTCGCGGCGAAAGGTGTAGAGCTTGCTCACCTTCAGGCCGTTCGGCCCGTCCGCCTCCAGGCGCAACTGCAGCTCCTTCGCGCCCGCGGCGAGCGTGCGCTCGCCCGGCAGCACGCGCCAAAGCGTGCGGTGATTGGGCATGCCCTCGCCGATCAGGCCGCTTTGCGCGGCGTAGGCGTGCTCCGGGCCCAGCAGCACGAAATTCTTCGTGGCGTCCTGCTGGTCCTTGTGCTTGAGAAGCTCGAGGCGCTTGAGCGTACCGCCGAGCGCATCGATATCCGCCACCAGCAGATCGGTGCGCACTTGCACCGTCTCGGCGCTTGCCGGCGCAGCAGCCGGCACGGCGCCGGGGACCACCGCCGCGCTGGTCGCCGCCGGAGCCGGCACCGCGCCGGCCGGCGCGGGAACCGCAGCCGGCGCCGGGGTCGGCGCAAGCGGCTTGGCCGGGGTCGGGACGCCGGGAGCCTGCTGCACTTGCGGCACGGGCGCGGGCTTCGGACGCCTCTCCTTCTCCCACGCGTCCCAGAGAAGCAGCAGCGAGAAGCTGAAGATGAAAAACAGGATCAGTCGTTGGGTATCCATGGAATTCTGCTTCGCCTTTCAGCGGCGGCCGCGCGGCGGCACCGGATCGTAGCCGCCTGCGCACCATGGCCCGCAGCGGCACAGCCGCCTCGCCGCCAACCAGCCGCCGCCGAAGAGCCCGTGCGTCGCGAGCGCTTCCTCCGCGTACTGCGAGCAGCTCGGGTGGAAGCGGCACGCCGGCCCGAACATCGGGCTAAGGCAATACTGGTAGCCGCGAATCAGCAGGCGCAGGAAGGCGCTCATGTCTCCAGATTCTGGAACAGCTCGCGCAGGCGCTCGAGCATTTTCGCCGAGCCGCGCACGCCATACGGCGGGCGCACCAGCACGTCGACCGGGCCGATGCGCTGCTGCTCGAGGCGGAAAGCCTCGCGGATGCAGCGCTTGATGCGATTGCGCTCGGTGGCGCGGGCAGCGTGCCGCCGTGTCACCAGGATTCCCAGGCGCGGCGGCCCTTCGCTGCGCCGCGCGACGTAGAACGTATAGCCGGAGACGCTGCGCCGCTTGCCGGCGTGCAGCAGCGGCTCGAACGCGGAGCGCCCGGTGAGCCTTCGATCCGCCCCGAAGGGACTAGACC
>DASWBP010000044.1:0-11361 GCA_036390555.1 Burkholderiales bacterium | reverse complement strand
CGCTCGCTTCGGGGTAGGCGAGCAGGGCGAAGACCCGCAGCTGCTCGACCAAGCGCTGCGTGTTGGCGAGGGCGCGCGCCGGATCGCCTGCGTCATCCAGCGTCGCCAGCTCGATGCGGCGGCCGTGCACGCCGCCTGCGTAATTGAGGGTTCTCAGGTAAGCGAGCGCGCCGTTGCGGATCTCCTCGCCGTGCGTCTGCGCGGCGCCCGAGAGCGGCGCCGACTGCCCCAGCACGATGGTCTTCGCGCTGACGCCCTGCGCTTGCGCAGCGAAGGCCGCCAGAGCAAGCAGGCACGCCGTCGCAGCGCGTCTCAACTCAGCCCTCGAAGAACTCGCGGACCTTGTCCAGCCAGGACTTGCTGCGCGGGTTGTGGCGAGCCACGTCCTTCTGGCTGATCGCCTCGAACTCGTGCAGCAGCTCCTTCTGGCGCGCCGTGAGGTTGACCGGCGTTTCCACGACCACGTGGCAGAAGAGATCGCCCGGCGTATGGCTGCGCACGCCCTTGATGCCCTTGCCGCGCAGGCGGAAGGTCTTGCCGCTCTGCGTCTCGGCCGGCACCTTGATGCGCGCCGAGCCTTCGAGCGTCGGGATGTCGATGTCGCCGCCCAGCGCCGCGGTCGCGACCGAGATCGGCATCTCGCAATGCAGGTCGTCGTGGTCGCGCTGGAACACCGGGTGCGGCTTGATATGCACCTGCACGTACAAATCTCCCGGCGGGCCGCCGTTCACGCCCGGCTCGCCCTCCCCGGACAGACGTACGCGGTCGCCTTCGTCCACGCCCGCGGGGATCTTCACCGACAGCGTCTTCTGGTGCTTGACGCGGCCGCTGCCGCCGCAGGTTGCGCAGGGATTGGGGATGATCTTGCCCGAGCCATGGCAGCGGGGGCAGGTCTGTGCGATGGAGAACGGGCCCTGCGAAACGCGCACCTGGCCCGCGCCCCGGCACGTCGGGCAGGTCTGCGGCTGCGTGCCGGCTTTGGCGCCGCTGCCGTGGCAGGTTTCGCACTGCGCCATGGTCGGGATGCGGATGCGCGTCTCGAAGCCGTGCGCGGCTTGCTCGAGCGCGATCTCCAGGTTGTAGCGCAAGTCGGCGCCGCGGAAGACGTTGGAGCGCGCGCCGCGCCCGCCGCCGAAGATGTCGCCGAAGATGTCGTTGAAGATGTCGCCGAAGCCGCCGCTGAAGCCGCCCGCGGCGCCCGCGCCCGCCATGCCGGCGTGCGGATCGATGCCCGCGTGGCCGAACTGGTCGTAGGCGCTGCGCTTCTGCGCGTCCGACAGCACTTCGTAGGCCTCTTTCGCCTCCTTGAAGTGCTCTTCCGCCTTGGGGTTGTCCGGGTTGCGGTCCGGATGCCACTTCATGGCGAGCTTGCGGTACGCCTTCTTGATGTCCTCCTCGGAGGCGTCCCGGTTGATGCCCAGCACTTCGTAGTAATCGCGTTTCGCCATTCAGCGGATCCCGAGGCTAGATGCAAGACGGCCGGATCAAAGGGCGCCCAGGGGCGGCCGCTCCAATCCGGCCCACGGAACCGCTCGCGGATCCGTGCGTGTCCTGAACCGGCGCGCCTTCAGCGTCCGGCGCCGCCTTTCTTGTCCTTCACTTCCGTGAACTCGGCGTCGACGACGTTGTTGTCGTCCTTCTTTGCCTGCGCGTCGCCGCCAGCCGTTCCACCCGCGGTCGCGTCGCCCGCGGTCGCGCCGCCGCCCTGCGCCGCCTTCTGGCTCTCGGCGTAGACCTTCTCGCCGAGCTTCTGCGCGGCCTTGGCGAGCGCCTCGGCCTTGGCGTCGATCTCCGCCTTGCTCTCCGACTTGAGCACCGCCTCGGCGTCCTTGAGCGCCGCCTCGATCCGCTCCTTCTCGCCGGCCTCGAGCTTGTCGCCGTGCTCCTTGAGCGACTTCTTCACCGTGTGCGCGAGCGCCTCGCAGGCATTGCGCGCGTTGACCAGCTCCAGCGCCTTGCGGTCTTCCTCGGCGTGCGCCTCGGCGTCCTTCACCATGCGCTGGATCTCGGCCTCGTTGAGGCCCGAGCTCGCCTGGATCTTGATCTTGTTCTCCTTGCCCGTGGCCTTGTCCTTGGCCGTGACGTGCAGGATGCCGTTGGCATCGATGTCGAAGGTGACCTCGATCTGCGGCATGCCGCGCGGTGCCGGCGGGATGTCGGTGAGGTTGAACTGGCCCAGGCTCTTGTTGCCCGAAGCCATGTCGCGCTCGCCCTGCAGGACGTGGATGGTCACCGCGTTCTGGTTGTCGTCGGCGGTGGAGAACACCTGCTGCGCCTTGGTCGGGATGGTGGTGTTCTTGTTGATGAGCTTGGTCATCACGCCGCCCAGCGTCTCGATGCCGAGCGACAGCGGCGTCACGTCGAGCAGCAGCACGTCCTTGACGTCGCCCTTGAGCACGCCAGCCTGGATCGCGGCGCCGATCGCCACCGCCTCGTCAGGGTTGACGTCCTTCCGCGGCTCCTTGCCGAAGAACTCGCGCACCCTGTCGATCACCTTGGGCATGCGCGTCTGGCCGCCCACCAGGATGACGTCCACGATGTCGGCCGTCTTCACGCCCGCGTCCTTGATGGCGATGCGGCAGGGCTCGATGGTCTTCTCGATCAGGTCGTCCACCAGCGCCTCGAACTTGGCGCGCGTGATCTTCATCGCCAGATGCTTCGGCCCCGAGGCGTCCGCCGTGATGTAGGGCAGGTTGATCTCGGTCTGCTGCGACGAAGACAGCTCGATCTTCGCCTTCTCGGCGGCGTCCTTCAGGCGCTGCAGGGCGAGCACGTCCTTGGCCAGGTCGACGCCGGCTTCCTTCTTGAACTCGGTGACGATGTGGTCGATCAGGCGCTGGTCGAAGTCCTCGCCGCCGAGGAACGTGTCGCCGTTGGTCGAGAGCACCTCGAACTGCTTCTCGCCCTCGACGTCCGCGATCTCGATGATCGAGATGTCGAAGGTGCCGCCGCCCAGGTCATAGACGGCGATCTTGCGGTCGCCCTTCTCCTGCTTGTCCATGCCGAAGGCGAGCGCTGCCGCGGTGGGCTCGTTGATGATGCGCTTGACGTCCAGGCCCGCGATGCGGCCGGCGTCCTTGGTCGCCTGGCGCTGCGAGTCGTTGAAGTAGGCCGGCACCGTGATCACGGCTTCGGTCACCTCTTCGCCGAGGTAGTCCTCGGCGGTCTTCTTCATCTTGCGCAGGACTTCCGCTGACACCTGCTGCGGGGCGATCTTCTTGCCGCGCACTTCCACCCAGGCGTCGTTGTTGTCGGCCTTGACGATGCGGTAGGGCATCAGGTTGATGTCCTTCTGCACTTCCTTTTCCTCGAAGCGCCGGCCGATGAGCCGCTTCACCGCGAACAGCGTGTTCTTCGCGTTGGTGACCGCCTGGCGCTTGGCGGGCGCGCCGACCAGGATTTCGCCGTCCTCCGCATAGGCTACGACCGAGGGCGTGGTGCGCGCGCCTTCGGAGTTCTCGATCACTTTGGGCTTGCCGCCCTCCATGATCGCGACGCATGAGTTGGTGGTGCCCAGGTCAATGCCGATGATCTTTGCCATGTTCGTTCCTTCAATTCGATGCCAAGTTACTGTCGGAAGTGGGGTTTCCGCCCGGATTTTCAACTGCCTTCGCTCTTGCCACGCTCACCAGGGCGGGCCGCACCACCCGGTCGTGCAGGGTATAGCCCTTTTGCAGCACGGCGACGACGGTGTTGGGCTCCTGAGCCGACTCCACCGCGGCCATGGCCTGGTGGCGGTGGGGGTCGAAGCGCTGGCCGGGCGCCGGGTTCACCTCCGCCACGCCCGCCCGCTCGAAGGCACTCTTCAATTGCCGCTGGGTGATCTCGACGCCCGCGCGCAGCGCGTCGGCGCTTGCGCCCGGCACACCCAACGCGGCGTCCAGGCTGTCCATGACCTGCAGGAGGTCCTCGACGATGCGCTCGGCGGCGTACTTGCGCGCCTGCGCGATGTCGGCCTGCGCGCGCTTGCGCGCGTTCTCGGCGTCCGCGAGCGCGCGCAGCCATGCGTCACGCTGTTCTTCAAGTTTTGTTTGGGCTTCGGCGAGCAGCTCGTCGAGCGAGCGCGGCGCTTCGGGCTGGGCGGGAGGAACTACGTCGCTTTGCGGATTGGGATCGGACATCGGGCGAAAAGTGGGGGTCTCTGCGTGGCTATATTGGGAAAAAAAGCCCCACTTCAAGCTCGGGCCGGGCGCGCCAGCGCCCTGAGTCCCGCGGATTTGGATGGAACCGGAGGCGTAGGTATCATTCCACTTTAATTGGATGCGATAACGGCCTGACCAGAAAAGGCTTATAGTGCATCCATGGCGTTGGGCAGGGGGAGAGGTTCGTGAGCGAGGCAGAGGCGGGGCCCGTCAAGGTCCTCGTCATCGACGACAGCAACACCATCCGGCGTAGCGCGGAGATCTTCCTGCGCCAGGCCGGCTTCGACGTCATCCTCGCCGAAGACGGCTTCGACGCGCTGGCGAAGATCAGCGACCACCAGCCCAAGGTGATCTTCGTCGACATCATGATGCCGCGGCTCGACGGCTACCAGACCTGCACGCTGATCAAGCAGCACCCGCGGCTGAAATCCACCCCGGTGATCATGCTCTCGAGCAAGGACGGCGTGTTCGACCGCGCACGCGGCCGGCTCGCCGGCTCCGACCGGTACCTGACCAAGCCCTTCACCAAGGAAGCGCTGATCGACGCGGTCAACGAGTACGTGAAGCCGCGCCCGGTGACCTCTTAATCCCACCCGCAAAGGTCCATCGCCATGCCGATCAAGAACATCCTCGTCGTAGACGACTCTCCCACCGACCGCCAGTACCTGAGCGACCTGCTCGCCAAGAGCGGCTATGCCGTGAGCACGGCCGAGAGCGCGGAAGAGGCGCTGGTGAAGGTGAAGCAGCAGCGCCCGGACCTGGTGCTGATGGACGTGGTGATGCCGGGCCAGAACGGCTTCCAGGCGACGCGCACGTTGAGCAAGGACAACGCCACCAAGGACATCCCGGTGATCATCTGCACCACCAAGGGCCAGGAAACCGACCGCGTCTGGGGCCTGCGCCAGGGCGCGCGCGACTACATCGTCAAGCCGGTGAGCCAGGCCGACCTGCTCGCCAAGATTTCGGCGCTGGGCTGATGGCCGCCCGCATTTCGCTGCGCGATTACCAGCGCGAGCTGGCAGCACGGCTGCAAAGCGCCGCGAGCCGCCATGCGGCCACCAAGCTCGGCCTGCAGGTCGGCGCGGAGCACTGGCTCGTGGACCTGGGCGAGGCCGGCGAGGTGGTGCCGGTGCCGCCAGTCACGCCGGTGCCGCTCGCCCGTCCCTGGTTCCGCGGCGTGGCGAACATCCGCGGCAACCTCTACGGCGTGGTGGATCTGTCCGCGTTCCTTGGCGGCGCGCCGGCAGCCGCGGGCGAGCAGTCGCGGCTGCTGCTCATCAGCGAGCGCTTTCGCATGGGATGCGGGCTGCTGGTGGACCGCTCCCTCGGCTTGCGCAACCCGGACGCGCTGCGGCCGCTCGCGGCCCAGGCGCCGCGAGCGGCGTGGGTGCGGGCCGAATACGGCGACGCCGAAGGCGGGCACTGGAAGGAACTGAACGTGGCGCAACTGGTGCAGCAACCCGAGTTCCTCGCGGCGGGCGCGTGACCGCGATGGCGCTCGGCATCGATCGGGCAGGCGACTGCTTCGAATAGGGGAGAGATCCATGGCATTCAAGCTGGCAGCACTTCCATTTTTCGGGCGTGGCGAGGAGCCTGCGGCCAAGCCTGCGGGTGCGGCGGCGGCGCCGGGCGACCTGCCGCTCATCGGCCACCTGAGCACCGCGCGCAAGCTGCAGGTCCTCATCGGCTTGCTGGTGCTGTTCCTCGCGGCCGCGGCGATCAGCGTCTACGTCAGCTACCGCCTGACCTCGCAGTTCGCCGTGTACCAGTCGACGGCTACCGAGATGCAGATGCTCTCGCAGCGCATCGCCAACAGCGCGCAGCAGGCGGCGCAGGGCAGCGCGGCGGCTTTCGGCCAGCTCAAGCAGGGGCAGGACCAGTTCTTCGCCGACCTGCGCCTGCTGCTGCTCGGCGGCGCGCGCTTCGGCGTGACGGTGCCGCCTTCGCCCGACTCGGTGGGCCCGGCGCTGCGCGACCTGGAGAAGCAGTGGGCGCCGGTGGACAAGAACATCTTGCTGATCCTCGCCCAGGAGAAGAGCCTGGTCGCGCTGCGCGAGCGCGAGCAGCTGATCGAGCGCACGGCGCCGCAGCTCGCGCTGCGCGCTCAGGAGCTGATGGTCAGCGCGCGCGATGCGCGCGAGCCCTACGGCGTGCTGACCTTCAGCCAGCAGCTGTACCAGGACGTCGCCAACTTCGACTTCATCAACGCCGTGCGGCTGCTGTCGACGGACCGGCCCAACCCCGAGGTGGCGCGCCAGCTGGGCAACAACACCAACCAGTTCCTGCGTGTGGTGGACGCGATGATCGGCGAGGCCAAGGTGGCGGGCATTCCGCCGATCGCCAACGAGCGCGTGCGCCAGCGCGCGCAGGAGTTGAAGAAGCTGATCGGGCCGTTCGCGGCGGCCGTGCAGTCGATCATCGGCGAGATGCAGGCGCTCGCCGCCGCCAAGCAGGCAAGCCGCGACATCTTCGGCGCGAGCGAGAACCTGCTCAAAGCCACGGTCGAGGTCGGCCGGTTGCACGAGGACGCGGCGCAGGGACAGGCGGCTTATGCCTGGGCGGCGGTGCTGTTCGGCGCGCTCGCGCTCGCCTGCCTGCTGCTGCTGGGCCGCGTGTACCTCTCCGACAGCCGCCGGCGGGCGATCGAGAGCGAGCAGCAGAACCGCGCGAACCAGGCGGCGATCCTGCGGCTGCTCGACGAGATCGGCAACCTCGCGGACGGCGACCTGACCGCGCGCGCGCGCGTGACCGAGGAGATCACCGGCGCCATCGCCGACTCGATCAACTATACCGTGGACGAATTGCGCCGCCTGGTGACGGGCATCACCGCCGCCGCGCAGCAGGTGACCTCGGCGACCGCCGAGGCGCAATCCACCTCGACGCAGCTGCTGCAGGCCGCGCAGCGCCAGGCGAGCGAGATCCAGGGAACCGGCCAGTCCGTGGTGAGCATGGCGCAGTCCATGACCCAGGTGTCGCGCCGCGCCGGCGAGTCGGTGAAGGTCGCGCAGTCGTCGCTGTCCGCGGCGGAGAAGGGCGCGCAGGCGGTGCAGAACGCCATCCGCGGCATGAACGACATCCGCGAGCAGATCCAGGAGACGTCCAAGCGCATCAAGCGGCTGGGCGAGAGCTCGCAGGAGATCGGCGAGATCGTGCAGCTCATCTCGGACATCACCGAGCAGACCAACGTGCTGGCGCTGAACGCGGCGATCCAGGCGGCCTCCGCCGGCGAGGCGGGACGCGGCTTCACCGTCGTGGCGGAGGAGGTGCAGCGCCTTGCGGAGCGCTCGGGGGAGGCCACCAAGCACATCGGCGCGATCGTCAAGTCGATTCAACGCGACACGCAGGACGCGGTCGAGGCGATGGAACGCAGCACGCGCGGCGTGGTGGAGGGAACGCGGACTGCCGACGAGGCCGACCGCGCGCTGCGCGAGATCGAGCAGGTGTCCAACCAGCTCGCCGAGCTGATCGGCTCGATCTCCGACGCGACCGAGCAGCAGGCCGCCTCGGCCACCCGCGTGGCGCAGGCGATGAACGAGATCCTGGCGATCACGCAGATGACCACCGACGGGACGCGGCGCACCGCTGCCTCGGCGCAGCGCCTGACGGCGCTCGCCGACGAGCTCAAGGCCTCGGTGGCGGGCTTCAAGCTCGCCTGAGGGACCCACCAGGGTGAGCGCCTCCGCCACCATCCTTTCCTGGATCACCGCCGAGGTGGACCAGGCGCTGACGCGGGTGCGCGAGCAGATCGCGCGCTACGCGGCGGACCCGGGCGACACGGCGGTGCTGACCCCGTGCCCCGAGCACCTGCACCAGGTGAGCGGGGCGCTGCGCATGGTGGGTCTCGCGGGCGCCACGCGGTTCTGCGAGGAGATCGAGGGCGGCCTGGCGGGACTGGGCGGCGTGCGGCCGAGCTCGCAGTCCCTCGGGGTGATCGACAAGGCGGTGCTCGCGCTCAAGGAATTCGTGGACGGGCTGGAGCGCGGGCAGGCGAACGTCCCGCTGCGGCTCTTTCCGGTCTACCGCGAGCTGCGCACGCTGCAAGGCAAGCCGGAGGCTGCGGAAAAGGACCTGTTCTATCCGGACCTGACGCTGCCGGCGCCGGCGCATGCCGGCGCGAGCGCGGTGCCCGCCGCGGAGCTGCCGGCGTACCTGCAGGCGCAGCGCGCGCAGTTCCAGCGCGGCCTGCTCGCCACGCTGCGCAACCAGGCCGCCGGCCTCGAGCAGATGCGCGGGGTACTCGCCGCGCTGCACCAGGTGAGCGCGCAGCTGCCGGAACCGCGCTCGCTGTGGTGGGCAGCCGAAGGCTTGCTCGACGGCTTCGCCGCGCCGCCGGACGCCGAGTGGGTGGCGCGCGCCAAGGCGCTGTGCAACAAGCTGGACTTCCAGATGCGCGATCTGGCGGCCGGCGCGCAATCCGTGAGCGAGGCGCTGCTGCGCGACGTGCTGTACGCGATCGCCAAGTGCAAGCCCGCCACGGCGCGCCTGCGGGAGATCAAGCAGCTCTACCAGCTCGACGGCCAGTTCCCGGATGCCGAGGGCAGCGGCGTCATGGAGTACGACATGGACTGGCTGGAGCCGGCGCTCGCGGACCTGCGCGCGCGGCTCGAGGCGCTGAAGAGCATGTGGGTGCAGTACGTTTCCGGAGAGCCGAAGAGCGCCGCGCGCTTCCGCGAGCTGGTGGCCTCTTTCAGGTCGAAAGCCGCCGAGGTCGGCAGCGCGCCGCTGGTGAAGCTCCTCGACGCCATCGCGCTGGTTTCCGCGCGCCTGCCCGATCCCTACCCCCAGGACGGCCACGCGATGGTGATCGAGATGGCCTCGGCGTTCCTGCTCGCGGAGAGCCTGATCGAGAGCTTCACCGAGCCTGCCGCGGATGCCGATGCGCAGATCGACATCATGGGCGGGTGGCTGCTCGACGCCGCCCAGGGCAAGTCCAAGGGGGAGCCGCCGCCGGGCCTGCGCGCCGACCTGAGCGAGCGCATCGGCGCGATCCGGCTGCGGGCCCAGGTGGCGCGCGAGATCGTCGCCAACCTGCAGCACGTGGAGAAGGTGCTCGACGGTTTCGTGCGCGACCCGTCGACGCGCGACTCGCTGCCGGGCCTGGCGACCCACCTGCGACAGATGCACGGCGCACTGACGGTGCTGGACTTCGGGGACGCGGCGCGCGTGGTCGCCATCTGCGAGGACCTCATCGCGCGGTGCGCGCAGCCCGGCTACGCCGGCACGGGCGAGGACATGGATTGGATCGCCGAAGGTCTCTCGAGCCTGGGCTTCTTCCTCGATCCCTGCCTCAACGGCCGCGAGCCCTCCGCTCAGGCGATCGAGCTGTTCTTCCGCCGCTTCGACAAAGCGCACATGCCGCTCGAGCAGCGCGAGCTCGACGCGACCGTCGTGCTCACGGCGACTTCGCTCAAGGCCGCCGACGAGGCCGAGGCCGCAGTGGCGGCCGCGATGGCGGCAGCAGCGGCTGCGCCCAGGGCCAAGGCGCCGCCTGCGCGGCCCGAGGTCAACCGCGAGCTCCTCGACATCTACCTCGAGGAGGCGAGCGAAGTGCTCGCGGGGATCGACGCCTCCCTGCCCGCCTGCCGCGCGGAGCCGCAGGACCGCGACGCGTTGACCACCATCCGCCGCGGCTTCCACACGCTCAAGGGCAGCGGACGCATGGTGGGTTTGATGGACCTGGGAGAGGTCGCCTGGGAAATCGAACAGGTACTGAACCTGTGGCTCGAGCAGAAGTGGCCCGCCAGCCCTGACTTGCTCGACCTCATCGCCCTGGGCAGCCGCTCCTTTGCCGGGTGGGTGGCGCAGTTGCGCGAGGGCAGCCTGACGCAGGAGATCGAGGCCACTGCGCTCGTCGATTTTGCCGCGCGCCTGAAGCAGGTCGAGACGCCGGCGCCGGTGACGGTGCCAGCGGCCCCGGCCGCGCCCGCCGCGGAGCCTGCGCCCGAGGTGCTGCCCACCCCCGCTGTCGCGGCTGAGCCGCTCGCTGCCGCGGCGGCAGCCGAGCCGGTCCTCGATTTCATCCTGCGGGGACAGACCGGACCGATGGCGGCCATCGTCCAGGAGCCTGCGCCGCAGCCGGTTCCACCCGCCGAGCGCACCACCCCGCCGCCGCCGCCGGACGTGCAGGTGGGCGAGATTCGGGTGGCGCCGCACCTGTTCGACATCTACATGAAGGAAGCCCACCAGCACCTCGCTGCGCTGGAGGCGCACGCAGGGACCTGGCGCGCCACGCCCGGCACCGACGCTTCCGCCGAATTCGTGCGCGCCGCGCACACCCTCGCGAGCAGTTCGCGCACCGCGGGATTCGAGCCGATTGCCGCGCTTGCCGGCGCGCTCGAGCAGTGGACGCCCCACGCGCGGCTCACCACCGCGCCCGGGGATGTCGCCTCCGTGGTTGCCGCGGTCGAAGGGCTGCGGGAGCGCCTCGAGGCGGTCGCGAGGCGCGAGCCGCCGGCGCCCGCGGACGAGCCGGAAGCCGCCGTGCGGGCCGTGATCGCCCGCCTGCTCACCCCGCTCCCGCGCAAGGCGCCGGCGCGCGCCGTGCCGGCAGGCGACGGGCAGGGAGGCCGGGAGCAACGCATCCTGCGCGATGACATCGATGCGCAACTGCTGCCCGTGTTCCTGGAGGAAGCGCAGCAGCTGCTGCCGCAGATCGGCGCCGACCTGCGCGACTGGAAGGCGAATCCGGGCGACGCGCAGGTGAGCCGCTCGCTGCAGCGCGCGCTGCACACGCTCAAAGGCAGTGCGCGCATGGCGGGCGCGATCCGCCTGGGCGAGCTCACGCACCTCATGGAGAGCAGCATCGAGGCGGCGCTCGAGGCAGGGGTTCTCGACGCGTCCCTGTTCGGCGATCTGGAGCAGAAGCTCGACCGCCTGAGCCTGGACCTGGAGCGCATGCAGTATGCGCCGGAGGTGGCCCCGGCGGCGCCAGCCGAGGCGCCGCGCGCCGAGGCGCCGCTGCCCAGCCCGGCAGCGATGCTGCGCGTCAATGCCGACGTGCTCGACCAGCTGATCAACGAGTCCGGCGAGGTCAGCATCGCGCGCACCCGCGTGGAGGCAGAGCTGCGCGCCGTAAAGCAGTCGATCGCCGACCTGAGCGACAGCATCGCGCGGCTGCGCAGCCAGTTGCGCGAGTTCGAGGTGCAGGCCGACAGCCAGATGCAGTCGCGCCTGTCGGTCATCGAGGAGCGCGACCGGGACTTCGACCCGCTGGAGTTCG
>DASWBP010000043.1:0-1620 GCA_036390555.1 Burkholderiales bacterium | reverse complement strand
CTCTGGGTGGGCGGCGACGAGGCGACCTACCGAAGGCACGAGGCCTTGCTGCGCAAGATCGGCGACCAGCCGATCTACGTGGGCCCGATCGGCGCGGGCTCGGTGGCCAAGCTCGCGCACAACTGCGCGAGCTTCACCGTGCAGACTGCGCTCGCCGAGATCTTCACGCTCGGCGTGAAGGCGGGCGTGGAGCCGCTTGCGCTCTTCAAGGCGATCCGCCAGGGCGCCACCGGCAGGAAGCGCACCTTCGACCGGCTCGCCGAGCAGTTCCTGCCGGGCAAATACGATCCGCCCGGCTTCGCGCTGCGCCTTGCGCACAAGGATCTTGCGCTCGCGCTCGAGCTTGCGCGCGAGGTCCGCGTGCCGATGCAGGTGGCGCAGGTGGCGATGAAGGAGTTCGAGGAGGCGTTGCGCCGCGGCTGGGGCGAGCGGGATTCGCGCACGCCGATGCTGCTGCAGGAGGAGCGTGCCGGCGTCTCGCCACGCGTGCCCGCGGAGAAGCTGCGGGAAGTGCTCGACTAGACAGGCGCCGGCGGGCGCCTAGAACCGGTAGCGCAGCTCGAGCCCGGCTTCGCGCGTCTCGTTGGCTGGCTCGTAGACCCGCACGCCGGGCGCGATCGGCTGCAGGTCGGAGTCCTCGATGTTCCAGTATTGCAGCCACGCGCCGAAGGTCCAGCGCTGGCGCTCCAGCATCAGCTGCCCGCGATAGCCGCGGCCACCGTCTTGTCGATTGGTCACGTCACTCAATCCCAGGCCCGTATCGGACAGGTAGCTGCGCTGCTCGCCACGCACGAAGACGTCGTATTCGAGCTGCGGCGCGAGCACCCAGCCGTCGCCCAGCGGGGTGCGCAGCGTGACGCCCAACGGCAGGTAGAAGTAGGTGGATTCGCGCTGATAGCCGACCGCGCCGGTGGAGGACACGCCGCGCAAGTCGTTGTAGAGGTGGCGGAATGCAACGCCGGCATATGGCGACCAGCGCAGGCGGCCGTTGCCGAAGTCCCCCCCAGCCAGCACACGAGCCTCGAAGATCTGGTCGGGAACATCCGGTAGCGAGCCGGAGCCCTCGTAGTCGAGCCTGCCGAGGCTCGCGCGTCCCTCGACGCGGAGGAACGGACGCTGGGGCGTGACGATCGTGTAGGCCCCACTCACGCCGAACCGTGGCCCGTCTAGCGACATGAAGCCTGGCTCCTCGTAGCGGTAATGGGAAATCTGTCCGCCGACCTCCCACCCGCGGCGCGTGGCGAGCGGATCCTGGGCCCACGCCAGTCCGGCGAACAACGCCCCGGCGAGCGCCCAGGCGCGCATGCCTAGCCCCAAATGGCCGCCGCCGCGTCCACGCATCGGCGCAGTTTGGCGCGTTCGTCCGCCTCTGTCACCGGGTTGCCGCCCATGGTGCTGGCGAAGCCGCACTGTGGGCTGATTGCGCATTGCGCAAGATCGATGTATTTCGCCGCTTCCGCGGCGCGGCGCTTGAGGAGGTCGAGCGGCTCGAGCTGCGGCACCTTGGAGCTCACCAGGCCCAGCACCACGCCCTTGGACTTCGGCACCATGGCGAGCGGCGTGAAGTCGCCAGCGCGCGGCGTGTCGAACTCGAGCAGGAAGTGGTTGACCTTCGCGCGC
>DASWBP010000042.1:0-10521 GCA_036390555.1 Burkholderiales bacterium | reverse complement strand
CTGGTCCACGAAGCGGCCGGCGAGGCGCGCGTCGGTCTGCATGGACTCGATCGAGCGGCGCGAGAGCCGCTCGTTCAGCACCGTGAGGGCGAGTAGCAGCAGCGCGCCGCCGAGCGCCACCGAGCCGAGCAGCGGGTGGAAGAGATAGATCAGCGCGATGAACAGCGGCACCCACGGCGCATCGAAGATCGCGACGATGCCCGGCCCGGTGAGGAAGCTGCGCAGCGCGTTGATGTCGCGCAGGCCGTGCACGGCCTGCGCGCGGTTGGAGCGCGCGCTCTGGCGCAGCATGTTGGCGAGCACGCGCGGGCCGAGGATCTTCTCCAGCTTGATGGCGGCGCGCGCGAGCAGCCGCGCACGGATCGCGTCCAGGTAGGACATGACCAGCAGCGCCATCAGCGTGAGCAGGAACAGCATCACCAGCGTCTCCACGCTGCGGCTGCTCACGACGCGGTCGAACACCTGCAGCATGAACAGGGCCGGCGCGAGCATCAGCACGTTGATCACCAGGCTGAAGAACGCCGCGGAGATGAAGTGCGCCCTGAATTGTGCGAGGAGTTCGCGCATCGCTATCGGCAGGCAAAAGCCGTTAAATCAAGAGCATACGGCAAAACCCGGCACGCTGCCGGGAACGCGGCCAGGCTCAGGCCGCGCTGTCCAGGCTGAGGCGCGTAGCGTAGGCGACCAGGCCGGAACGATTGGGGATGCCCAGCTTCCGGTAGATCGCGCTGAAGTGGTTGCGAAGGGTCTGCTCGCTCATGCCCAGGCGCGCCGCCAGCGCCCGGCCGTTCGCCCCGTCGTAGCGCACCAGGGCGATCACGATGTCGCGCTCGCGCGCGGTGAGGCTGGCGATCCCCTCTTCGGCGGCAAACTCGACCTTGCGCGGCATGGCGACCACGTCGCGCAGGATCTGGCTCGTGGTGCGGCGGTCGAGCCAGATCTCCCCCTCGTGCACCTTGTGCAGCGCCTTGCGGATCGTCTCGGGCGCATCGGTCTTCAGGATGATGCCGCGCGCCCCCGCGCGCAGCGCCTTCGCGCCCAGCGCCGCGTCGCGCTGCGTGGAGAGCGCAAGGATGGGCGCCTGCGTCTGCGCGCCGATCTGCGCCACGCCTTCGATGCCGACCGTATCGATGTCCGCAAGGATCACGCCGGGCCGAGCGCGTGCGACGAGCACGCAGGCCTCGTCGCACTTGGCGACCGTGCCGACGAGCACCAGCGCCCCCGGCTCGCATTCGCGCATCACGCGCAGCAGCCGGCCGGCGAAGACGCGGTCTTCGCCCACCAGCATGAGCCGGATGTGATGCGCCTGTTCCATGGCAGGACGGAACTTAGACCGGAATCCCCACCTGCGGACCGGTCCTATAAAAAATTCACAACTGACTGTAAAGTCAGGTCAAATCCAACGGTGGCGACAGTCCGGCCGAGCGCCAGATCTCGCGACCCCCAATGCGCAAAGAGAGAGGAAGGCAAGACCACATGACCCGCTTTGCCGCTGTCCGCCGCACCTTCATGGTGCTCGCCGGCCTGGCCGCAGCTTTCCCCGCGTTCGCCCAGACCTCGGGCCAGCCGCTTCGCCTCATCCTTCCCGTCGGGCCGGGATCGGGGGTGGACACCATCGTGCGCACCTTCGGCAACGCGTTTTCCAGGGAGCTCGGCCAGCCGGTGGTGATCGAGAACCAGCCCGGCGCGGGGGGCGTGATCGGCACGCAGGCGCTCGTCAAGGCAGCTCCGGACGGCCGCACGCTCGGCGTGGTCTCCAACAACCACGTGGTCTTTCCGAGCGTCTACAAGAACCTGCCCTTCGACCCCATCGAGGACATCACGCCGATCTCCGTGATCGGCGAGACGCCCTTCGTGCTCGCGGCCAATCCCGCGAAGGTGCCCGCCTCAAACGTGAAGGACGTGATCGCGGCAGTGAAGGCAAAGCCCGCCGACTTCAACTACGGCTCCTCGGGCAGCGGCACCATCCTCCACCTCGCGGCGGCGATGTTCTTCGTCGAGGCGGGCGTGGAGGTGAACCACGTGCCCTACAAAGGCGTCGGCCCGATGGTGACGGACCTCATCGGCGGGCGCATCGATTTCGCAGTGGTGCCAGTGCCGGTGCTTCCCGGGCATCTCAAGTCGGGCGCATTGAAGGCCATCGGCACCACCACCTCGGCACGCGCGTCCTCGCTCCCGGAGCTGCCGACCATTGCCGAGCAGGGCATGCCGGGATTCTCGGTAGGCGGCTGGTTCGCGGCTGTGGGGCCGGCGAAGCTCCCTGCCGCGGAGGTCAAGCGCGTCCACGCGGCGCTCCTGGCGGCGCTCGCGACCCCCGAGGTGAAGGAAGCGCTCGCCAGGCAAGGCAATCTCATCAACCCGGGCACCCCCGAGGCGGCGGCCCAGTTCTTCCGCGTCGAGCTCGCCAAGTACAGCGGCCTCGCCAGGAAAATCGGCCTCACCGCGCAGTAGACTCGGCCATGGGCTTCACCCCTTGGGAAAACCCTGCGGGCACGGACGGATTCGAGTTCATCGAATACGCCGCACCCGACCCCAAGGCGATGGGGTCGCTCTTCGAGCGCCTCGGGTTCAAGGCAATCGCCCGGCACCGCCACAAGAACGTGCTGCTCTACCGCCAGGGCGAGATCAATTTCATCGTCAACGCCGAGCCGGATTCGTTCGCGCAGCGCTTCGCGCGGCTGCACGGCCCGAGCATCTGCGCGATCGCTTTCCGCGTCGCGGACGCCAAGGCCGCCTACGAGCGCGCGGTGTCGCTCGGCGCCTGGGGCTATGCGGGCACCGCGGGGCCAGGCGAGCTCAACATCCCCGCGATCAAGGGCATCGGCGACTCGCTCATCTACCTGATCGACCGCTGGCGCGGCAAGGGCGGCAAGCAACCCGGCGAGATCGGCAACATCGGCTTCTACGACGTGGATTTCGAGCCGTTGCCGGGCGCGGAGCTCTCGCCCGCCGGCCACGGCCTCACCTACATCGACCACCTGACGCACAACGTGCACAAGGGGCGCATGAAGGAGTGGGCGGACTTCTACGAGCGGCTGTTCAACTTCCGCGAGATCCGCTACTTCGACATCGAGGGCCAGGTGACGGGCGTGAAGTCCAAGGCCATGACCAGCCCCTGCGGCAAGATCCGCATCCCGATCAACGAGGAAGGCACCGAGAAGGCCGGCCAGATCCAGGAATACCTGGACATGTACCGCGGCGAGGGCATCCAGCACGTGGCGCTCGGCTCGAGCGACCTCTTGCGGACGGTGGATGCGCTGAAGGCGCGCGGCGTGAAGCTGCTCGACACCAACGAGACCTACTACGAGCTGGTGGACAAGCGCATCCCGGGCCACGGCGAGAACGTGGCGGAGCTCAAGAAGCGCCGCATCCTGATCGACGGCAAGGCGGGGGCGCTCCTGCTGCAGATCTTCTCGGAGAACCAGCTCGGGCCGATCTTCTTCGAATTCATCCAGAGGAAGGGCGACGAGGGCTTCGGCGAGGGCAACTTCAAGGCGCTGTTCGAATCCATCGAGCTCGACCAGATGAAGCGCGGCGTGCTGAAGACCTAGAATCCGGGATCCCTGAGCCGGAAGCGGAAACCATGGCACTCAAGTACCAAAGCGGTTTTGGCAATACGTTCTCCACCGAAGCCGAGCGCGGTGCGCTGCCCGCGGGACAGAACTCGCCGCAGAAGACGCCGAGGGGGCTCTATCCCGAGGTGCTCTCGGGCAGCGCGTTCACTGCGCCGCGCGCGGAGAACCTCTCGAGCTGGCTCTACCGCATCCGGCCTACCGCGATGCACGGGCCGTTCAAGCGCATCGCGGACGGCCTGTGGCGCTCGGGGCCGTTTGACGAGGTGGAGGCCTCGCCCAATCGCCTGCGCTGGAATCCTCTGCCGCTTCCCTCGAAGCCGACCGATTTCCTCGACGGCCTCGTCACCATTGCGGGCTCTGGCGACGCGGCCTCGCAGGCGGGAATCGCGGTGCACGTGTATTGCGCGAACCGCTCGATGAAGGACCGCTTCTTCTACTGCGCCGACGGCGAGCTGATGATCGTGCCGCAGGAGGGCGCGCTCGAGATCGCCACCGAGTTCGGGCGCCTCGCGGTCGCGCCGGGAGAGATCGCGGTGATGCCGCGAGGCATGAAGTTCGCCGTCGAGCTCGCCTCCGGCGGGCGCGGCGCGGCGGCCGGCGCGCGTGGCGGTCCGGGCGGAGCCCGCGGTTATGTGTGCGAGAACTACGGCGCGCCCTTCAGGCTTCCCGAGCTGGGCCCGATCGGCGCACAGGGCCTCGCGCAGAAGCGCGACTTCCTCTATCCGGTGGCGGCCTACGAGAAGACGCGCGGCAAGGTCCAGGTGGTGGCGAAATTCCTCGGCCACCTGTGGGCCACCGAGCTCGGCCACTCGCCGCTCGACGTCGTCGCCTGGCACGGCAATTACGCGCCGTACAAGTACGACCTTGCGCGCTTCATGGCGGTGAACACCGTCACCTTCGACCACCCCGATCCCTCGATCTTCACGGTGCTCACCTCGCCCTCGGGCGCGCCGGGCACCGCCAACTGCGACTTCGTCATCTTCCCGCCGCGCTGGATGGTGGCCGAGCACACGTTCCGCCCGCCGTGGTTCCACCGCAACCTGATGAGCGAGCTGATGGGCCTCATCCGCGGCGTCTACGACGGCAAGGCGGAAGGATTCCTGCCGGGCGGCATCTCGATCCACAACTGCATGAGCGGCCACGGCCCCGACCGCCCGACCTACGAGAAGGCGACCAACGCCAAGCTCGAGCCGGTGAAGCAGGAAGGCACCCTCGCCTTCATGTGGGAGTCGCGCTACGTCTTTCGCCCCACCAAGGCCGCGATGGCCGCAAAGCAGCTGCAGAAGGACTACGACAAGGTCTGGGACGGCTTCTGAAATTGGGGTCAGACCCCAATTTTCTGTCAACGGGGCGCGAGGCAACCCGTTTCTGTGGCATGGCTAGGCAAAACCGCTTGATCCTGCCCGGGGTCGCAGTGCACATCACGCAGCGCGGCAACGATCGTGCAGACTGCTTTCGGCGTGACAGTGACTACTTAGTCTACCTGGTGCAATTGCGAGAGCTTGCGGCCACGTTGGAGTGCGCAGTGCACGCGTATTGCCTCATGACGAACCATGTGCACTTGCTGACCACGCCCGCCACGGCCGGTGCGTGCAGCAATCTGATGAAGAACCTTGGCCAGCGCTATGCCCAGTACTTCAATCGTGCGCATGAGAGGACCGGCGCGCTGTGGGAAGGCAGATTCCACTCCTGCATCGTGGAATCTCCACGGTATGTCCTTGCTTGCTACCGTTACATCGAACTCAATCCGGTGCGTGCAGGCCTCGTGAGACACCCGCGCGCCTACGCGTGGTCCAGCTACGCAGCAAATGCCGGCCTTCGCTCAGACAAGATGCTGACCCCGCACCCAGAGTTCGTCGCGCTATCCGAGGACCCTGCTCGCCGACGCAGTATGTACCGAGGCCTCGTTGAACAAGCACTCGAGGCGAAGCTCATTGGCGAAATTAGGTCAGCCACCGTGGGCGGCTACCCGCTCGGCAGCGATCGCTTCAAAGCGTCGCTGGCATCCGAAGCCGGCCGCAAGCTGGAGCGCCAACGCCGTGGGCGCCGGAAGAAATTGGGGTCAGACCCCAATTTCCCGGGAATTGGGGTCTGACCCCAATTCATATCCCTTTGTAGAGCCAGTCGAATTCCCAGAAGTCCTCGGGGCTGCGGCGGCGCAGGAGATCGTTGCGCAGCATGCGCGCGCCGGCATCGGCGTGAAACACCTCGCCGAAGAAGCGCGAGGAGAGCACCACGCGCGCCGAGCGGTTCATACGCTCGTCCTGGTAGGCGACGAACGCCGCCTCGAAGTCGCCGCCCGAGGCGCCCACCTTCTCGGCGAGCACCACCGCGTCCTCGATCGCCATCTGCGCCCCTTGCGCGAGGTATTGCAGCGTCGGATGCGCCGCATCGCCCAGCAGCGTGACGCGGCCCTTCGACCAGTTGGTCGCAGGCTCGCGATCATGCAGCACCCAGTTCCGCTCGCGCGACACGTAGCGCAGCATGTCGCGTACGTGCGGATCCATGCGCGCGAACATTTCCTCGAGCTCATCGGGCGCGCCCGCGTCCTTCTCGCCGCGCGCAAAGCGCCGGCTGGCGATGGTCGCCACGTTGTTCATCACGGTGCCGCCGCGCAGCCGGTACTGCACGAGGTGCAATCCCGGGCCGCCCCAGATGGTCATCGCCTCGGCGCGACTGCGATCCACGACCTGCTCCATCGGCACCACGCCGCGGTAGACGAAGTGCCCCGCCATGCGCGGCGCGCCGTCGCCGATCACCGCCTGCCGCGCGACCGACCGCAGCCCGTCCGCGCCCACGAGCGCCGCGCCTTCGTACTCCTCGCCGCCCTCGCAGCGCACGAGCACCGTGTCGCCGCGCTGCTCGAAGGAGGCAAGGCCGCGCGAGGTTTCCAGCGCGATGTCGCCCCGCGCGCGGCAGGCGTTGAGGATCTCGCCATGCAGGTCGCGGCGGTGGATGACGAAGTACCGGTAGCCGTAGCGCTGGCGGAAGAACTTCCCGACGGCGATGCGCGAGATTTCGCGGTTGTCCACCGCGTCGGCGAAGATGAGCGCGTCGGGGAAGAAGGCGTGCGCCTCGATCGGCCCGAGGATCCCCAGCCGGTCGAGCATCTTCGCCACGTTCGGCCCCATCTGGATGCCGTAGCCGATCTCGCCGAACTCGGGCGCCTTCTCCAGCACGCGCACCCGCAGGCCCTTGCGCGCGAGCGCCAGTGCGGCCGACAAGCCGCCGATGCCACCGCCCGCGACGACGATCTCCTTCATTCCGTCTCCTATTCCGCCCAAGGCCTTCCGAGCATCACCGACTTCATGATAAACATTTGACCGCGCGGCCGGACAGGCCCGCGCTGGAGGAGGTCCATGGCCGTTTCGCACCAGACCGGAACCGCGCGTTCCGGCGACATCACCCTGCACTACCGGCGCCTCGGGCGCCCGGGCAGCACACCGCTCGTCTTCGTGCACGGGCTCTCCTTCTTTTCGTGGGACTGGCTCGAGGTTGCGCAGGCGCTCGCCACCGATCGCGAGGCCGCGTGCCTGGACATGCGCGGCTTTGGCGACTCTTCGCGCGCTGCCGACTACTCCGTGCCGGCGATGGCCGGGGACATCGGCGCGCTGATGGACCACCTCGGCTGGCCGCGCGCGATCGTGATCGGCCATTCGATGGGCGGGCGCAACAGCGCCTGGTTCGCCGCCCGCAATCCCGGCCGCGTCGCCGCGCTCGTCCTCGTCGACTACACGCCCGAGAATGCGCCCGCGGGCTCGCAGCGCGTGGCGCAGAACGTCGCGGGCGTGCCCGATGCCTTCGCCAGCGTCGAAGAGGCGATGGCCTACTTCAAGGCCGACCCCAAGGACCCGAAGAAGCGCGCGCGCTTCGAGGCCTACCTCGCGCCCGCAGCGGGCGGCCTCGCCATCAAGCGCGATCCGTATTTCCGCGAGCAGTTCAGGAAGGCGCTGGCCACCGGCGAGCGCGCGAAGCTCGGCGTGGACATGTGGCAGGCGCTTGGCGAACTGCGCTCGCCCACGCTCGTCGTCCGCGGTGCGCGCTCGGACCTCTTCGCGGCTGAGATGGTCGAGCGCGTGAAGGCGGCAAACCCGCGCATCCGCCTCGTGGAAGTGGACGCCGGCCACAACGTCGCGGGCGACAACCCCGAAGGCTTCGTCGCCGCGGTGCGCCCGTTCCTGGCCTCGCTGGAGAAGGAGCAGAGCCATGCAAACGCGCGGAGTTGACCACCTCGCCATCGTCTCCGACGACATGCCCACCGCGATGGACTTCTACACGCGGGTGATGGGATTTCGCCTGGTGCACGCGCGGCGCGTGCCCTACGAGGCCGAGCGCTGGCAGCCGCCCTACGACAACCTGCGCCACTACTTCTTCGACATGGGCAACGACTCGCTGTTTGCCATCTTCGAGTACCCGAAGGGGCTCCCGAAGCAGGTGCGCGACCACGTCGGCGGCATGCAGCACGTCGCCTTCCACGTGCCGCCCGACCAGTTCGAGGCGATGGTGGCGCGCGTGCGCGCCTGCGGCGTGCACGTCATCGGTCCCGTGCCGCTCGGCGGGCGCTTCTGGTCGGCGTATTTCCTCGACCCCTTCGGCATTCGCCTCGAGCTCGCCACCGACAAGAGCGGCGAGAAGCGCGGCGTGATCGACTCGGTGCTGCAGACCGAGGAGGAGGCGCGCGCGGAGCTGGAGACCCTCTTCTCCAATCCCAAGGAAGTGGAGAAATGGCTGGCGCACATGCCGCTGAAGGGGAGAAGCAAACCGAAGAAGCGGGATAGGTCGAGGCCAAGCCGCAGATAGCCGGAAATTGGGGTCAGACCCCAATTTCCCGGAAAATGGGGTCTGACCCCAATTCAGGGAGGAGACATGAAGCGACGCATCACTGGAATCGCCGCCGCGGTGGCCCTCGGCTTCGCCGCGGGCGCGCAGGCGCAGACCGAGCTCAAGTTCACCACCTTCGTTCCGCCCACGCACGGCTTCGCGGTGGACGTGCTCGAGCCCCTGGGCAAGGAAATCGAGAAGCGCTCCGGCGGCAAGGTCACGGTGCGCGTCTTCGCCGGCAACTCACCGTTCGGCAAGGTCGAGAACCAGGCCGACCAGGTCAAGCAGGGCGTCACCGACCTCGCCTTCGGCCTGAACGGCATTCCGCGCGGCCGCTACCCGCGCACCTCGATCATGGAGATGCCCTTCGTCGCCGAGAGCTCCGACTCCGCCTCCAGGGCGCTCTGGGCGATGCTGCCGAACCTGCTTGCCGAGGACTACAGGGACTTCAAGCCGATCGCGCTCCACTGCCACAACCCGGGGCTGTTCCACACGCGCGACAAGTCCCTGAAGACCATCGCCGACGTGAAGGGCTTGCGCATGCGCGCGCCCAACCCGCCCACGCAGGCACTGCTCGCCTACCTCGGCGCAACGCCGGTCGGCATGCCGCCGGGGCAGGTGTACGAGAACATCGAGAAGGGCGTGATCGACGGCGCGGTGTTCCCCTGGGACGCGATCAAGGGCTTTCGCCTGGAGAACATCCTAAAGCACCACCTCGACGCGCGCGTCTACACGAGCTGCTTCCACCTCGTGATGAACCCGAAGCGCTTCGCGGCGCTCCCGCCCGAGGTGCAAAAGGCGATCGACGCCACCACCGGCCAGGCGCTCACCGACAAGTTCGGCGCCCTCTGGGACAAGTGGGACCAGGCGGGCCTCGAAGCAGTGAAGCCGCTCAACCACGAAATCGTGCGCGTGGACGACGCCACGCGCGAGAAGTGGCGCACGGACCTGAAGCCGGTGATCGACGGCGAGCTCGGCAAGCTGGAGAAGGAAGGCATCGCCAACGCGCGCGCCATCTACGACGAGATGCGCAAGCAGGTGGCGCGCTTCGCCAAGAAGTAAGTTGCGGCGCCTCGAGGCCCTCGCGGACCGCGCCCTTGGCTGGGTTGCGTACGCGGGGGTGCTCGCCCTGATGCTGGCGGTGGCGGTGCTGATCGTGGACATCGCCACGCGCAAGAGCATCGGCTTCTCGATCCTCGGCATGGTGGACCTGAACCAGCTCGCGCAGATGGCCTGCGTGTTCCTGGTGCTGCCGCTCGCCTTCCTGCGCGAGTCGCATATCACGGTGGACTTCATCACCGACCGGCTGCCGTCGCGCTGGCGCGCGGTGATCGAAGCGCTCTCGGCGCTCCTGGGCGCGGCGCTGCTCGCGGCGATCCTGTGGAACTCGATTGGCCAGGCGCTCATCCAGCTGCGCCAGGGCGACAAGTCGCAGACCCTCGGCATCCCGATGATCTGGTACTGGGCGCCGCTCGTCGCCGGCACGGCACTCTCGACGCTAGCGGTGTTGCTGGTGGGTGTGCGGGCGCTGCGCAGGCTATAGGCCCGCCGCCACGACGACGAGCATGCGCCTTTCCACGCCCGAAACGCGTCGCGCAGCACCCGCCCTGCAGCCGCAGACGCGTTGGCGGCGGTGGGCGCCCCGCCTGATCGCCCTGGTACCTGCGTGATCGCCGGCGCGCTGGGCTTTCTCGCCGTCCTCGCGCTCATCGCCCTGCGCGTGCCGGTGGCGGTCGCGATGGGCGTGGTGGGCGCGCTCGGCTACGGCCTCGTCAACGGCTGGAGCACGCTCGGCTTCGTGCTCGGCCGAGCACCCTTCGAGTCGGTGTTCCCGATCAGCCTCACCGTGGTGCCGCTCTTCGTGATGATGGGCGTGTTCTCCGCCTACGGCGGGCTCTCCTCGAGCCTCTACCGGCTTGTCTCGGCGCTGATCGGGCACCTCAAGGGTGGCCTCGCCATGGCCACCATCGGAGCCTGCGCCGTCTTCGGCGCGGTGTGCGGCTCGGCGATCGCCACCGCCGCCACCATGGGCCGCGTGGCGATGCCCGAGATGCGCCGCGCGCGCTACGACGACCGGCTCGCCTCGGCCACCATCGCCGCGGGCGGCACGCTCGGCGTGATGATC
>DASWBP010000041.1:0-2726 GCA_036390555.1 Burkholderiales bacterium | reverse complement strand
GGCGCAGCGCGGGAACCGTCGAACCCATCTTGTACTGGCTCTGGTAGGCGCTGTACCAGCCGGCGGTGGTCTGTTCGTCGATGCTGATGGTCCCCAGCGTCTCGGAGCACGATTCGATCTGGCTGTTGGCCTCGGAACTCGTGCCGCCAGCCGCCGCGCCCTGCGCCTGCGTGGCGTGGCCGCCGCCCGGCTGCGGGTCCGCGGCAAGAGCGGCCATCGGGACAAGGGCGGCGCCGAGGATCAGCGGGAGCATCAGTCTGCGGCCGGAGCGGACGGCGGCCGATGCGGTTGTGTCACTCGCGTTCGCACAGTTCACTTGCATGGTGAGCCTCCAGGGAAGCGCCGGCCGTCGGCGTGATGCACACCGTAGCGAGCACTGCGTTACCACGCCGTTACCGCTGGCGGCTCCGCGCGGTCAGCAGCGCGCGATTGACCGGGTTGCGGTGGAGGAAGCTGTCCTGGAAGGCATCGGGAACGTGGTCACGGGCCGTCTGGTGAATCCAGGCGACGGCGGCGTCCACCTGCGCGGCGGCGCGGTCGGCTTCGTCGTGGGCGAGCAGGATCTTGCGTCCGATCGCCGCCGCGGTCGGCGGGTAGCAGTCGGCCGCATGCAGCCTTGGCAGGAAGGCCTCCAGCGCGTCCCAGTGGGCAACGGCCGCGGCGATGTCGCCCAGGTCGAGGCAGGCGCGCGCGGCCAGGAGACGCGCCTTCATCGCGATGCCGCCGAACTCCCGCGACTCGGCGGCCCGCAGCGTGGCCTCGCAGATATCCAGAGCCTGGTGTGTGTCGACCGACTCCGCACGCTCGAGCTCGAGCAGTGCGTGGATGTAGTAGTCGTCCCCGTGCTCCAGGCACTCGCGCGCGCGCTGCAGGTCGGCCGCGGGCGAGGACCCCAGCAGCCGCGCGATGCGCGCGGCCAGCAGCGCCCCGCGCGCGGCGACGTGCGAGACCGCCGGCACCTCGTACTCCAGCGCCTTGCGCGCGCGGGCGAACTGCCCCAGCTCGATGAGCGTCATCGCGAGGCTGTTGCTGCAGACGGCGATCCACATCGTCTGCCCGTCGCGACGGAATATGTCGAGGGCCCGCTCGAAGGCCTGCAGCGCGTTGTCGTAGAGGCCGAGCGCCGTCGCGTAGAGACCGACGTGGGCTTCGATCACGCCGCCGATCGGCCCACCGGTCGCGCCCAGTTCCACCTGCAGGGCGCGTGCGCGCAGGGCGTGCTCGTACGCCTGCTCGACGTGGCCGAGGTTGCCGTGCACGGTCGCGAGGTTGGTGGTCAGCATCGCGAGTTCTGCGAGGTCGCGTTGCTCGCGCGCGCAGTCGATGGCGCGCGCAAGGGCGTCGGCCGTACGGCCCAGGCGGCGCGCGGAGTTGAGCACATACGCCATGTCCGACCAGAAATGCCCGCGCTGCTCGACCGAGCCTTCTGTAGCCACCAGTTCCTCGAATGGCGCCAGTTCGGCTTCGGCTTCGTCGGTCTTGCCCTGCTGCGCCAGCCCCACCGCGAGCAGGCGCGCCGCTTCGAAACGCGGCCAGGGCGTTCCGAGACCGTGCGCGAGGGCCAGCGCCTTGCGCGCGCTGGCCACGCCGGTGACGTGATCCGCGGCCATCAGCGCCGCCGTTGCCCGTGCCGTCAGCGCGGCGGCCCGCTGCGTGTCCGTGCGTGCCATCGCGAGCATGTCCTCGATCACCCGCTGCGCGTACTCGACGCCTCGCACGAGGATCAGGCTCTCGACGCTGGCGCAGCGGGCCTCGAAGGCCGCCTCCGCGTCGCCCGCGCGATCGAGGCAGGCAAAGGCGGACTCGCGGTGCCCGACTTCCTCGATTCGTCGCGAGGCCCGTCGCGCATCGTTGGCGGCGAGCAGATGAAAGTCCGCCGCCCGCCGCCACGCGCCGGCCTCGGCGTAGTGCTGGGCGATCCGCGCCGGCGCGACCGACTGCGCTTCGAGGTACTCGGCGATCCCGCGATGGAGAAACGCGGCGATCGGGCCGGGTACCGCGCGCGCCGCGACGTCGCCCACCAGGTCGTGCACGAAGCCGTCCCCGCGCAGCACGTGAGCGCGTTCGAGCTCCACCCATGCCTCCGTCAGGTCGAGAGGGTGCGACTGGAGCACGTGCGCGGCGAGCGCGGCGTTGAAGTCAGCCCCGGCGAGCGCGGCGACGCGCGCCAGGCGCAAGGCGGCAGGACTGAGCTGGCCCAGCCGACGCTCGATCAGCGCACCAACGGTCGGCGTCGTCGGCAGGCGGTCACTGGTGCCCCCGGGTTGCGCCACGAGTGCGCCGAGGGTCTCGAGGACGAAGTACGGATTGCCACCCGTGTGCTGGGCGAGCGGCGCCGCCAGTCGCTCGGGATCGATGCCGTCGAGGGCGAGCGAAACCAGCAGCTGGCGCACGTCCGCTTCGGTGAGGGGCGGCAGCGCCACTTCAACCAGCGCCGCGCCGCCCTCCTCGCCCTGCCATGCGGCCAGGGCGGCCGGCGTTTCGGCGCCCCGCACCGCGAGCGCCAGCGGCAGCTCGACGGCGAGCGACGGCAACAGTTCGAGCGACGCGGCGTCGGCGAAATGCAGGTCGTCGAGGGCCAGTCCTGCAAGGCCCGCGGAGCGCCGCGCGTCCAGGGCCTGTACCACCGCCTGCCGGAAGCGCGCCTCGTTCATCGCATCGGCGGGCGCGTTGCCGAGTTCCGGCAGCACGCGAGCGAGTTCCGCTCTCAGCCTGGCATCGATGGA
>DASWBP010000040.1:0-3136 GCA_036390555.1 Burkholderiales bacterium | reverse complement strand
GTGATGACCAGCCGCTCTGCCGGCGCGCGGCCGCCGAGCGCCGCTTCGACGCTCGGCGCCTCGGGGGTCGCGCCGACGAAATGGAACATGCCCATCGAGCCGTAGCTCGCGAGGGCCGCGCCAAGGTGCTTGAGCTCGTCCGCGGCCGGCGTGCGGTGAAAGCCGTGGAACACGGGTACCGAGTAGTAACTCTGGTGCGGCTCGCCCACCAGCTTGCCGACCAGCCCCCAGTCCGCGAGGTCATCCAGCCGCGCGCTTAGCTCCACGGTGAAACCCCCGCGGCGGTGCTCGTCCAGGTGAAAGCCGTACTCCGGCGTGCGGCCGGTGATGGCGGCGGCGAGCGCCGCGGGGCCTGACTCGAAGTTGGAGCGCGCGCCGAACACCGAGTTTGCGTAGATCACCGTGCCGGTGTCGCCCCAGGCGACGTGCTCTCCGAGGTGCGGCTGGTACACCGTCTGGTAGTTGATGCAGGTATCGGTGGTGACGACGTCCATGCGCCGCAGGCAGGCGATCAGCTCCTTCTCCTTCGCCGCCTCGCCGGCGTCCTGGCCGAGGCGCTCGCAGTGCTCGAAGTCGAAGCAGCGCGCGTTGGTGGTGGTGCCCGCCGCGCAGCGCGCGCCCAGCGCGGCGTAGTCCTTCAGCCATTGCAGGCCGCCGTCGCCCATCACCTCGATGTCGCCCATCATGTGGGCGTTGGTGATCGGCACGAAGCGCTTCGCCCCCCAGAACTCGCCGACCTTGACCTGGTACTCGAGCGCGCGGCGCGCGGCCTCGCCGCGCGCGCCCGCGAGGATCGCGCGCTCCTCCGGCGTCAGTTCCACTGCGTGGGCCGGGCCGTCGGGGGCCGCCTGAGACGCTGCCTGCGCGCGAGCCTCAGGAGCCGCTGCCCGGCTTGTCGCTGAAGTGCTTCTCGAACTTGTCCTGCACCCCCTTCCAGGCGTCGGCGTCGGCGGGTGCAGTGCCCTTGCGTGTGATGTTCGGCCACTTGAGCGAGAAGTCGGTGTTGAGCTTCAGCCAGCGCTCGGCGCGGTTGTCCGAGTCGGGAATGATGGCTTTCGGCGGACACTCCGGCTCGCACACGCCGCAGTCGATGCACTCGTCCGGATGGATGACGAGCATGTTCTCGCCCTCGTAGAAGCAGTCCACGGGACAGACTTCCACGCAGTCCATGTACTTGCACTTGATGCAGTCTTCGGTGACGACGTAGGTCATTTCGTGGCGGGCCGGCGCGTTGCGGAATCGCGATTATGTCATCGCCGCCGCGGCGCAGCCAGACTCGGCGCCCTCCGGGCGGGCGCAGGTTCGAGCCCTAGGCCTCGACGATGAACTGGAATGCAGCCAGGCGCTCCTGCGCACGCCGCTCCATGGCGACCACCAGCTCGCTGCGCCAGAGAAAGTCCCTCGCATCGCCCGGGAAATAGAGCTGGGTAGTGAGCACGCGCGCGCCGGGAGCCTGCACCTTGACGTGGATGTGCCGCGCGCGGCCGGGATAAAGTGCAGGAAAGATGGTTTCCAGCCTGAAGCGCCCGTCGGCGTCGGCGAACAGGTGCCCGCGGTAGCGGAAGCCCGCGTTGTCGTACTCGCCCTTCTCGTCGCAGTGCCAGAAGTCGAGCAACGCCTTCGCCACCGGGCGGCACTGCGGCGTGACCACGCGGCCGGTGAGGACGAGCCGCTCGCCCTTGAAGCCCGGCTCCAACAGCGAGGCGCGCTGCGGCGTATTCGGCGTGTAATACGGGCCCTCGGTCTGCCGGGGCGTGAGCGGCGCCTGCGGACCGCAGGCGGGCGTGAGCGGCAGGTCCGCGCCCAGCGCGCCCTTGGTGAAGGGCAAGGCGGCCGCGGCGGCGAGCAGGCGGCGGCGATCGATCGAGGTCATGGGGTTCTTCCTTTGGCGGCGCGTGCGCGTGCGGCTATGACCCGCTCAGCCGCCGTTGGTTCGCGGCCCTCCGCGGCGCGCCTCGTCCTTGGCGGCCACGAGGTCCACTTCCACCATCCAGCGCGGGTCGGCGAGCCCGCTCACCCACACCACGGTCATCGCCGGCTTTTGCGCGCCGAAGAACCTCTGCCGCACCTCGGCGAAGGTCGGAATGTCGCCCTGCGCGGTGAGGTAGCCCTGGAACTTGACCACGTCGTTCCAGTCCATGCCGCCCGCCTTGAGGATCTCGGTGAGATTCTGCATCACCGTCTCCACCTGCGCGGCGAATTCCGCGGGCACGCTGCCATCCGGCCTGACGCCCACCGTGCCAGAGATGTAGAGCATGCGCGCGCCCGCCGTCACCTCGATGGCGTGCGAGTAGCGGTTCTTGTAGGGCGGTGCGATATGGGCGGGGTTGAGCGCCTTGTTCATTGCCGTCCTTCCTCGTTCGGTTGGTCCTGCACGTAGGGCAGCATCTTCGCACGCATGTCATCCGGAATCGGCATCGCCCGCTGCGAATCGAGAGACATCATCGCCACCTTGTGGCGCGCGCGGAACTTCTCCTCGCCCGCCACGCGTCCGGTCACGGCGAACTCGACCGAGCTGCGACCGAGCTTCGCCACGGCCAGCTCCAGCTGCAGCCGGTCGCCGAGGTGGCAGGGACGGAAGAACTCGCAGGCGGTGTTGACGATCGGGAATCCCACGCGCCGGCGGATGAAGGCGGCATGCGAGTCGCTGCCGAGTGCCTCGGAGAACCAGTCCTCCACCGCGCCGCCCACCATTTCGAAGAAATTGACGAAGTAGACGATCCCCGCCGGGTCGCAGTGCGAGAAGCGGATCTTGCGTTCGGTAATGAAACTGCGCGCCATGCCCGCCCTCAGTCGAAAGGCAGGCCCACGTAGTTTTCCGCGAGCGTCGTCGCCTTGGCGTGCGAGCGCGTCACGTAGTCGAGCTCGGCGAGTTGCAGCCGGTGGTGGAACGGCGTGTCGTCGTGGAAGCGGTGCAGCATCGAGGTCATCCACCAGGAGAAATGCTCGGCGCGCCAGATGCGCCGCAGCGCCGTCGCCGAATACTGCTCAAGGAGGTCGCCGCGGCGATCCCGGTAGTGCGCCGTCAGCGCTCGCGAGAGCACGCGTACATCGGCCGCCGCAAGGTTGAGGCCCTTCGCGCCGGTGGGCGGCACGCTGTGCGCGGCGTCCCCGGCGAGAAACAGCCGCCCGTACT
>DASWBP010000039.1:0-1682 GCA_036390555.1 Burkholderiales bacterium | reverse complement strand
TCCACGTCGCTCACCATGCGCGGCGTGGCGTAGACCATGCCTTCCTTGCCCATGAAGCCGATGCAGCGGGCCTCGTCGACCAGGAGCGTCTTGGCGAACGAAAGGCCTTTCGCCAGGCTGGGCTTCACGGCGCCTTGTACCCGGCGCGCTCCACGGCCTTCTTCATGTCGGCCACGCCGGCTTGCGCCGGATCGTAGGTCACCCGGGCGCGCGCCTCGGCGAGCGACACGTCCACCTTCTGCACGCCGGGCAGGCCGGAGAGCATCCGCGTCACGCTTTTCACGCAGCCCTCGCAATCCATTCCTTCGACTTTCAGCTCGACGGTATCCATGGCCGCCATTATGCGGCATCCCTGCCGCCGAGCTTCGTCATCTCGGCGAGCCAGCGCTCGCGCGCGCGCTTTTTCCCCTCGACCATGCCGATGAGGGTGGTGCGCACCGGGCTCACTCCGCAGAACTCGAGGATGTTGCGCTTCAGGTTCTTCACGCTGTGGGCGCGGTAGTACAGGCGGTAGAAGAACGCCGGCATCCCCATGGTGACGACGATGCGCGCCGAGCGCCCCTTGAGGAGCTTCGGCGGCATGCGTCCCTGCCGCGCTTCCGCGAAGGCGAACCCGGGGCGCAGGCACTGCTCGAAAAACCCCTTCAGCACCGCCGGCATGTCGCCCAGCCAGAGCGGGAACACGATCGCCAGGTGCTGCGCCCAGGCGATGGTCCGCTGGGCCTCGCCGATTGCCGCCGGCGAGGGCGTGGTCGAAGTGGTGGGGTTGCGGGTCCGGGTGACCCTGGATCAGCGCGATGTTCACGGCCGTTGCAGAGGAAGGTTTGTGCCCCAATATTGCGGGCATGAAGTACAAGGATTATTACAAGATTCTCGGCGTGCAGCGCGGCGCGTCCGGGGAGGAGATCAAGAAGGCCTACCGCAAGCTCGCGCGCAAGTACCACCCGGACGTCTCGAAGGAAGCGAACGCGAAGGAGAAGTTCCAGGAGGTGGCGGAGGCCTACGAGACCCTGCGCGACAAGGACAAGCGCGCCGCCTACGACAGCCTCGGCAGCTTCCGGCCCGGCCAGGATTTCCGGCCGCCGCCCGACTGGTTCGATCGCTTCGGCGCCGGGCGCACCGAGGACCTGCACGGCGTCGACCTCGGCGAGCTGTTCGAGTCGATGGGGATCTTCGGCCGCGCCGGGCGGCGCTCGCGCGGCGCGTTTCCCGGCGAGGACTACGAGGTGCCGGTGCGCCTTACGCTCGAGGAGGCGTTCCGCGGCGCCGAGCGCAGCGTCCAGATCGAAGGCCGCAGCTTCACCGCGCGCATCCCGCGCGGCGCCACCGACGGCCAGCGGCTGCGGCTGCGCGGCAAAGGCGGCCCGGGGGCGAACGGCGGCCCGGCGGGCGACCTTTACCTGCAGATCGCGCTCGAGCCGCACCCGCTCTACCGCGCGAGCGGCCACGACCTCGAGATCGAGGTGGCGCTCGCTCCGTGGCAGGCCGCGCTCGGCGCCGAGGTCGAGGTGCCGACGCTCGAGGGCCGGGTGACGATGAAAGTGCCGGCCGGAGTGAAGTCCGGCCAGAAGCTGCGCCTCGCCAGCAAGGGACTGCCGAAGCCGGGCGGCGGCGCGGGCGACCTCTACGCGATGCTGAGCATCGCGCTCCCCGCCAAGCTCACACCGCGCGAAAAGGAACTT
>DASWBP010000038.1:0-10654 GCA_036390555.1 Burkholderiales bacterium | reverse complement strand
CAGCCGCGGCGAGGAGGCGCGATCTCATGGCTTGGTTCGCAGGCGGCGCACGCGCCGCGCGGCCGCTAGAAGCGGAAGCTGACGCCGAGGCTCAGCGCGTCGAGCTTGTAGTCGGGGCCGTCGAACAGACGCGCCCACTCGAAGTTGAGCACGGTGGTGGCACCGATCTGGTAGTCCAGGCCGAAACCGTAGGAGAAGTCCGCGTCCGAGTCGCTGAAGCGCAGCCCGCCACTGCCCGCCGAGAGGTCGCCGTAGGTGACGCCTGCAAGGCCGTACACCGCAAAGCGCGGCGTGATCGGCAGGATGCCCTTGGCGTAGGCGCCAAGGAAGAAATCCACGCCGACGTCCCGAGCGGCGCCGCCGCCAAGGTCATCGTCGGTGAGGCCCGTGCCGAAACGACCCTCGACGGCGAAGTTCTGGTTGATCACCTTGCCGAGCGTCGCGCTGATGACCGTGGGCTTCGCGGTGCCGCGGCCCGATTCCTCGTAGCTCGCCTGCGAGAGGTTCACGCCGAAATACATGGTACCGGCGGCAGACTGGCTCTGCTGTGCGTGTGCCGTGGAGAGGGTCAAGCTGGAAACGGCGACTGCTGCTGCAATGACGAAAGATTTCACGAGTCCTCCTGTTGTTGCCCCCTGGGTTCGTTACCGGGCGGCGCGTGCCGCCCGACCTTGCGCGCGGGTTCTGCTGCCCGCTGACGAGATTGGCTTGGTGGGTCGTACTGGGATCGAACCAGTGGCCCCTGCTGTGTGAGAGCAGTGCTCTACCGCTGAGCTAACGACCCGGCCGGAGAGGGGCGGATTCTAAACCAAAACCGGGCTCAGGCCCCAGCGATGCCGGCGAGATTGCCGCGGGCGCGCTCGATGCGCTCCACCGCCATCGCGAGCGTGACGGCGCGCGCGGCTGCGGGCATTGCATCGATCTGCCTGCTCAGGGCGTCGAACAGGCGATCCGCCTCTGGCTGCACCGACACCGCCGCTCTTGCGGGCTCCGCGGCGCGAAGGACGAGCACGCGCTCGATCACGGATGCCGCGAACGCCGCATCGATGCCCGTGCAGCGCGCAAGCACATGGCCGTCGGGGCGGAAGACGTAGGTCGCCTGGCCCGCCACGCCGTAGCGCGCGAAAAGCGCCTCGTGGCTCTTGCGCGCCACTTGCAGCGTCTGCGCTCCCGCGATCGCCGGTCCCTCGGCGCCGAAATAGGCGACCGTGAAGCCGCCTTGCAGGCGCTCGGCGAAGAAGCCGTCGCCATAGCGCCCGTCGGGGGCCGCAGCACCGGGTTGCGCGAGCGCGGAGGCGAAGGAGCCGCGCTCGGCATTGAGCGGGCTGTGCGCGTACACGCTCGCGACCGAGAGGCGCCCGACGTTCACCAGCGCACGCGCCCATGCGTGGCGGCGCGCGAGCGCCAGGAAGGCATCGCGCACCAGGCGCTGGCCTGCGGTCTCGGGCGCGATGAACAGGGCGCTCCTCGACGCGACCTCGACGTTCTCGCGCGCGGCGAAGTGCCGTTCGGTCTCGTAGGTGTCGAGCAGCGCCGCGTCGGCCTTGCCCTGCACGACGAGCGCAAGCTTCCAGGCGAGATTGTTCGCGTCCTGCACCGCGCGGTTGCCGCCGCGCGCGCCGAAGGGCGAATGCTGCGCCGAGGCGTCGCCCATGAAGAACACGCGCCCATGCCGCATCTTCTCGAGCACGCGGCGCCGGAAGCGCCACGGGCCCACCCACACCAGCTCGAAGGACGCGCCTGGGCCGAGCAGCTTTTCCAGGCGCTTCCTTGCGCGCTCGGGTTTCGCCTCGCCTTCCGGGTCGTCGTAGTGCGTGATCAGCCAGTCGGTGCGCCAGACGCCGTCGGCCATCTGGTGGTACCAGATCGCGCCGCCTTCGTTTTGCGGCGCATCGAGGTAGGAGCGGCGCACCGCGCCCGGCGTGCCCGCGAGCTTCACGTCGGCGATGCACCAGATGTGCTCGAAGAGCGCGGATTCCTCATCCTTTGCGCCGAGCCTGTCGCGCAGCACGCTGTGCGCGCCGTCGGCGGCCACCACGTACTGCGCGCGCAGGCTGTAGCGGCCGGCGGGCGTCTCCACCGAGAGCGCGACGTGGTCCGCGTGCGGCTGCACGTCCACGACGCGGTTCTTCCAGCGCAGGGTGTCCGGCGCCGCGCGCACGAGCGCCTCGACCAGGTACTGCTCGACGTAGAACTGCTGCAGGTTGACGAAGGCCGGGAACTTCTGGTCCTGCTCGGGCTGCAGGTTGAAGGTGTAGATGCGCTCGTCGCGCACGTAGACGTCGCCTTCGTTCCAGGTGACGCCCTTGGCGCGGATGCGCTCGGCGACGCCGAAGCGGTCGTAGATCTCCAGCGAGCGCTTCGCGTGGCAGATGCCGCGCGAGGAAAGGCCCTGCGCGCCCACCGTGTCGTCGTCATCCAGCAGCACGCAGTTCACGCCGCGGCTCGAGAGCTCGAGCGCAGTCACGAGACCTGCAAGCCCGGCGCCGACGATCGCCACCGGATAGAGCGGACTCGCGCCGCCGGCGAGCTCCGGCGGCTTGCGGAACTCGTACTTCGGCAGGACGTAGCCCGGCATGCGATCGGGCTGCAGGGTCGCAGTCATGGGAAAATCCTAGCATCCATGCAAATCCGCACCCGCTTCGCCCCCAGCCCGACGGGCTTCCTGCACATCGGTGGCGCGCGCACCGCGCTCTACTCCTGGGCCTTCGCGCGCCGCCACGGCGGCAGGTTCATCCTGCGGATCGAGGACACCGACACCGAGCGCTCGACGCGCGAGTCGGAGGCCGCGATCCTGGAGAGCCTGAAGTGGCTCGGCATCGACTGGGACGAGGGGCCGTTCTTCCAGATGCAGCGCCTCGCGCGCTACAAGGAGGTCGCCGAGCGACTCGTCGCGCAGGGGCACGCCTACCACTGCTGGGCGACGAAGGAGGAGCTCGACGCAATGCGCGAGGCGCAGCGCGCGCGCGGCGGGAAGCCGCGCTACGACGGCCGCTGGCGCCCCGAGCGCGCCAAGGCCGCCGGCCTCGTGCCGCCGAAGGACCGGCCGCCGGTGGTGCGCTTCAGGACCCCGGAGGAGGGCGCGGTCGGCTGGAACGACCTCGTCAAGGGGCCGATCGAGTTCCCGAACACGGAGCTCGACGATCTCGTCATCCTGCGCGCAGACGGCGTGCCGACCTACAACTTCGGCGTCGTGGTGGACGACCTCGACATGAAGATGACGCACGTCATCCGCGGCGACGACCACGTCAACAACACCCCGCGCCAGATCCACATCTTCCGGGCGCTGGGCAACGCGCTGCCCGAGTTCGCGCACGTGCCGATGATCCTCGGCGCGGACGGCGAGCGCCTCTCGAAGCGCCACGGCGCGGTGAGCGTCACGCAGTACCGCGACGAGGGGTTCCTGCCCGAGGCGCTCGACAACTACCTCGCGCGCCTGGGCTGGTCGCATGGCGACGACGAAGTCTTCACGATGCAGCAGCTCGTGCAGTGGTTCGACCTTGCGCACGTCAGCCGCTCGCCGGCGAAGTTCGACCCGGAAAAGCTCTCCTGGATCAACCAGCAGCACATGAAGGCGTCGAGCAACGCGCGCCTTGCGGCGCTCGCCGCGCCGCAGCTCGAGGCGATCGGCGCGAAGATCTCGCGCGGGCCGTCGCTCGAAGCGGTGGTGGCGCTCCTGAAGGACCGCGCGACCACGCTTCGCCACCTCGCGGAGGCAGCGGCGATCTTCTATCGCGAGCCCGGCCCGCAGCCGGTGACCGAGGAAGCGCGCCCTGCGCTCGCCGCGCTCAGGCGAGCGCTGGAGACGCTGCCCTGGGAGAGAAAGGCGCTCGGCGCGGCGGTATCCGAGGCAGCGAAAGCGCACCAGCTCAAGATGCCGCAGCTCGCCATGCCTCTGCGGCGCGTGCTCACCGGCCAGGAGCAGACGCCCTCGATCGACGCGGTGCTCGAGCTCCTCGGGCGCGAGACGGTGCTCGCGCGGCTTGCCGGCGTGGCCAAGTGAGCCGCACGCCCGGACGCATGAGCGCGGAAGGATTCGCGAGTCTGGCGGGCCCGCGCACTGCAGTCGGCAAGCTGGCGCTTGCGCTTGCGGTGGCAGCAGCGCTCATGCCCGCGACCGTGAGCGCGCAGCAGGTCGAGCCCGGCGAATGGGACTTCGTCACCGACGTGGCGATGCCGGGCCTGCCGCGTCCGCAGCAGGCGGGAATCCGCACGTGCCTCACGCGAGACACAGCGCGCGACCCCTTGCGCTGGAGCGCGCATCCGCTGCCCTCCGATTGCCGCGTCGCCTCGATGAAGCTGGGGCCCGACGCGGTGTCCTGGGAGATGGAGTGCCCGGCCTCGCGCCTGCGCGGCGCCGGCAAGGCGCGCTTCGGCCGCGGCAGCCTCACCGCGGAGACGCAGCTGGGCGGAGGCGCGAGCGTGGACATGCGCACCAAGACCCAGGGCCGGCGCCTCGGGCCCTGCTCGTAGCAGCGGGCCGCGCAGGCCTGTCGCGCGGCCACCACGCCGCATGACGGTCCCATCGGTGGGGGATGCGCAGGCGCGAGCACTTGCGCCATGCTTTGATCACGCTCAAGGCGCGGCGCGCGGCCCGTGCTAGCGTCCTTGGCGAAAGCAAGTGAATCCGGACAGGGCCATGGTGGCTGTGAGCGCACGCCGCCTTGCGCGTGCAGTGATGCTGTTGCTCGCGGGATTGCTTGGCGGGTGCGGTGGCGGCGGCGACGAAGGCACCGGGGCTGGCAGCGGCTCCAATTCCGTGGCGGTCTACGTGGAGACGCCGCCTGCAGATGCCACGGCGGACACCGCGACGGCGCAGCTCACTGGCGGCGCCGCTTGCCCCGACTGCCCGCCGACTGAATGGGCCTTCGGCTATTGCCCAGCCGGTCCCCCGTTTATCCCGAGCAGCGCGGTGACCGTTTCCTGGGCCAACCGCCTGACGGGCGCGAGCGGCGCCGCGTTCTCGGGCATCTCGGGTTCGTGCAGTTGCCTGTTTTCCTACTGCAGCTATTCGTACAGCCGCAGGTGGAGCGCGCTGGTGCCGCTCGCCTATGGCGCCAACACCATCGTCGTCACCGCCTCGGACTCTTCCGGAGGATCCGGCACGGCTTCGCGCACAGTCACGCGGGTGCCGCCGGCGCCCTCGGGCGTCACGGCGCAGGGCGGACAGGGCCAGGCGACCGTATCGTGGAGCAGCGTGCCCGACGCGACCGCCTATAACGTTTACTGGTCCACGTCCCGCACGCTCACCAAGGAGAACGGCACCAGGATCGCCAATGTCGCGAGTCCGCACGTGCACGCGGGACTCGCGGACGACGTGACCCATTTCTACCTCGTCACGGCGGAGGTCAGCGGCCTGGAAAGCGCCGGCTCTCCCGTGGCCTGGGCGACGACCGGCTGGGTCACCGAGCGTGTCGCCGGCACCACGGCCACGACGCTCGAGAGGGACGCTGCCATCGCGCTGGACGCGGCGGGCAATCCGCTCCTGCATTTCTCGTACGACGAGAAGGTCGGCTCGGCGAGCCTGCAGTACAACGTCTACGCGGCCAAGGCGGCGGGCGCCTGGACCGCCGTGCCCGTGGACACGCCGCTCGCGGTGAATGCCGGCATCGGCGTCGATTCCGGCGGCACGGTGCACGTGAGCTACCTCGACTTCGGCGGGCTCACGCACGCCGTCTACGCCTCGGGAGCCTGGAACGCCGAGATCGTGGACGCGACCGCGTCGTGCGGCGCGGCGTTCGCGCTGGATGCGGGCGGCCGGGTACACCTCGCCTATCGCGCAAGCGTTGGGGGCGCGAATGAGCTGCGCTACGCGACCAACGCTTCCGGTACCTGGGTGGTCGGCACCGTTACCGCCTTCTCGACGGCAGGTTGCTCGATGTCGGGCAGGCGCATCGCCATCAGCGTGGACGGCGGAGGGGTCGTGCACATCGCCTTCGCCGGCGACTATCCCGACTACGGGCTCAAGTACGCCACGCGCCAAGCGGGCGCGTGGTCGGCCATCGGACTCGATCAGTACGACATTCAGCAGCTTGCGGCGCAAGCAGACGCGAACGGCGTCGTTCACGTCGCCTACGCCGACAACGCGGGACGACTGCGCTACGCGAGCAACTCCGGGGGAGCGTGGAACGTGGGCGACATCGAGCCGCAGGGATCCCCCGCGTATCCGTCGCTCGCGCTCGACGCGGGCGGACTCCCGCACGTGAGTTACTTCTACCCGGGGTTAGGCGAGCTACGCCACGCGAAGCGCGTTGCGGGCGCTTGGCAGGTGAGCGTCATCGCGGATGCCGGCACACCGCCGCCGAACGGGGGCTCGGACACCGCGATCGCGGTCGATGCCTTCGGCAAGGCGCGCATCGGCTACTTCGACAACCGCAGCGGCGACCTGCATTACGCCAAGAACGGGCCCTAGCCGTGCTGCGCGGCGCTCAGCGCAGCGGCCGGTAGGACTCGAAGGTGCCCGGGGCCGACGGCCGCTGGAGCAGAACGACCGGCCCGTCGTTGAGGACGATGTCGGTGTAGCTGTCGCCGTTCAGGTCGCCCGCTGCGAGGAAGCTTGCGTTCGACGGCCCAGAGTAGGTCCCCGCCGCTGCGAACTCCCCGCGCGTGGTCGCGGACTGAAGCAGCACGGTCACGCGCGACGGATTGCCGAGCGCCTGGTAGACGAGCGACACCACGGCGATGTCGGGAAAGGTGTCGTGGTCGAAGTCGGCCACGGCAACGCGGCGTGCGCCGTCCGGCACCGGGATGTCATTGCGCGTGAAGATGCCCGGCGCGGTTTGCAGGAGCACCGAGACGCTCGCGCCGCCGGTGCCGCCCGCGGGCGCGTTGCCGGCGTTCGCGGTGACGATGTCCATGAGGTTGTTGCCGTCCAGGTCGGCGAGCGCGATGCCCTGCGTGCGCAGGCCCGCGGCGAGCAGCACCGCCGGTCGCGCGCCCGTATCGAAACCGCCGCCCGCCAGCTGATAGAGCAACGCCACCGTGTCGTAGGCCGCGAGCGCGATGTCGGCGCGGCCGTCGCCGTCCAGATCGCCGACCGCGATGTCCTCGGAGCCGTGTCCGGCGCCGACGGACAGCGCGACGGGCGGGAGCAGAGTTCCGGGCTGCGCCGCATTCTGCTCGAGGAGCAGCGCGCGGCCGTTGACCAGCACGCCGTCGGCGACGGCGACGTCGGCGAGCGCGTCCGGCGTGAGCTGCGCGATCACCGCAGCGCCCGCCGAGCCGCCCGTGGCCGCCGTGAGGGCGGCGAGGAACTGGCCGGGGCTGGCCGCGTTCTGGCGCAGCAGCGAGATGACGCCACTGTCGGAAATCGTGTTCGGTTGTATCGGCAGCGCATGCGGCGTGGCCGCGACGAGGTCCAGCTTGGTGTCGCCATCGAAATCGCCGACCGAGAGGCCCCACGGGTCGGCAGCCACGGCGTATCGCACCGGCTCCTGGAACGCGCCGCCCGGTGCCTGCAGGTAGACCTCCACGTAGCCCGGATGCGGCGGCGGGCCGGCGACGTAGGTCGCGACTACCGCGACATCGACGTCACCGTCCGAGTCGAAGTCCGCAGCGACCACGCCGCCGCGCGACCAGAACGGCGGAATCGCGCCGTCATCGCCGCCCCCGCCGCACGCAGCAAGCTGCAGCGCTGCCGCGAGCGCCGCGATCAGCGGCGCAATGCATCGCGTGGCCCGCGCAGCTATGCGTGGCTGCATGGTGAACACTCTAGGCAGCTGCGCGCGCAGCCTGTTGATACACGTCAAGCCGCACGCGCGGCTCGGCGCGCGCTAGGCGTCGGGTACCAGCTTGCGGAAGTCCTCGTCCACGCCGAGCACGTAGCGCGCGAGGTCGTCGATCGCGTCCTTGAAGCGCTCTGTGGACAGGCGCAGCGTGTGGCGGCCGAAGCGGCGCACGTTGATCAGCTCGATGGTGGCGCTCGCCGCCTCGAAGTCGGCGCGGATGTTGACCTCGCAGGGCAGGGGGCCGGGGACCACGAACTGCGCGGGGCGCTCGCGCCCGGCATCGCCGCGCAGGCGCTGCTGGAACTCCACCTCCAGCGACCTGAGGTACTGCTCGCAGCGCGCGACGTCCTCGCCGAGCAGCATGAATTTCTGCGGCTCCGAGGGGCGCACGGCAAAGCGCAGGTGCACCTGCGCGCACAGCTCCTGGCCCTCCTCGAGCTTGAGCATGCGGCTGCTGACCTCGGCCTGCTCGAGCGTGACCGAGGGCAGCTTGCCGACGTAGATGTACTCGTAGGGCGCGCCCGACTGGGGGTGGTGCTCGTTCATCTCGCGGCCGAACTCGGTAAGGTAGTTCAGCGCTGCGCGCATGGCGGCGTCGAGCGCGGCCGCGCTCTGCGCCTTCGCGCTCGCCTGCTGCTTCCTGAAGGCGGCCTGCTGGCGCATGATCTCGACCGCCGCCATGCGCCGCGTGGTGGTCATCGGGTCGCCGCCGGGCAAGGTGCGCCCGCTGCGCTCGAACGCCTCGCGCTTCTGCTGTTCCGTGGCGCTCCAGTCCCGCAGGTCCTGCTCCTTCTTCAGGCGCGCCTCCTGCTCGGCGCTCAGGCGCTGCGACTCCTGTGCCTCGAAGTTCTTCGCGAACTGCTCGAGGTCGTCGATCAGCTGGTTGCGGACCTGCCGCTCCTCGGCGATCTCGCCCACCGAGCGCAGGGTCCCCTGCGGCACCGTGTCCTCGAACTCGGCGCCGCCGCCCAGGCCGCGGTAGTTGCGCAGGTCGCTGGCGAACTCCGCGGCGCTCTGGTAGCGGTCCTGCGGCCGCTTGGCGAGCGCGCGGTCGATGATCCGCTCGAAGCCGAGCGGGATCTCCGGATCGATCTGCCGCAGCGGCGGATGCGGCTCGCCGGCGATGCGCTGCATGAGCGCGTAGACCGTCGTGTCGCCGGGCCACACGAACGGCGTGCGCCGCGCGAGCAGCTCGTAGAGCACGATGCCGAGCGAGAAGATGTCGGTGCGCGCGTCGATCGTCTGGCCGAGCACCTGCTCGGGCGACATGTAGCGCGGCGAGCCGAGCGCCGAGCCCGTCTGCGTCACGTCCGAGGCGGGCAGGTAGGCGACGCCGAAGTCGGTGAGCTTGGCGCGTCCGGCGGAGGACACCATCACGTTGCCCGGCTTCACGTCGCGATGCACGACCGAGGCCCGGTGCGCGTGATGCAGCGCGTCGGCCACCTGGGCGATGACCTCGGCGGCGCTGTGGAACGGAATGCGCTGCGGCTCCTTCAGGATCTGCTGCAGCGAGCGTCCCTCGAGCAGCTCCATCGCGATGTAGGCGACGCCGCCTTCCTCGCCGACGTCGTAGATGGTGACGATGTTGGGATGGGAGAGGCGCCCTGCGGAGCGCGCCTCGCGCAGGAAGCGCACGCGCACCTCGCCGATCACGTCGTCGGGCAGGTCGGGGAGCAGCGTCTTCAGCGCCACCTCGCGCTCGATGAGCGGATCCACCGCGCGATACACGGTCCCCATGGCGCCGCGGCCGAGCTCGCCGAGGATGCGGTACCGCCCAAGCTCTCTCAGTGCCACCGTTGGACCTTCCCTCGCGCGCAAGGATACCCGCTCCGCTATTTATCCGCCCGGCCGACCGTGCGCCGGGGCCTGGGCGGGCAAGTCGCGGATTTGCTTGTCGATTCGGAGGGCGGGCGGCTATAATCCGCGCCCTCGGTCGGGGGTATAGCTCAGCTGGGAGAGCGCTTGCATGGCATGCAAGAGGTCACCGGTTCGATCCCGGTTACCTCCACCAGACCCGACTTGCAGACCTCGCAAGTCCCCATCGTCTAGAGGCCTAGGACATCGCCCTTTCACGGCGGTAACCGGGGTTCGAATCCCCGTGGGGACGCCAGCAAGATCAGCTGGTTAGACAACAGCCACCACGCGGAATTTGCGCGGTGTCGCGCATGTGTCGCGTTGCCCTCGCCGAATTCCCCAACATTCGCGTGGTGCTGCTGCTCGTCAGGTGTTCGCCCAGCACGCGCGGGTTCATACATGTGAGCAACGAGCAGGTCTACGTGGCGCTCCTCGAGGACGATCACGCATAACTTGAGGTGGAACTGCGGCCGGTCTAGCGCGGCATCCAGGAGCGCTCCACGTCCACTCGCGGTTTGCACTGCGCCACGATGTCCTCGCGGAACGAGAGGACGGCGACAGCGATGCCAGCGATGGCGATCGTCTCCGCGACTAGCTGCTTGCCGGTTCGAGTCATTGCCCTAAGCTGTCTTAGAGCCTCGGAGCCAATATCGCGCACATGATCTCTACAGCTAGACAAGTGTGCGGTGCCGCACGCGAAGTGGTGGGTTCTGTAGCTGCCGCGCGCTCGCCAATGGGCGATGCAAGTTCCACGGCGGCATGAGCACTGGACCAAGGACCTCGGGAGGACGCGCTCGCTCGCTTGAGGCCCTCGCAAATGGGCTGGCGCGTTGGCGCGCGCAGCGCTTAGCCGGCTCGAAAACGTAGCGCGGCCGAAGCCAGCAACCGCCCCACGCCCTGGGGGGGCCGCGCCTGGCGCGTGGTTTGCCCAATTCGACCCGAAGCCGGCATTCGCACCCACTCGATCTGCTACAAAATAGCGGCCTCGGAACGAGGGGGGCAGGCATGGCCGTGTTACGCATCGCCAAAATGGGAAATCCGGTGCTGGCGCAGGTCGCGGCGCCGGTCGCGGA
>DASWBP010000037.1:0-13090 GCA_036390555.1 Burkholderiales bacterium | reverse complement strand
CCTGAGTTGCATCCTCTCCTCCTCCTGGTTTGTGCGTCCGGGACGCAATCTTACATGCTAAGGTTGCGCTGTGACCCACGTGTTCCACCGCGATCCGCGGCTGAATTACCCCATGGCGGTGCGCGGCGAGGGCGCATACCTTTTCGACCGGGAAGGCCGGCGCTACCTGGACGCCTCGGGCGGCGCGGCGGTGTCGTGCCTGGGGCATTCCGACCCGGACGTGATCAAGGCGATCCAGCGCCAGCTCGAAAAGCTGCCGTTCGCGCACACCTCGTTCTTCACCAACGAGCCGATGGAAGCGCTTGCCGACGCGCTCATCGCGCGCGCGCCGAAGTCGTTCGACAAGGTTTACTTCGTCTCGGGTGGATCGGAAGCGATCGAAGCGGCGCTCAAGCTCGCGCGCCAGTACTTCGTCGAGAAAGGCGAGCCGCAGCGCGCGCACGTGATCGGCCGGCGCCAGTCCTACCACGGCAACACGCTCGGCGCGCTCGCGGTGGGCGGCAACGCCTGGCGACGCAAGCAGTTCGAGCCGCTGCTCGTGAAGACGAGCCATGTTTCGCCCTGCTATGCGTATCGCGGCAAGCAGCCCGGCGAAACCGATGCCGCCTATGGCGAGCGCCTTGCCGCAGAGCTGGAACAGACGATAAGAAATCTGGGTGAAAAATCGGTTATCGCGTTCGTTGCGGAAACCGTCGCCGGCGCCACCATCGGTGCGGTTCCGCCGGTGCCGGGCTACTTCAAGCGGGTGCGCGAGATCTGCGAGCGCTACGGCGTGCTTCTCATCCTCGACGAGGTGATGTGCGGCATGGGGCGCTGCGGCACGCTCTACGCCTTCGAGCAGGAGGGCGTGGTCCCGGACCTGGTCACGGTGGCCAAGGGATTGGGCGCCGGCTATCAGCCAATCGGCGCGACCCTGGTGGCAAAGCACGTCTACGAAGCGATCGTGTCGGGCAGCGGCTTCTTCCAGCACGGCCACACGTATCTCGGCCACGCGGCCGCTTGCGCCGGCGCGCTCGCAGTGCAGCGGCGGCTGCATGACGATGGCTTGCTCGCGCGCGTCAGAGTCCTCGGCGAGCGCCTGGAGAGCAAACTGCGCGCTGCCTTCGGCGAGCACCCACATGTCGGCGACATCCGGGGCCGGGGGCTGTTCTGGGGTCTCGAGCTAGTGGCCGAGCGCGCTTCGAAGCGCCCCTTCGACCCGAAGCTGCGCGTGCACGCGCGGCTGAAAAGGGAAGCACTCAATGCCGGCCTGATGTGTTACCCGATGGGAGGAACCCTCGACGGCGTGCAGGGCGACCATGTGCTGCTCGCGCCGCCGTTCATCGTGGAGGAGGCGCAGCTCGACGAGCTGGTCGCGAAGCTTGGCGCTGCCCTCGACGCAGTCCTGAAAGTTGCGGTTGCCGCCTGAAGGCGGCTTCCGCTAAGCTAGACTCGGCATTTTCCTGAGGAGGAGACCAAGCCATGCGTAAACTCGTCGCGCTCACCGCGGCCGCGCTTGCGGCCGGCGCGTTCCAGCCCGCGGCCCAGGCGCAGCAGAAGTACATCACCATCGGCACGGGTGGTGTGACCGGCGTGTATTACGCCGCTGGCGGCGCGATCTGCCGCTTGGTCAACAAGGACCGCAAGGCGCACGGCATCCGCTGCTCAGTGGAGTCGACCGGCGGCTCGGTGTTCAACATCAACACCATCAAGGCGGGCGAGCTCGACATGGGCGTCGCGCAGTCCGATGTGCACTACAACGCCGCCAAGGGCCTGGGACAGTTCAAGGAGCAGATGCCCGAACTGCGCGCCGTATTCGGCCTGCACCCCGAGCCGGTTACCGTCGTCGCGCGCAAAGAAATCAACGCGCGCAGCTTCGCGGATTTCAAGGGCAAGCGCTTCAACGTCGGCAACCCCGGCTCTGGCACGCGCTCGACGCTGGACGAGCTGATCGCCACCATGGGCTGGAAGATCTCGGACTTCTCGCTCGCCTCCGAGCTGAAGGCGGACGAGCACGGGCCCGCGCTCTGCGACGGCAAGATCGACGGGTTCTTCTATCTCGTCGGCCATCCGTCGGCGAACATCCAGGACCCCACGACCGTCTGCGGCGCGAAGCTGGTGTCGGTCACGGGCCCCGCGGTGGACAAGCTGGTGAAGGAAAAGCCGTACTACGCCAAGGCGACGATCCCGGCGGGGTTGTATCCAAGCAACCCGCAGGCGACGGAAACCTACGGCGTGCTCGCGACCTTCGTGTCTTCCTCTAAGGTGCCGGGCGACACGATCTACCAGGTAGTGAAGGCAGTGTTCGACAACTTCGACGAATTCAAGAAGCTGCACCCCGCGCTCGCCGTGCTCACGCCGCAGGCGATGATCAAGGACGGCCTCTCCGCGCCGCTGCACGACGGCGCGCTCAAGTACTACAGGGAGAAGGGCTGGGTGAAGTAGGCAAGGAAGGCGGCGCAGCGGGACCCGGGGGGCGAAACGCAAGTTTCGCCCCCCTTGTTTTTCGGGGGTGAGCCATGGTCAAGAAGACGAAGAAGCCGGATCGGGATCTCCAGCAACTGGTCGCCGACGCCGACACCGGCGGCCGCGCCGCAAAGGGGATAGCGGGCAAGCTGGTGTTCGCGATCGCCATCTCGTGGTCGCTGTTCCAGCTCTGGTACGCCTCGCCACTGCCCTTCGCCTTCGGCTGGGGCGTGCTGAACGACACCGAGGCGCGCTCTTTGCACCTGGGCGTCGGGCTGTTGCTCGGCTTCCTTTGCTACCCGATGCTGCGCAGTCCCGCGCAACGCGCGCGCATCCCGTGGTTCGATTGGCTGCTGGGGCTCGCGGCCGCGATCGCGGGCGCGTACTTCCTGTTCTTCTACGCGCAGCTCGCGACGCGACCGGGTCAGCCGAACTTGCAGGATGTGATTGTCGCGACCCTCGGCATTGTGCTGCTGCTCGAGGCGACCCGGCGCGCGGTCGGCATGCCGATGACGATACTTGCGCTGCTCTTCCTCGCCTACATCCTGCTCGGCAAGTTCCTGCCGGACGTGATCGCGCACAAGGGCGCCTCCTGGGAGCGGATGCTTTCGCACCAGTGGCTCACCACCGAAGGCGTATTCGGCGTCGCCCTCGGCGTGTCTGTCAGCTACATCTTCATCTTCGTGTTGTTCGGCGCGCTGCTCGACAAGGCCGGCGCGGGCAACTACATGATGCAGGTGTCCTTCGCCATGCTCGGCCACCTGCGCGGCGGCCCGGCCAAGGTGGCAGTGGTGTCCTCGGGGCTCAATGGCCTCATCTCCGGTTCCTCGGTATCAAACGTCGTCTCCGGCGGCATCTTCACGATTCCGCTGATGAGCAAAGCCGGCTATGGCGGCGTGAAGGCGGGCGCCATCGAGACGGCATCCTCAGTCAACGGTCAGATCATGCCGCCCGTGATGGGAGCGGCCGCGTTCCTGATGGTGGAGTACGTGGGCATCCCCTACACCGACATCGTCAAGCATGCGTTCCTGCCGGCGCTGATCTCCTACATCGCGCTTTTCTACATCGTGCACCTCGAGGCGCTCAAGCTGGGACTCGAGCCGATGGCGCGCGCGAGAGAGCGGAAGTTCCAGCAGAAGCTCGTCGCCTGGGGGCTCGGCATCTCGGGAACCATCGTCGTGTGCAGCCTCATCTACTGGGTGGCCGAGGGCGCGAAGCTCGCGCTCGGGCCGGTGGCGGCACCATGGGTCCTCGGCCTGCTGCTCGCAGGTCTCTACGTCTACACGGTCTGGGTCGCTTCGCAGTGCCCGGATCTGCCGCCGGACATCGACGTGGACAATCCCGTGCTGCCTGACACCTGGCCCACCGTCAAGGCAGGGATTCACTTCCTCATCCCGATCGGCGTGCTGATCTGGTGCCTGATGATCGAGGAGCTCTCGCCATCGCTTTCTGCCTTCTGGGCGACGGTCTCGCTCATCGTGCTGATGGCGACGCAGCGCCCACTCACCGCCTTGTTTCGGCGCCGCAAGCGTGTTGCGGAGGAAGTACGCAAGGGGGCGCGGGAGATCGTCGACGGCTTGAACGACGGGGCGCGCAGCATGATCGGCATCGCGATCGCCACCGGCACCGCGGGCATCATCGTCGGCGGCATTACGCTCACGGGCCTGGGCTTTCGCATGACCGACTTCGTGGAAGTCGTCTCGCAGGGCAACGTGTTCGTCATGCTGCTGTTCACCGCCTTCGTCTGCCTTGTGCTGGGCCTGGGCGTGCCGACCACCGCCAACTACATCCTGGTGGCGACGCTGATGGCGCCTGTGATCGTCGAGCTGGGCGCGCAGTCGGGCTTGGTGATCCCGCTGATCGCGGTGCACCTCTTCGTCTTCTACTACGGGATCATGGGCGACATCACGCCGCCTGTGGGACTCGCGAGCTTCGCGGCGGCGGCGATCTCCGGCGAGGACCCGATCCAGACCGGGATCCAGGGATCGGTGTATGCGCTGCGTACGGTGGTGCTGCCCTTCGTCTTCGTCTTCAACCCGGCGCTGCTGATCATCGACGTGCACGGTTGGTGGGAAGTGCTGGTGGTCGCCTTCACAGCAACCGTCGCATCGATGGTATTCGCTGCCGCAACCATGGGGTTCTTCCAAACGCGCTGTAAGTGGTGGGAGATCGCGCTGCTGCTCGTCGCGACCTTCGCGCTGTTCCGCCCGGACTTCTTCATGGACAGGCTCTATGCGCCCTACACCGAGGTGCCGGCGAAGGAGATCTTCCGCGTGGCGAAGGAGCTGGGCGAGAACGACCGCTTGGTGCTGATGATCGAAGGCACGAACGTAGAGGGCGACGAAGTGCGCAAGACTGTCGCCGTGCAGCTCACCAAGCCGGGTGAAGGGCGTGCGCGCATCGCGGATGCCGGCCTCAGCGTGAGCACGGCCGGCGACGAGGTGCGCATCACAGCGGTGAAATTCGGCAGCCGCGCGAAGAAGTCCGGCTTTGAGCAGGGCTTCAAGGTCGGCGCCGTCAAGGTGCCGAGCGACCGGCCCTCTGAGCATTGGGTGTACATCCCGGCGCTCGCGCTGGTCGCGTTCGTGTACTTCCTGCAGCGCGCGCGGCGGCGGCCGCGTCGCGCGCGCGCGGCCTAAGTCCTGCGCAGCGAAGCGTAGGCGAGGACCGCAGCGCCGAGCGAGACGGCGCCGGCGGTCGCGAAGACCGCGGGCGAGTTGGCGCGCTCGAGCAGCAGCCCGCCCGCAGCGAGGCCCAGGCCCACGCCCGTCAGCAGGCACGACGTCGACCACGTGAACGCCTCGGTCGCGTACTGCGCGGGTGCGGTCTTCGCCACCAGCATGGACTGGATGATGAGCGCCGGCGCCATGACGATACCCGCGATGACGCCGAACACCGTGAACAGCGCCAAATTGGCGATCAGGCCCAGGCTGGCGATTCCGCCACCCATGAGCAGCAGCATGAGCGCGAATTGCAGCGGCAGCGGCAGGCGCCAGCTGCGGCTTCCATAGGCGAGTCCGCCCAACGCGCTGCCCACGCTCATCAGCCCGAGGACCAGGCCCGCGAGCGCGGGGCGGCCAGCTTCTGCCGCGTAGGCGGTGACGCCGATCTCGAGGAGTCCGAACGCGCCCGAGTACGCGAGGATCACGGCCAGCAGCGGAATGAACCCGCGCACGGCGAGCGGACCGATGAGGCTCGGCGCGTGGCGGTGCTCGATCCGCCAGTGCGCGAGCACCGGCGAGCGCAGGAACAGCAGCGTGCCCGCGCAGCCGCAGGCAGCGGCGAAGAGCACCGCGGCACCGGCGCTCAAGTACGCGGCGAACAACGCGACCAGCATCGGGCCGATGATGAAGATGATCTCGATGAGGACCGATTCGAGCGAGTAGGCAGTGGCGAGCTGCGCTTCATCTGCGAGCCGCTGGCGCAGGAAGGTGCGCAGGCTGACGGTGATCGGCGGAAAGCTCGCGCCCGCAAGCGCGGCAAGCGCGAAGGTTGTCCATGCCGGCGCACTGAGCTTCAACGAGGCGACGAGCGCGACGAGCGTCGCCGGAAACAGGGCGGCACAGGTGACGAGAATTCGCGCGGGCCCGATCTTGTCGATGACGCGTCCCAGAACGGGTGCCATCGCGGCAAGGCCGGCGAGATAGCAGGCGGCGACTGCGCCGGCGTGGCCAAATGAACCGGTCGCAGCCTGGGTGGCGAGCAGGATCGCCAAGCTGAGGATCCCGATCGGGAGCCGGCCGATCACCGAGGCGACGATCGTGCGCCTCAACTCGGACCGCTCGAGCAGGGTGGCGTAGCGGGAGAGGGAGATCACGGGCAATCGCGAAAAGGGGCCGGATTGTCGCATGAGCGGGGGACTTGCTGCACTGCAGCATCTCTCTAACTCCCTCTTGTTCCACGTGGAACATAGCGCGGCGAGGACACCGCGCTAGTTTCACGTGAAACATTCACGTATCATGCCGCCTCCGCGGAAATCCCCCAGATGCAGTACCCAGGCGAGTTTGATGTCATCGTTGTCGGTGGTGGCCACGCCGGCACCGAAGCGGCGCTCGCCGCGGCTCGAATGGGTGCCAGGACGCTGCTCCTTACCCACAGCATCGAGACCCTGGGCCAGATGTCCTGCAACCCCTCCATCGGCGGGATCGGCAAGGGACATCTCGTGAAGGAGATCGACGCCCTCGGGGGCGCGATGGCACTTGCGACCGATGAAGCGGGAATCCAGTTTCGGACTTTGAATGCTTCCAAGGGCCCGGCTGTCCGCGCGACGCGCGCGCAGGCCGACCGGGTTCTCTACCGCCGGGCGATTCGCGCGAGGCTCGAGCGGCAGGCGAATCTCACTCTTTTCCAGCAGGCGGTTGACGACATCCTGCTCCAGGGCGACCGCGCCGTGGGCGTGCTCACGCAACTCGGGGTGCGATTCCGCAGTCAGTCCGTGATCGTTACGACCGGGACGTTTCTCGACGGCCTGGTTCATGTAGGCCTGCAGAACTACCGCGCGGGCCGCGCGGGAGATCCAGCCTCGGTCGCCCTTGCGGCACGGCTGCGCGAGATGAAGCTACCGGTCGGTCGGCTGAAGACGGGCACGCCGCCCAGGATCGACGGCAGGACGGTCGACTTTTCCGTCATGCAGGAGCAGCCCGGGGACACCCCGGAGCCGGTCTTCTCCTTCCTCGGTGGTCGCGACATGCATCCCCGCCAACTGCCTTGCTGGATCGCGCATACCAACGAGAGGACGCACGAGATCATTCGAGGCAGCCTCGATCGCTCCCCGATGTATACAGGGGTGATCCAGGGGGTCGGTCCCCGCTATTGCCCGTCGATCGAGGACAAGATCCATCGCTTCGCCGACAAGGCGAGCCACCAGATCTTCCTCGAACCGGAAGGGCTCGAGACGAGTGAGATCTACCCGAATGGCATCTCCACGAGCCTGCCCTTCGACGTCCAGCTCGACCTCGTCCATTCGATCCGCGGCTTGGAGCGCGCGCACATCCTGCGGCCCGGCTACGCGATCGAGTACGACTACTTCGATCCGCGCAACCTCAAGTCGTCGCTCGAGACGAAGTCCATCGCCGGGCTCTTCTTTGCCGGCCAGATCAACGGCACGACGGGCTACGAGGAGGCCGCTGCCCAAGGGCTGCTCGCGGGAATCAACGCCGCGCTTCTCGTCCGTGGCGATGCGGCATGGTGCCCGCGGCGCGACGAGGCCTACCTTGGCGTTCTCGTCGACGATCTCGTGACGCGAGGCGTGTCCGAGCCCTACCGCATGTTCACCAGCCGCGCCGAGTACCGGTTGATGCTCCGGGAGGACAACGCGGATCTGAGGCTCACCGAAACCGGCCGGCGCCTGGGCGCTGTGGATGACAAGCGCTGGGATGCCTTCAGTCGCAAGCGAGACGCCATCGCCCACGAGCAGGCGCGATTGGAGCAGACGTGGGCCAGGCGTGGCGAAATCAGCGATGGCGACGCGGTTCGCGTGCTTGGCAAGCCGCTTGAGCGCGACCAGTCCTACGCGTCACTCCTGAAGCGGCCAGATGTGAGTTATCACTCACTTATGACACTCCCTAATGCTGGGAAGGGCATGGCGGACGAGGCTGTAGGAGCGCAGGTCGAGATCCAGGCAAAGTACGCGGGCTATATCGAGCGGCAGAAGGACGAAGTCGCGCGCCGCGCGCGGCAGGAAGACCTCGGTCTGCCGGCCGACCTGGACTACGGCGCGGTGCGTGGGCTGTCGAAGGAAGTCCAGCAAAAGCTCGAGCGCCTGCGGCCCGAAACCGTGGGGCAGGCCGGGCGCATCTCGGGCATCACGCCCGCGGCGATCTCGCTCCTGCTCGTGCATCTCAAACGACACCAAGCCGCCCGGAAGCAGCGCGCATGAGCGCGCGCGCTGCGCTGCGCGGCGGGCTGGAGGCGCTTCGCCTGCCGCTGGCGGAGTCTGCGCAGGAAAAGCTGCTCGCCTATCTCGAATTGCTGGCGAAGTGGAACAAAACGTACAACCTGACCGCGATCCGCGATCCAGAGAAGATGGTCAGCCATCACCTGCTTGACTCGCTCGCGGTGCTGCCGCACCTGCCGGCCGGCGCGCTCGCCGACGTCGGCTCCGGCGGCGGACTGCCGGGCATCCCGATCGCGATCGCCGAGCCGGAGCGCGCGGTGACGGTGAACGACGCCAACCACAAGAAGGCCGCGTTCCTGCAGCAGGCGATCATCGAGCTGCGCCTCGCGAACGCACAGGTGCACGTCAGCCGCGTGCAGGCCTGGCGCCCCGCGCAGAGATTCGCCTGTGTCATCGCGCGCGGCTTTGCCGAGCTCGCGGATTTCATCGCCGCCTGCCGCCACCTGCTCGCGCCGGGCGGCGTGCTCGCCGCGATGAAGGGGGTCTATCCCGCCGAGGAGCTTGCGCGCGTGCCCGCAGGTGCCGACTGCCGCGACGTGCGGCGCCTTCAGGTGCCGCTCCTGGAGGCCGAGCGGCACCTGGTGCTGTGCCGCTGCGAGGGCTGAGGCATGGCGCGCGTCATCGCGGTGGTGAACCAGAAAGGCGGCGTCGGCAAGACGACCACCAGCGTCAACCTCGCCGCCGCCCTCGCGCGCGCGGGTCAGCGCACGCTGCTCATCGACCTCGATCCGCAGGGCAACGCCACGATGGGCAGCGGCGTGGACAAGCGCAGCGCCGCGCGCACGGTCTATCACGTGCTGCTCGGGCTGGGCGAGATCGACAAGATCCGCACGCGCGCCGAGCGCGCAGGCTACGACCTGGTACCCGCCAACCGCGAGCTTGCCGGCGCGGAGATCGAGCTGGTGGAGCTGCAGCACCGCGAGTCGCGCCTCAAGGCGGCGCTCGCGAGCGTGGACGCCGAGTACGACTTCGTCTTCATCGATTGCCCGCCCTCGCTCTCGCTGCTCACGGTGAACGGCCTGGTGGCGGCGCAGTCGGTGCTGATTCCGATGCAATGCGAGTACTACGCGCTCGAGGGGCTTTCCGACCTGGTGGGCACCATCAAGCGCGTGCGCGCCCACCTCAACCCGACCCTCGAAATCGCCGGCCTGCTGCGCACCATGTTCGACGCGCGCAACACGCTCGCGCAGCAGGTCTCGCAGCAGCTCGAAGCGCATTTCGGCGACAAGGTCTACCGCAGCGTCGTGCCGCGCAACGTACGCCTCGCCGAGGCGCCGAGCTACGGCACGCCCGCGGTGCTGTGGGACCCGGAATCGAAAGGCGCACAGGCCTACCTCGCGCTTGCAGAGGAAGTCCTGCAGCGCGAAGGCCTGGCGCAGGCGGCCACCACGTGAGGACACCATGAGCAAACCCAGAGGACTCGGACGCGGCCTGGACGCGCTGCTCGGCGCGGGCGAGGCGCCGCGCGACTCGCTCACCACACTGCCCGTGTCCCGCATTCGGCCCGGCCGCTACCAGCCGCGTACGCGCATGGGCCAGGAGGCGCTTGCGGAGCTTGCTGCCTCGATCAAGTCGCAGGGGCTGATGCAGCCGGTGCTCGTGCGCCCGGTGGACCGCGACCGCTACGAGCTGATCGCCGGCGAGCGGCGCTGGAGAGCCGCGCAGATGGCGGGGCTGCAGGAGATCCCGGCCCTGGTGCGCGAGGTGCCGGACGAATCGGCGCTCGCCATGTCGCTCATCGAGAACATCCAGCGCGAGAACCTCAATCCGATGGAAGAGGCCGCGGGGCTGCAACGGCTGGTGGATGAGTTCCGCATGACGCACGAGCAGGCGGCGGACGCCGTAGGACGCTCGCGCACCGCCACCACCAATCTGCTGCGGCTGCTCAAGCTCACCAAGCCCGTGCAGGGGATGGTGATGGAAGGCGTGCTGGAGATGGGCCACGCGCGCGCGGTCCTCGCGCTCGACGGTGCGCGCCAGGTGGAGGCCGCCAACCGCATCGCCGCGCGCGGCCTCTCGGTGCGCGAGGCCGAGGCGCTGGTGGGGAAGCTGCTGCGCGGGCAGGGCGCCAAGCGCGCGGCGAAGCCGGACCGCGACCTCGAGCGGCTCGAAGAGGAGGTGTCGGAGCGCCTCGGCACCACGGTGGAGATCCGCGCGCGGCGCAAGGGCGGCGGCAAGCTGATCGTGCACTACGCGAGCCTCGACCACCTCGACCAGCTCCTCAAGAAGCTGAGCTGAGGGTGAAACAGGCCGGATGTTGCAGCGCAATGCGTTGACCTCAATTGGCGCAACCCGTTAAAATCGCGCGGCTTTGCAGGTCGCCAAGAGCATGAACGCCAATCTCGGCACCCTGCGCAAGCCGATCCGCACCGTTTTGCGGTGGCAATTGATCGCCACTGCAGCCTTGACGCTCGCCGGGGGGATTCTGGCCGGAGTCGACGGCGCGCTGTCCGCGGCCCTCGGGGGCGCGGTCAGCGTCTGCGCCGGCGGGGTTGCCGCGGTGGTGGCATCGAAGGGCAAGGCGCAGTCCGCAGGGGATGTCCTGATTGGCGCGCTGATGGCCGAAGGAGTGAAGATCGGCCTCATCGTGCTCCTGCTGTGGCTGGTGCTGGCGACGTACGAAGGCGTCGTCGCGCCCGTGTTTTTCGGGTCGTTCCTCGTGACCGTCCTGATCTTCGGCATGGCGTTCTTTGTGCGCGAGTACCCGTAGATGGCTGCCGGCAAAGACTTCAACGCCACGGATTACATCCAGCACCACCTCACTTTCCTCACCAAGCCGGTGGGCGAGGGCGACTTCTGGGTGCTGAACGTCGATTCGGTGATCACGGCGATGGTGCTCGGGGTGCTGGCGCTGGGCGCGGTGTGGTGGGTGGTGCGCGGCGCGACCTCGGGCGTGCCCAACAAGCGGCAGGCGTTCGTCGAGCTGCTGTTCGAGTTCATCGACGATCAGGTGAAGGGCATCTTCCACCACGGCGACCGCAACAAGTTCGTCGCGCCGGCCGCGCTCACGGTGTTCCTCTGGGTGCTGCTGATGAACGCGATGGACTTCCTGCCGATCGACTTCGTCGCCGGCGGCATGAAGCTGCTCGGCATGCCCGAGTGGCGCCCGGTGCCGACCGCCGACGTCAATACCACCTTCGCGCTCGCACTCTCCGTCTGGTTCCTGATGATCGGCTTTTCGATCGCGGCGAAGGGGCTGGGCGGCTGGATCCACGAGCTGTTCTGCGCGCCCTTCGGCTCGAATCCCCTGCTGTGGCCGGCGAACCTGATGTTCAACTTCATCGAGTACGTCTCCAAGCCGCTGTCGCACGCGCTGCGGCTGTTCGGCAACATGTACGCGGGCGAGATCATCTTCCTGCTGCTCTGGCTGCTTGCCGCCACCGGCATCTTCGGCTCGATCATCGCCACCGTCCTCGGCCTGGGCTGGGCGATCTTCCACATCCTGATCGTGGCGCTGCAGGCCTACATCTTCATGATGCTGACCGTCGTGTACATCGCGATGGCGCACGAACACCACTAACCACCGCAATTCGACTCTCGCACAGGAAAGGAAAGACGATGGAAAAACTCCAAATGCTGGCCATGATCCAGGCCTACACCGGGATCGGCATCGGCCTGATGATCGGCGTCGGCGCCGCGGGCGCCTGCATCGGCGTGGGCATCATGTGCAGCCGCTTCCTCGAGGCCGCGGCGCGCCAGCCCGAGCTCACCAACTCGCTGCAGGCCAAGGTGTTCCTGCTGCTCGGCCTGATCGACGCCTCGTTCATCATCGGCGTGGGCCTGGCGATGATGTTCGCCTTCGCCAACCCGCTGCTCGCCGTCATCCGCTGAGCGCGCGACCCCTCGGGGGCATGCAATGAGCTTCAACCTCACGCTGATCGCGCAGGCGGCCACCTTCGCGCTGTTCATCTGGTTCACGGTCAAGTTCGTCTGGCCATTCATGCTGCGCGCCATCGAGGCGCGCCAGAAGACCATCGCCGACGGCCTCGCCGCGGCCGAGCAGGGGCGCAAGTCGCTCGAGCTCTCGGCCAGGCAGGCGGGCGAGGAGATCGCCGGCGCGCGCGGGCGCGCCACCGATATCCTGGCGCAGGCCGAGAAGCGCGCCGCACAGGTGATCGAGGAGGCGAAGGCCGCGGCCAAGGCCGAGGCCGACCGGGAGAAGGCGGCGGCGAAGGCCGAGATCCAGCAGGAAGTATCGCGCGCGCGCGAGAAGCTGCGTGACGAGGTCGCGGCGCTCGCGGTGGCCGGCGCCGAGAAGATCCTGCGCCGCGAAGTCGACGCAAAGGCGCACGCTGATCTCCTCGATGGCATCAAGAATCAGCTCTAGATCCGGACATGGCAGAACCCACCACCATCGCGCGCCCCTACGCCGAAGCCGCCTTCCAGCTGGCTGATGCGCAGGGCAAGCTCGCCGAATGGTCGGCGGCGCTCGCGAACCTTGCCGCGGTGGCGGCGGATGAGCGGGTGCGCATGGCGGTCGGCGATCCGAACCTGCCTGCCGCGAAGGCCGCCGGACTGATCGTTTCGATCCTCGCCGGCAAGCTCTCCGGCGATGCGGAGAACTTCGTGCGCGTGCTCGCGGACAACGGGCGCCTGGACGTGGTGACGGAGATCCGCGCGCATTTCGAAGCGCTGAAGAACGAGCGCGAAGGCACGCTCGAGGCGGAGATCTACACGGCGTTCGAGATGGCCCCGGCCCAGGTCGCCGACCTGGTGGCGCGGCTGGAGAAGAGCTCCGGCCGCAAGGTC
>DASWBP010000036.1:0-2549 GCA_036390555.1 Burkholderiales bacterium | reverse complement strand
ACATCTACCTCACTGACACCCTCGACGCGCAGAAGCTGTACAACGCGGCGCGCAACGTCGAGATCGCCGCGTGGAAGCTCGCCAACGCCCGCGACGCCCAGGGGCAGCCCCTGCTGTTCTCGAACGAGGCGACCGCGGAGGTGAAGAACCTTTCCTTCGAGCGCGAGTTCGGCAAGCTGGTCGCCTACCAGGACGTGATGGCGCGCGTGACCGCGCAGCGCACGAACCGCGTCATCCGCCGCTCGACGCAGTTCATCGCGACCGCGATTTTCCTCCCGATCTAGCTGTGGAGTCTCAGCACATTGGCCTCTGCGAGACCGATGCGGCTGATGGGTGGATTGCCCTTTAGGCTGCCGTGAGGCCGATGCCAATTGTAACGATGCAGCCAATGAGGCAGCTCGAGAGAGCGCTGCTTGGAGTGGCGGTACAAGGGCGCATAGGCCCATTCGCGCAGTGCTGTCTGGATGAAGCGCTCGGCCTTGCCGTTGGTCTGTGGCCGATAGGCTCGGGTGCGCAGGTGCTTGATGCGGTTGCGACGGCACAGCGCCTGGAAGGCATTGGCGCCGAAGATCTTGGCGTTATCGGTGAGGATGGCGCGCACGCGAATGCCCAAGGTGCCGTAGTAGTCCAAAGCCTGCTTGAGGAACTGGGTGGCGCTCAGGCCGTTCTCGGCTGGGTGCAGCTGCGCAAATCCCAGCCGGGAGTGATCGTCGATTGCGACGTAGGTGTACTCCCAGCCGGCACCTCGCGCGCGGCGGGTGCGATCGCCGTGGATGCGGTGACCGGCACCCTCGATGCGCCCAAGCTTCTTGGTGTCCAAGTGCAGCAGCTCCCCGGGGCGCTGGTGCTCGTAGCGCTGCGGCAGCGGCACCGGATCGAGCGATGCCAGACGGCTCAAGCCCACCGGCGCCAGCACCCGCGACACTGTGGCGCGGCTCACCGCCAGTTGCTCGGCGATCGCGGCCATCGTGTGCCGACGCCGGCGCAGGCTGACGACGCGCTGGGCCGTACCGCGGGCGATGGCCTTAGGCGAGCGATGCGGCCGCGAGGAGCGATCCAGCAACCCGGCTTCGCCCTGGGCCAAGAAGCGTTCCGCCCAGCGCCGCACCGTTCGCCCTGCAACACTCGATTGACCATCGCCAGTCGACCCCGCGGCGTCAGTCGGGCATTCTTATGGACGTCCATTCGGTCCCCTCCTGTTGGTTGGCTTCTGAGTTCGCACCCAAAAGCTACCAACAGCGGTTCCGAATGGACAACGTCCTGAAACTTCACATCTAGCGCAAGCGCCGCGTCAGGCCGGCGCGGTCTCGCCGGCCGGATCGTACTCGACCGACTTCAGGAAGTAGGCGAGCGCGCCGTCCATCGTGGCGAGGTGGTGGCGCAGCCACTCGGGCAGCTCGCGCGCGAGCACGCGCCCGACGTGCACCTTCCCCTGCGCGACGTGGCCGCGGACCTCGCGCATCACGCCGAGCACCTCGTCGTGCTCCGCCTCGTGGCAGTGCACCGGCGGAAAGCCGGTCGCGCGCATCCACAGGCTCTCCTGCGCGAAGTGCGCCTCGGTGTGGGCGATGAAGGCGTCGAGCAGGCCGAGGAGCGCGTCGTCGCCCGCCGCGTCGAGCGCGTTGAGGTGGTCCACGAATTCGCGGTGCGTCGCGTCCATCGGCCCCACGCCGAGCGCGAGCGCGTCCGTCCAGTCCATCAGTGCCATGCCGGCCTCCGTCGAGGCGCGGGAGTCTACGCGAGCCCCGGCCGGCCGGGTTTGATCGGGGTTAACCGGCGGCACGCACCCGGTGCTTCGCACGCAGGTAGAGGTTGTTGGCGATCAGGGCCCCGATCACCAGCCCGGCGCCGAGGAGCTCGGCCGGCTCGAAGCGCTGGCCCTGCCCGAACTGGATCGCGAAGACGATCACCGGCATCAGGTTCTGCATCAGCATGGCGTTGAGCGCGCCGATGCGCTGGGTGCCGGCGTTCCACATGAGCATCGCCGCTGCCACGCCAAAGAGCGCGAGGAATGCGAGCTGCGGCGCGACCGACGCGGCCGCCGCAGCGCTCGGCACGTGCGAGACGCCGAGGGCGACGAGCACCGAGGTTCCCACCACGAGGCCGATCGACCCGGGGATGAGCGTCAGCACGGTGAGCTTGAGCGCGGACCAGCCGCGAAAGCGCTCGGTGCCCATGGTGTACACCACCAAGCAGGCGGCGCCGACCAGCACGAGGAGATCGCCGGCGATCTCGCGCGCGCTCAGCCCCAGCGCTGGGTTGCCCCGCGTCACCACCAGCACGACGCCGGCGAAGGCGGTGGCGATGCAGCCGAGGGTGAACCGGGCCGGGCGCCGGCCGCGCAGCCACCAGTCGGCGATGGCGGTCATCGACGGCTGCAGGGACACGATGATCGCGGCGTGCTCGGCGCGCGTGGGGCCGAGCCCGGCGAAGACGAGCATCGGCGAGCACGTCATCCCGATCACGCCGATCGCGGACGCCTGCCACGCGCGGCCGTAGTAGCGCAGCGCGGCCGGCCCCTCGATCGCCGCGACGATCGGGACGAGGAG
>DASWBP010000035.1:0-18475 GCA_036390555.1 Burkholderiales bacterium | reverse complement strand
CATTTCCGAGTTCCTGAGGAGCCTGTACGCCGCCAGGAAGGGCGAGCCGCTATGAGCAACGAGTACCTCGGCCTGATCCTGCTCGGCGCGCTGCTGGCCGGCATCTTCGTCGGCTTTCCGATCGCCTTCACGCTGATCATCTTGTCGGTGGTCTTCGGCTACATCGGCTTCGGCGATACCGTGTTCTACCTGATGGTGTTCCAGACCATCGGCCTGATGAAGGAGGAGACGCTCGCCGCGGTGCCGCTGTTCATCTTCATGGGGCACGTGCTCGAGCAGGCCGGGCTGATGGAGCGATTGTTCAAGTCCTTCCAGCTGATTCTCGCGCCGCTGCGCGGCTCGCTGTACCTGGGGGTGCTGCTCACTGCCACGCTGTTCGCCACCGCCACCGGCATCATCGGCGCCTCCGTGACGGTGATGGGCCTGATGGCGGCGCCGACCATGATGAAGGCGGGCTACGACCCGAAGATGTCGGCGGGCGCGATCGCGGCCGGCGGCACCCTCGGCATTCTCATCCCGCCGAGCGTGATGCTGGTGGTGATGGGCCCGGTGGTCGGCGTGTCGATCATCAAGCTGTTCGCCGCCGCCATCATCCCGGGCCTGATCCTCGCGGGGCTGTACATCGCCTACTGCCTGGTGCGCAGCCACATGAATCCGCAGCTTGGCCCGCCGCTGCCGCGCGAGATGTGGGCAACCTCGGTCGGGCAGATCGTCAAGGAATTCGCCGCCGGCATCGTGCCGATGGCGACCATCATGTTCGCGTCGCTGGGCAGCATCATCTTCGGCCTGGCGACGCCTACCGAGGCGGCTGCAATGGGCGCCACCGGCGCCGTGCTGCTCACGCTTTGCTACGGGCGACTGAGCCTGAAGGCGATTCGCGAGGCCTGCCTGAAGACGCTCGAGACCTCGAGCCTGGTGCTGTTCCTCGCGGTGGCCTCCAACATCTACGGCGCGGTGTTCACACGACTCGGGACCAGCACCATGATCGCGGATGCGATGCTCGCGCTGCCGCTGCCGCCCACCGGCATGCTGCTGCTGCTGATGGCGGTGATCTTCGTGCTGGGCTGGCCGCTGGAGTGGCCGGCGATCATCTTCATCTTCCTGCCGATCTTCATGCCGGTGGTCGAGGGACTGAAGATCGACCTGGTCTGGTTCTGCACGCTGGTGGCGGTCAACCTGCAGACAGCGTTCCTGTCGCCGCCGGTGGCGATGGCGGCCTACTACCTGAAGGCGGTGGCGCCCAAATGGGAGCTGGGGCAGATCTACCGCGGCATGACCGCGTTCATGCTGCTGCAGCTGGTGGGCCTGGCGATCGTGTTCTTCTTTCCCCAGACCGCGTTGTGGTTGCCCGACAAGCTCTTCGGCAAGGTGTGACAGTGGTAACCAGGGGGTTACTTGTATTGACAGGGAGGCTGGCGGGGGCCTAGATTGACCGGAGTCAAGCTTGGTTTCGCTGTCGGCAGGTTCGTTTCAGATGTGCCCGCGCCGCGGGCGCGTTCTATGGGAGGAGGAGATATGCGCAAGCTTGCACGTGTGTTACTCGCTACGGCGGCCGCAAGCCTCGTGGCAGCAGTACCGGGACCGGCGTGGTCCCAGGCAAAGCCGATCGTGCTGAAGGGTCAGTCGTCGCACCCGGCATCGTCGAACTTCCACCTCGTCTTCAAGTCCTGGGGCGAAACGGTCGAGAAGATGTCGGGCGGCCGCGTGAAGATGGAGACGCTGCCCGCCGGCGCGGTAGTACCGGCCTTCGAAGTGTTCGACGCCACTTCACGCGGCGTGCTGGACGTCGGCGCCTCGCCGTTCGGCTACATTCTCGGTAAGAGCCTCGCGGGGATCCCGCTGTCGCACGGGCCGCTGTTCGGCATGGACGGCGTGGACTACTACGGCTGGTACTACGACGGCGGCGGCATGAAGCTGCTCGAGGAGTTCTACCGCGATATCATCAAGCTGAACGTGGTGAGCTTCCCGGTTCCCACCGACTATCCCCAGGGCCTGGGATGGTTCAAGAAGCCGATCAAGAGCCTCGCCGACCTGAAGGGCATCAAGTACCGCATTTACGGCATCGGCGCAGAGACATACGGGCGCCTGGGCGTGTCAGTGGTGACGCTGCCCGGCGGCGAGATCGTGCCGGCGATGGAGCGCGGCGTGATCGAGGGCTCGGAGTGGATCAACTGCCTCGAGGACAAGAAGCTCGGCCTGCACAACGTGGCGAAGTACTACTACACGCCCGGGATGCACGAGCCGGTCACCGGCGGCCAGCTGATGATCAACGGCAATACCTGGAAGAAGCTGGGACCGGACGTGCAAGAGATGCTGAAGGTTGCGAGCATGTACGCGGTCACGCAGCGCAACATGATCTTCGTGCGCGAGACGGCCGAGGCCTGCCAGGAGCTCATCAAGGGCGGCACGCAGATGATCCGGACGCCTGACGAGATCCTGATCAACTTCCTCAACGAATGGGAGAAGATCCAGGCCGAGTACGCGAAGAAGGATCCGTTCTACAACAAGGTGATCCAGAGCCAGAAGAAGTACGCGGAGCTGATCGTGCCGTTCCGCCTTTCCTGGTACCCGCCCTACGAGTTCGCGGGCAAGTACTACTGGAAGGACAAGGTGTACCTGAAGTAAGGCGCGCCGCGCGAGCGGCGGTCTGCAGCCGCGGGCGCCGGGTTCTCCCGGCGCCCGTTGCATTTATAATCGGCTCCCCGCCCCGCGCACTCCAGGAAAGAAGAATATCCATGGCAGGCAGGCTCGCCGGCAAGACTGCATTCATCACTGCAGCCGCACAGGGCATCGGCCGCGGCGCGGCGCTCGCCTTCGCGCGCGAAGGCGCGCAGGTATGGGCCACCGACGTCAACGCCAAGGCGCTCGCCGAGCTCGAGGGGAAAGAAGGCATCCGCACGCGCGTGCTGGACGTAATGGACGAGGCGGCGATCGCGAAGCTGGCCGCGGACGTGGGGCCGATCGACGTGCTGTTCAATTGCGCGGGCTTCGTGCATCACGGCACGATTCTCGAGTGCACGCCCAGGGACTGGGATTTCAGCTTCAACCTGAACGTGAAATCCATGTACCTGGTGACGCGCGCCTTCCTGCCCGGCATGCTGAAGAAGGGCAAGGGCTCGATCATCAACATGTCCTCGATCGCCTCGAGCGTGAAGGGCTTGCCCAACCGCTTCGTCTACGGCGCCACGAAGGCCGCGGTGGTCGGTCTTACCAAGGCGATCGCCGCCGACTACGTGAAGCAGGGCATCCGCTGCAACTGCATCGGCCCGGGCACCGTGGACACGCCTTCGCTGCAGGGACGCATCGCCGCTTTCGCCGATCCGGCGCAGGCGAGGAAGGACTTCATCGCCCGCCAGCCGATGGGCCGGCTCGGCACGGTCGAGGACATCACAGGGATCCTTGTCTTCCTCGCCTCCGACGAGTCGCTGTTCGCGACGGGCAACATGTATTCGATCGACGGGGGAATGACGATATGAAACTGTGCCGCTACGGCAAGGACGGGTTCGAGAAGCCGGGAATGATCGACGGCGAAGGCAAGCTGCGCGACCTCTCCAAGGTGGTGTCCGGCATCGGGCCGAACGAGATTTCACCGCGCGGCCTGAAGATGCTCTCCAAGGTGAAGGCCGAGACGCTGCCGGTGGTGTCGAACAGCCCGCGCTTCGGCGTGCCGTACGTCGGCATCAGCAAGTTCGTCGCCATCGGCCTGAACTACAGCGACCACGCCAAGGAGGCCGGCATGCCGATTCCCGCCGAGCCGATCGTCTTCTCCAAGGCGACCACCTGCATCAGCGGGCCGAACGACGATGTCATCCAGCCGAAGAACTCCACCAGGCTCGACTGGGAGATCGAGCTCGGCGTGGTGATCGGCAGCAAGGCGCAGTACGTGAGCGTGGACCAGGCGCTCGACGTCGTCGCCGGCTACTGCGTGGTGAACGACATCTCCGAGCGCGCTTTCCAGATGGCGACCAGCCAGTGGGACAAGGGCAAGGGCTTCGACACCGCCGGGCCGATCGGGCCGTGGCTCGTCACCACCGACGAGATCACCGACCCGCAGAAGCTCGACATGTGGCTCGACCTCAACGGCAAGCGCATGCAGTCGGGCAACACGCGCACCATGATCTTCAGCGTGGCGCAGATCGTGTCGCACGTCAGCCAGTACATGACGCTGCTGCCCGGCGACATCATCACCACCGGCACGCCGCCGGGCGTTGGCATGGGCATCAAGCCCAACCCGGTGTGGCTGAAGCCGGGCGACGTGATGACGCTCGGCATCAAGGGCCTCGGCGAGCAGCGGCAGAAGGTCGTCGCCTGGCCGGGCTGACGCCGCGCTGCCGCGCGCGCAGTTCGCGGCCGCGCTAGCGACTAGAAGATCGAGCTCGAGTAGCCGCCGTCCACCGGCAGCGCGGTGCCGGTGACGAAATCGCTCGCCGGGCTGCTGAAGAACACCGCGGCGCCGGCGAGGTCCCCGGGCATGCCCCAGCGCCCCGCAGGCGTGCCCTGCACGATGCGCTCGCTGAGACCCTGGATCTGCTGGCGCGCGCCGCGCGTGAGGTCAGTGTCGATCCAGCCCGGCAGGATGCTGTTCACCTGGATGTTGTCCTTCGCCCAGGCGACGGCCAGGCTCCTGGTGAGCTGCACCACCGCGCCCTTGGTCGCGGAGTAGGCGGGCCCGACGCCCAGGCCGAAGATGCTGGTCATCGAGCCGATGGTGACGATCTTGCCGCCGCCGCGCTTCTTCATCTCGGGGTAGGCCGCCTGGCAGCAGTCGAAGACGCTGTTCAGGTTGGTGTCGATCACCTGGCGCCACTCCGCAGCAGTGTAATCCTGCGGCTGCTTGCGGATATTGATGCCGGCGTTGGCGACCAGGATATCGAGGCCGCCGAACGCCTTGACCGTGTCGGCGATCATGCGCCGCACCTGCGCGCCGTCGTTGACGTCCACGGCGATCGCCACTGCCTTGGCGCCCAGCGTCTTGAGCGCGGCGGCGTTCTTCGCTCCATTGCGTCCGGCGATGGCCACCTGCGCTCCCGCCTGTGCGAGACCCTGCGCGATGCCGAGGCCGATGCCGCCGTTGCCGCCGGTCACCAACGCAACTTTGCCCTTGAGATCAAAGAGATTCATGGGCAAAGTCTAATCGGGTAAGCTACCCGCGCCAACCGCCGCCTGGAACGCGCCGCCATGAACGACCTGCGCATCAATGCCGCCCGGCTCTGGGGTTCCCTGATGGAGCTCGCCAGAATCGGCGCCACGCCCAAGGGCGGCGTCAAGCGCCTGACGCTGACCGACGAGGATCGAGGCGCACGGGACCTTTTCTGCCGCTGGGCACGCGACGCCGGACTCGCCGTGGAGGTCGACGGCATCGGCAACATCTTCGCTCGCCGTGCCGGCACCGACCCGAGCCTCGCGCCGATCGCCATGGGCAGCCACCTCGATTCGCAGCCCTCCGGCGGCAAGTTCGACGGCGCGTACGGCGTCATGGCAGGCCTGGAGGTGCTGCGCACGCTGAACGACGCGGGCGTGCGCACGCGCGCGCCGCTCGAAGTGGTGTCCTGGACCAACGAGGAGGGCTCGCGCTTCCGGCCCGTGATGATGGGCTCGGGCGTGTTCACGGGCGTCTTCAGCCTGGAGCACGTGTGCGCGCAGCTAGACCTCGATGGCAAGACGGTGGGCGCGGAGCTCGAGCGCATCGGCTACGCGGGCTCCGCACGGCCGCACAAGCTCGGCGGCTACTTCGAGGCGCACATCGAGCAGGGGCCGGTGCTGGAGAACGAGGGCAAGACGATCGGCGTCGTGCAGGGCGCGCTCGGCCAGCGCTGGTACGACGTCACCATCACCGGCCAGGACGCGCATGCGGGCCCGACACCGATGGAACTGCGCAAGGATGCGCTGATTGCCGCAAGCCGCTTCGTCCTGGAAGTGAACCGCATCGCGCGCGAGTCTCCGGACTACGCGCGCGGCACCGTCGGCTTCATGCTGGTCAAGCCCAATTCACGCAACGTGATTCCCGGCGAGGTGCGCACCGCGGTGGATTTCCGCAACGCCAAGCTCTCGACGCTGGACGCCATGTGCGAGGCGCTCAAGCGGGCGGTGAAGGCCATCGAGACGGAATGCCGCGTAAGGATCGAGCTCCAGGAGACGGTGCACTTCAAGCCCTGCGAGTTCGATGCCGCGCTGGTCGGCCACGTGCGCGCCGCCGCGGCGGCGCTCGGCTACCCGCACCGCGACATCGTCAGCGGCGCCGGGCACGACGCGGTATCGATCGCCGGCGTCGCGCCCGCCGCGATGGTGTTCGTGCCCTGTGCGGGCGGCATCAGCCATAACGAGATCGAAAGCGCGACGCCCGCGGACCTTGCCGCGGGCTGCAACGTGCTGCTGCACGCGGCGCTCAAGGCGGCCGGCGCCGCCGGCGCCGCGCGCGCTGCGGCCTAGGAACAGAACTCAGGAGAACCGCCATGAACGACCGCGCCACCGTCCCCACCCTCGAAAACTCCGCGTTCTTCATGCCCTTCAGCATGAACCGCAAGTTCAAGAAGGCGCCGCGCCTCATGGCGCGCGCCGAGGGCATCCATTACTACACGCCCGAAGGCAGGAAGCTGATCGACGGCACCTCGGGGCTGTGGTGCGTGAACGCGGGTCATTGCCGCGAGAAGATCGTGAAGGCTGTGCAGAAGCAGGTCGCCGAGCTCGACTTCGCGCCGACCTTCCAGATGGGGCACCCGCTCGCCTTCGAGTTTGCCGACAAGCTGGCGAGCATCGCGCCGGGCGACCTCAAGCGCGTGTTCTTCACCAACTCGGGCTCCGAGTCGGTCGACACCGCGCTCAAGCTGGCGCTCGCCTACCACCGCGCGCGCGGTGAAGGCCACCGCATGCGCCTCATCGGCCGCGAGCGCGGCTATCACGGCGTCAACTTCGGCGGCACCGCCGTAGGCGGCGTGGTCGGCAATCGCAAGGTGTTCGGCGCGCTGGTGGCCGGCGTGGACCACATCCGCCACACGCACGATCCTGCGAAGAACGCCTTCTCGCGCGGACAGCCGAAGCACGGCGCGGAGCTCGCCGACGACCTCGAGCGCCTCTGCGCGCTGCACGACCCCTCGACCATCGCCGCGGTGATCGTGGAGCCGGTGGCCTGCTCGGGCGGCGTGCTGGTGCCGCCGGTCGGGTACCTGGAGCGGCTGCGCGCGATCTGCGATCAGCACGGCATCCTGCTCATCTTCGACGAGGTCATCACGGCCTGGGGGCGCCTGGGCAAGCCTTTCGGCGCGCAGCATTTCAACGTGATGCCGGACCTGATCACCACCGCCAAGGGCATCACCAACGGCACCGTGCCGATGGGCGCGGTGTTCATGCGCGAGCGCATCTACGAGGCCTTCATGACGGGGCCTGAAGGGGCGATCGAGCTGGCGCACGGCTATACCTACTCGTCGCATCCGCTTGCCTGTGCCGCCGGCCTTGCGACCTTGCAGACGTACGAGGAAGAGGGGCTGCTGACGCGCGCCGCGGAGCTCTGGCCCTACTGGGAAGAGCAGGCGCATGCGCTCAAGGGCCTGCCCAACGTCGTGGACATCCGCAACATCGGCCTGATCGCCGCGATCGAGCTCGCGCCGCGGCCGGGCGCGCCGGGGATGCGAGGGCTGGATGCCCACGTGCAGGCGTTCGAGAAGGGCGCGTATATCCGCGTGGCGGGCGACATCATCGCGCTTGCGCCGCCGCTCGTCATCCGCAAGGAAGACATCGACCGGCTGTTCGAGATCGTGCGCGGGGTCCTCAAGACCACCAACTGACAGCGCCCCCACAACAGCGCGACCAGGGAGGAAGACCATGTTCGGCATCGGCGAGAAGAAGGGCGAGGCGGCAGCGCCGGTGGAGCCCTCGATGGCGTCCGCGGACGTCTCGCTGGCGCCGGTGGCGGCCGTGCCCGCCGTGGAGATGCACCCCGCCGGGTTCTGGCTGCGCGTCGTCGCCTTCATAGTCGACTACGCCGTGCTGCTCATCCTGCTCGCCGCCATGATGATGGGCGCCGCCAGCGTGGGCGGCGAAGACCTGCTCGAGCCGACGTATTGGCTGTGGATCCTGGTCAGCTTCTTCTACTGGCCGGTCCTGGAGAGCACGGCGTGGCGCGCGACCGTCGGCAAGAAGATGCTCGGCCTGGTGGTCGGCGACATCGACGGCGGCGGCCTCAACTTCGTGCGCTCGCTGCTACGCAACCTCGCGAAGATCATCTCCTCGATCCCGCTCGGCATCGGCTACCTGCTCGCGGCATTCACTGCGCGCAAGCAGGCGCTGCACGACCTCATCACCAAGGCGGTGGTGATGCGCAAAGGGCCGGGCAGCTTTGTGAGGGCGATCGGCGTCCTGGTGCTCGGGATCGTGCTGCTCGCCTTCGGCGGCTACCTGTCGGCCGACTACATGATGGGCTCCGTGATGAAGGAGATGGAGGCGATGATGGGCGGTGGCGTTGCCCAGCAGCCGCCCGCCAAGCCCGCGCCCCAGGCGGCGGTGAAGCCGCCTGCCCCCAAGCCTGTGGCGCCCGCGCCGTCGGCTCCTGCGCCCCAGCAGGCGGCCACGCCGCAGCCGGCGCCCGCGCCTAGCGCCGCGCCCGCACCTCAGGCCCAGACGCCGGCGCCGGCGCCGGCGACGAAGCCCGCACCGGCACCGGTTCAGGTCGCGCAGGCGCCGGCCGTGTCGGCCAAGCCCGCAGCTCAATCCGCGCCGACCGTGCCGACGGCGACGGCAGCCAAGCCCGCGGCAGCACCCGTCGCCGCAGCGACGCCCGCGACCTCGCCGGCGCCCAAGCCCGAAGCGGCGCCACCTGCGGCGAAGCCTGCGCCGACGCCGGCCCCGAATCCCGAGCCCGTCAAGGTCGCCGCGGCCCCCAAGCCCGAGCCCGCGGAGACCAAACCTGCGCCCGCGGAGACCAAACCTGCGCCGCCCGCCGCACCTCGCGCGCAAACCGAGCCGGTGGTGCCGCTTGCGCGCGTTTCGATCCCCGCGCAGCCTGGCCCGCGCTTCAACGACGTCATGACCGCGGTGCTCTACCGCGACCGCGCGACGGTGTCGGAGCTCGTCGCGCTCGGCCGCTGGGTGGACAAGCGGGATTCCAACGGCCTCACCCCGCTCATGCTGGCGGCGAGCATCGGCGACGCGGAAATGGTGCGCCTGTTGCTGCAGAGCGGCGCCGATCCGGCGCTGCAAGCGCCCGGCGGCGCGACGGCGCTCGACTTCGCCCTCGAGGGTGGCGACGCGCCTACGCGCCAGCTCCTGGAGCGCAAGCGCTAGGCGCGCGATGGGCAGAGGGTGGTACGTCGCGGCGGGTGCCTGTGCACTCGCCGGGACGGCCGCCGCCGTCGCGCTCGTCGTCTGGCTGGTGCAGGCGCTCGGCACGGATCCGCAATTCCTTGCGCCGGGCCGGCTCTCGCTCGCGGTCGAGGAGCCGGGCAAGGTCGTCATCTGGCACGACCACCGCACGCTGTTCCAGGGAGTGCGCTACGACGCGCCGGAAGCACTGCCTGCGGGTGCGCGCATTCGCGCGGTCGAGGAAGCGAGCGGGCGCGAGCTCGCTGTAGGCGCAAGCATGGGGGCAAGCTCGGAGAGCGGCGCCTCCCGCCGCGTGGCGGTCGCCCAGTTCCGCGCCGAGCAGCCGGGCCGCTATCTGATCGTTGTCGAAGGCGGGTTCGAGCCGCGGGTGTTCTCGGCGGGGCTGGACATGCTGCCGCGCGTGCTATGGACGGCGGCCGGCGCCGCCGCGCTGCTGTTTGCGTCGTGGGCGCTTGCGATCGGCATGGTGGCCTGGGCGTTCATCCGCCGCGAGGCGCGCGCGCCGGCCCAGCCCGCCAGCGCCGCGGCCGCGAGCGAGTCGCTGAAGACCTTGGTGGCCGTGGTCTACGGGCTGCAGCTTGGCGGCTTCCTCGTCCCCTTCACGCCGCTGGCGGGCGTGATCCTCAATTACGTCAAGCGCGCCGAGGCGCGCGGCACATGGCTCGAGTCGCACTTCACTTGGCAGATCCGCACCTTCTGGTGGTCGCTGCTGTGGTGCGCGGTGGGCCTTGCGCTAGCCATCGTGATCGTGGGCTTCTTCATCCTGCTTGCCGCGGCCCTCTGGGTGCTTTACCGGGCGATCCGCGGCTGGGTGGAGCTTGCCGACGGCAAGCCCGCGCCGCTCTGAAAGAGAAAAGGGCGCCGCAGCGCCCTTTGAATAAGTGGGGAAACAGGGGAGCCGATGCTCCCCTGTCCTTACTTGGCGGCGGCCCTGACGACGCCCAGCCTGCGGCCACGCGCCTGCTGCTTGAGGCGCGGCGGCGTGACGAGGTCGCGCACATAGTTGGGCAGCGCGAACACGCCTTCGTGCGTCTCGCCGTTGTAGTAGCGCAGGTCAGCCAGCCGGCGCTGCTCGATGCGCCGGTCGATCTCGTCGGCCGTATAGGCCTTCGGATCGAGCTTGTCCGAGCACACCGCCATCGCCCACTGCGAGCCGTAGAGGGGGATGTACATGGTGTACGGGCGCACGATGCGGAAGATGCCGTTCAGGCGCTGGGCGAGCTCCTCCACGCGCTCGGGGCGCGCCACCGGCGAGCCGATGTGCAGCGCGAGCGCGCCGCCAGGGGCGAGCGCGTGCCGGCACTGCTGGAAGAAATCCACCGAGTACAGCGCCTCGGCCGGTCCCATGGGATCGTTCAGGTCGAGCGCGATCAGGTCGAAGCGCTCCTGCGTCTCGCGCACGAACTTCATGCCGTCGCCCACCAGCACGCGCAGGCGCGGGTCGTCGAAGGCGCCCCGGTGCACGGCGTGGAAGTGCTCCTTGGCGACCTTGATCACGTCCTCGTCGATCTCGCACATGGTGACCTGCTCGACCGAGGGGTGCTTGAGCGCCTCCTCGGAGGAGCCGCCGTCGCCGCCGCCGATGATCAGCACCTTCTTCGGCGCCGGGTGCGCCGTGAGCGCCGGGTGGATCAGGTTCTCGTGATAGACGAACTCCTCCTTCTCGGAGGTCATGTTGAACCCGTCGAGCCGGAACAGCTTGCCGTAGTGCGGCGTGTCGTAGATCTGCATGCGCTGGTAGCGCGTCTGCCACTCGCCGATCTGGCGCGTCGCCTTGATGTAGAAGCCGGTGGAGTCGTTGAGCGGCTCCATCAGCAGGTGGCCGCCGCGCTCGACCTCGTGGCGCGCGATCTCCTCGGGCTTGAAGTAGGCCACGATGGCGTCGAACAGCTTGCGGGCCTTGGCGCTGTTGTCGTCGCTGTAGTTGCAGACGTAGACGTCGAGCGTCAGCCCCTGGCGCTCGGGCCAGGTATGGATGGCGAGGTGCGACTCCGCCAGCACCACGGTGCCGGTGAAGCCGGAGCCCTCGAACTGATGGAAGGTCGCGTCCATCGTCGTCAGGCCCGACTCGCGCACGAACTCGAGGCACCGGGACTTGAAGCCCGCGCCATCGAGCAGCAGCTGCGGGTCGCAGCGACAACCGCCCAGATCACCGATCAGATGCAGACCATTCATTTGCCAGCCCTCCGAAAAACGCGAAGGCGCAGCCCTGCACGTGATCCAGGCTGCGCCCTCGTGTCACCGCCTTGCGGCGTAAAACCGAGTTGCTCAAATTCGTTCAATTCGTGCAATACCCCTCTTGGGCCGCCCCGCACTTACGCATGCGGAACTAAGCGCCGGTTACGAAATTGCGCCTGATCTCCGCACTCACCGCGTCGATCAGGCGCCGCGCGATCGAGATTCTGCTTGGAAGTTTCGGCAATTGCAATACATCGAACCAGTCCGCGGCCTCGATCTCGCCCTCCTGCGGACGGATGTCGCCGCCGTCCCACTCGCAGACGAAGGCGATCATCAGGCTGTGGGGAAAGGGCCACGGCTGGCTGGCGAAGTACTGAAGGTTTCTGACACGCACGCCGACCTCCTCGGCGAGCTCGCGCATCACGCACTGCTCGAGCGTCTCGCCGGGCTCGACGAAGCCGGCGAGCGCGCTGTACATCCCCGGCGGGAAATGCGGGCTGCGCCCGAGCAGCAGCTCGCGGCCGCGCCTCACCAGCGCCATCACCGCCGGCGCGACGCGCGGGTAGACCGACAGGTGGCACGCCGGGCAGATGCGCACGCGCTCCTCGGCGCTCGGCACGGTGGGCGCGCCGCAGCGCCCGCAGTACTGATGGCTGCGATCCCACTCCAGGAGCTGCAGCGCCCGGCCGGCGAGCGCGAAGTGGGCGTCCTCCAGCACGGTGAAGAGCGAGCGCAGCCCCGCCCAGCCGAAGCCCGCCGGCGCGTCGCCCCCGGCCACCTCGGCGGCCCAGCAGCCGGTGTCGCCCAGACCCCCTAGATATAGGGTTCGAAGCGGTTCCGACCACAACGGGTTGTTGTTTTTTAACAACGGCAAGCGCGCAAAGGCGGGCCGGTGCGGCACGCGCGGGTCGTCGCTCGGACGCGGATCGGGCGGGCCGAGCTCGACGAGCAACTGGTCGCCGCGGAAGACGAACCACAGGGCAGCCTGCGCAGCGCCCGCCCCCGGCGGCCGCACGCCACCGGCGAACTCGGTCGGCGTCATGAAGGGCATCTCGGCCATCGGCCGATTATAGGAGCGGCAATGCCGCCGCCGCGGCGCGGACAGTTCGCGCGCTGCCCTGCCGCGGCCAGCCCTCAGCCGACCGTGCGCGCGATGAGCTCGGCGCCGTGCCGCAGGAGGAAGGACTTGAAGGCCTGCGCCACGGGCGTCAGGCGCTTGCTGCGCCGGTGGATGACGAACCATTGGCGCATGACCGGCAGGCCGCTCACCGCGAGCAGCACCAAGCGCCCGGCGCGCAGCTCCAGGCCGATGGTGTGCGTGGAGAGAAAGGCCACGCCCATGCCGGCCATCACCGCCTGCTTGATCGTCTCGTTGCTGCTCATCTCGAGCGTGTCGCGCGCGCGGAAGCCGCGCTCGGCGAACACGTGCTCCATGGCGGCGCGCGTGCCCGAGCCGCGCTCGCGGATGATGAAGGTCTCGCCCGCGAGGCGCTCGAGCGGGACGCGCTTGCGGCCGGCGAGCGGATGCGAGGGCGAAGCGATGATGCCGATCGGGTGGCTGGCGAAGGGCGCCGCCTCGGTCTCGATGCCGCGCGGCGGCCGGCCCATCACCGCGAGGTCCACGGTGCTCTCGGTCAGCTCGCGCACCACCGCCTCGCGGTTGCTCACCACCAGGCGCAGGCGCGCCTCCGGGTGGCTGCGGCGGAACTCGGCGAGCAGCTGCGGCGCGAAGTACTTGGCGGTCGAAGTGACGGCGAGCGAGAGCTCGCCGCCGCCGGCACCCTGCAGGGCCTTCATGGCGTCCTCCGCCTCGCGCAGCAGCGTGGAGATGCCGGCCGCGTAGCGCAGCAGCTCGCGCCCGGCCACGGTGGGCTGCACGCGCCGGCCGATCTGCTCGAACAGCGGCAGGCCGGCCGCCTGCTCGAGCAGGCGCAGCTGCATCGAGACCGCGGGCTGCGTGAGGTGCAGCGCCTTGGCGGCCGCGGTGTAGCTCTGCAGGCGCGCCACCTCGCTGAAGGTGCGCAGCTGCCGCAAGGTCGCGCTCCTCATGCCGGCTCCGGGGCCATAAAGAAGAAAAACTTATACTACATACAATAAATTGTGAATAGACCTTATGTAATGGGACCGCTACGCTGCGTGCGGGATTGACGACGGCATCCGCCGTTCCAGGAGAGAGGTCCGCATGGCAAAGAGCGCAGCCGCCGGCCGCTACAGCGCCGGGGTCAAGGAGTACCGCCAGGCCTACTGGCAGCCGGACTACGCGGTCAAGGACACCGACCTCCTTGCCTGCTTCAAGATCACGCCGCAGCCGGGCGTGCCGCGCGAGGAAGCCGCGGCCGCCGTGGCCGCCGAGTCCTCGACCGGCACCTGGACAACGGTGTGGACCGACCTGCTCACCGATCTCGAGTACTACAAGGGCCGCGCCTATCGCATCGAGGACGTGCCCGGTGACGATTCCTGCTTCTACGCCTTCATCGCCTATCCCATCGACTTGTTCGAGGAGGGCTCGGTGGTGAACGTGTTCACCTCGCTCGTCGGCAACGTCTTCGGCTTCAAGGCGATCCGCGCGCTGCGGCTGGAGGACGTGCGCTTCCCGGTCGCCTACGTGAAGACCTGCGGCGGGCCGCCGCACGGCATCCAGGTGGAGCGCGACAAGATGGACAAGTACGGCCGGCCGCTGCTGGGCTGCACGATCAAGCCCAAGCTGGGGCTCTCGGCGAAGAACTACGGCCGCGCGGTGTACGAGTGCCTGCGCGGCGGACTCGATTTCACCAAGGACGACGAGAACGTCAACTCGCAGCCCTTCATGCGCTGGCGCGACCGCTTCGGCTTCGTCGCCGAGGCGATCCGCAAGGCCGAGGCCGAGACCGGAGAACGCAAGGGCCACTACCTCAATGTCACGGCGCCCACGCCGGAGGAGATGTACAAGCGCGCCGGCTTCGCCAAGGAGCTCGGCATGCCGATCATCATGCACGACTTCCTCACCGGCGGATTCTGCGCCAATACGGGGCTGGCGAACTGGTGCCGCGAGAACGGCATGCTGCTGCACATCCACCGCGCGATGCATGCGGTGATCGACCGCGACCGGCATCACGGCATCCATTTCCGCGTGCTGCTCAAGGCGCTGCGCCTCTCGGGCGGCGACCACCTGCATACCGGCACCGTGGTGGGCAAGCTCGAGGGCGACCGCAAGGCGACGCTGGGCTGGATCGACCTGCTGCGCGAGCGCCATGTGAAGGAGGACCGCTCGCGCGGCATCTTCTTCGACCAGGACTGGGGCTCGATGCCCGGCGCTTTCGCCGTGGCCTCCGGCGGCATCCACGTCTGGCACATGCCGGCGCTGCTCGCGATCTTCGGCGACGACGCCGTGTTCCAGTTCGGCGGCGGCACGCTCGGCCACCCGTGGGGCAACGCCGCGGGCGCGGCGGCGAACCGCGTCGCGCTCGAAGCCTGTGTCGAGGCGCGCAACCGCGGCCGCGACCTGGAGAAGGAAGGCAAGGACGTCCTCGTCGCCGCCGCCAGGTCGAGCCCCGAGCTCGCCGCCGCGATGGAGACCTGGAAGGAGATCAAGTTCGAGTTCGACACCGTCGACACGCTCGACGTCGAGCGCGCGGCTGCCTAGGCAACGCGCCGACACCGAGCCACCAGGAGGACGCATGAGCAGTAGCGCAGCAGTGCAGGACTACAAGTCGAGCCTGGGCGACCCCGCCAGCCGCAGGTTCGGAACCTTCTCGTATCTGCCGCCGATGTCGGCCGAGCGCATCCGCGCCCAGGTCGATTACCTGCTCAAGCGCGGCTGGTCGCCGGCGATCGAGCACACCGAGCCGCAGAACGCGGCCGGCTCCTACTGGTACATGTGGAAGCTGCCGCTGTTTGGCGAGACCAGCGCGGAGCGCGTACTCGCCGAAGCCGAGGCCTGTCACCAGGCGCACCCGCGCGACCACGTGCGCCTGGTCGGCTACGACAACCTGCGCCAGACCCAGGGCGCGGCCATGGTGCTGTATCGCGGCCAGCCGGCCTAGCACCCGATCGTCGCAGGCTCCCAAGGAGAACGCCATGCTCGCAGCCCTGATCTTCGACCTCGACGGCACGCTCGCCGACACCGAGGAGACCCACCGCCAGGCGTTCAACGCCGCGTTCATCGAGCTTGCCCTGTGGTGGGACTGGAGCCCGCCGCTGTACGCAAGCCTGCTCAGGATCTCCGGCGGCAAGGAGCGCCTGCGCCACTACATCGGCACGCTGCGCGTGAGCGCGGCCGAGCGCGAGCGGCTGCTCGCGATCGTGCCCGCGCTGCACGAGACCAAGACGCGCATCTACACCGAGCTGCTGGTGCGCGGGCAGCGCCCGTTCCGGCCCGGCGTGCTGCCACTGCTGCGCGCGGCGAAGGGCGCGGGGCTCAAGCTCGCCATCGCCTCCACCACGACTTCCGCCAACGTCGACGCGCTCCTGCAGGCGAATCTCGGCGCTGCGCGCGACATGGCCTTCGACGTCGTCGCCTGCGGCGACCAGGTGCCGGTGAAGAAGCCCGCCCCCGACATCTACCGCCTGGTGCTCTCCAGCCTCCGGCTGCCGAGCGACGCCTGCATCGCCTTCGAGGACTCGCTGAACGGTTTGCGCGCGGCGAAGGCGGCGAGTCTCGCGACGGTCGTGACGCCTTCGCGCTGGACCGCGGAGGAGGATTTCAGCGGCGCAGACCTGGTGCTGCCCTCGCTCGAAGGGCTCGAGCTGCCGCGGCTCACCCGGCTGCTGGGGGAGGCGCATGCTTCTGCCTGAGACGACGCTCACCGAATTCATCATCGGCGAGCAGCGCCGCTTTCCCGGCGCCACCGGCGGCTTCACCGCCCTGGTGAACGACATCCGGCTTGCGTGCAAGCGCATCGCCTACGCGGTCGGCAAGGGCGCGCTCGCGGGCATGCGCGGGGCCGCCGGCTCGAAGAACGCCCAGGGCGAGGAGCAGCAGAAGCTCGACCTGCTGGCCAATGAGATCTTCCTGCGCACCAACGAGTGGGGCGGGTCGCTGGCCGGCATGGCGAGCGAGGAGCTCGAGCACCCCTACCGCATTCCGGACGCGCATCCGCGCGGGCGCTACCTGCTCGCCTTCGACCCGCTGGATGGCTCCTCCAACATCGACGTCAACGTGCCGGTGGGTTCGATCTTCTCGGTGCTCGCCTGCCCGCCGGGCGTCGCCGGCGACGACGAGCGCGCCTTCCTGCAAGCCGGCAGCCGCCAGGTGTGCGCCGGCTACGCCATCTACGGCCCGAGCACCATGCTGGTGCTGACCTTCGGGCGAGGCGTGCATGGCTTCACGCTCGACCGCGAGATCGGCGAGTTCATCTACACCCACCCGGACCTGCGCGTGCCCGAAGACACGAGCGAGTTCGCCATCAATACCTCGAACGCGCGCTTCTGGGAGCCGGCGGTCAAGCGCTACGTCGAGGAATGCATGGCGGGCAAGAGCGGCCCGCGCGGCAAGGATTTCAACATGCGCTGGATCGCCTCGCTGGTGGCCGAGGCGCACCGCATCCTGATGCGCGGCGGCGTGTTCCTGTATCCGCGGGACGAGCGCGAGCAGGGCAGGAGCGGGCGCCTGCGCCTGCTGTACGAAGCGAACCCGATCGGCATGGTGATCGAGCAGGCGGGCGGGCGCGCGAGCACGGGCTACGGGCCGGTGCTCGAAGTCGAGCCCGCGGCCCTGCACCAGAAGTCGGGCTTCGTGTTCGGCGCCCGGCACGAGGTGGAGCGCATAGAGCAGTACCACCGCGACTACAACCAGAAGCCCTACGACGCGCCGCTCTTCGGCACGCGCGGCCTGTTCCGCGCGGCGCACTGAGGCCGGCAAGCCGACCATGTCCGAGCGCCACCCGGTCATCGCCATCACCGGCTCTTCGGGAGCCGGCACGACCTCGGTGATGCGCACCTTCCAGGAGATCTTCCGCCGCGAAGGCGTCAAGGCCGCGTTCGTCGAGGGCGACGCGTTCCATCGCTACGACCGCGCCACCATGAAGCAGAAGATGGCGGAGGAGCTCGCGCGCGGCAACGAGCACTTCAGCCATTTCGGACCCGAGAACAACCTGTTCGAGGAGCTGGAGGCGTTGTTCCGCGACTACGGCGCCACCGGCCGCGGCCGCACCCGCAAGTACCTGCACAACGCAGAGGAGGCCGCGCCCTACGCGCAGCAACCCGGCACCTTCACGCCGTGGCAGGACATCGAGGCCGATACCGACGTCCTGTTCTACGAGGGCCTGCACGGCGCGGTGGTCACCGACAAGGTGAACGTGGCGCGCCACGCGGATCTCCTGATCGGCGTGGTGCCGGTCATCAACCTGGAGTGGATCCAGAAGCTGCACCGCGACCGGGCCGCGCGCGGCTACACGACCGAGGCGGTGACCGAGACCATCCTGCGGCGCATGCCCGACTACGTGCACTACATCGTGCCGCAGTTCGCGCAGACGCACATCAACTTCCAGCGCGTGCCGGTGGTGGATACCTCCAACCCGTTCATCGCGCGCCACATCCCGGCGGCCGACGAGAGCTTCCTCGTCATCCGCTTCGCCAACCCGCGCGGCATCGATTTTCCGTATCTGCTCACCATGCTGCACGACTCGTTCATGTCGCGGCCGAATACCATCGTCGCCCCGGGCGGCAAGATGGACCTCGCCATGCAGCTCATCTTCACCCCCATGATCTGGCGCCTGATGGAGCGCAGGAAACTCGCGCTCGGCAAAGGCTAGGAGGCAACGCATGGCCATGGTTTCGCTCAGGCAACTGCTCGATCACGCCGCCGAGAACGGCTACGGCGTACCGGCGTTCAACGTCAACAACCTGGAGCAGATCCAGGCGATCATGCAGGCGGCGGAGAAGACCGCGAGCCCCGTGATCCTGCAAGCCTCCGCGGGCGCGAGGAAGTACGCGGGCGAGGCGTTCCTGCGGCGCCTGGTCGAGGCCGCGGTCGAGTCCTACCCCGATATCCCGGTGGTGCTGC
>DASWBP010000034.1:0-8919 GCA_036390555.1 Burkholderiales bacterium | reverse complement strand
AGGGGACCTGAGTTGCCGATGCAGGTCATGCAGCCGTAGCCGGCCAGCGTGAAACCCAACTGCTCCAGCTCAGGCAGCAGTCCGGCCTTGGTGAGGTATTCGGTGACCACACGCGACCCGGGCGAGAGCGAGGTCTTGACGTGCTTCTTCACCCTGAGGCCCCGTTCGACTGCCTTTTTCGCCAGTAGCCCCGCGGCGATCATGACATACGGGTTGGAGGTGTTGGTGCAGGAGGTGATGGCGGCGATCAGCACGTCGCCCGAACCCAGGTCCACGCCATCCTTGGTCTTCACGCGCTTGGCCATGTCCTCGGGCTTCTTGGAGAAGCCGTTGTTGGCCACGGGCGCGGAGTAGAGCTCGGTGAACTTGGACTTCAGCTTGCCCAGCTCGATGCGGTCCTGCGGGCGCTTCGGGCCCGCGAGCGACGACATCACCGTGGACAGGTCGAGCTCCAGGTTCTGGCTGTAGTCGATCGAGCCCGCCTTCGGCACGCCGAACATCTGCTGCGCCTTGTAGTAGGCCTCGAAGGCGGAAATCTCGGCCTCGGTGCGCCCGGTACCCCGGAAGTAGGCGACGGTCTTCTCGTCCACCGGGAAGAAGCCCATGGTGGCGCCGTACTCGGGCGCCATGTTGGCGATCGTCGCGCGGTCTGTGACCGACAGCGACGAGCAGCCCTCGCCGTAGAACTCGACGAACTTGCCGACTACCTTCGCTATCCTCAGGAGTTCGGTAACCGTCAAAACCAGGTCCGTTGCGGTGCATGCCGGGTGCAGCTTGCCCTTGAGGTTGACCCCGACCACGTCCGGCGTCAGGAAATACACCGGCTGGCCGAGCATGCCGGCCTCGGCCTCGATGCCGCCCACGCCCCAGCCGACCACGCCGATGCCGTTGATCATCGTGGTGTGGCTGTCGGTCCCCACGAGCGTGTCGGGAAAGTAGATTCCGTCCTTCTGGTGCACGCCGCGCGCCAGGTACTCCAGGTTGACCTGGTGCACGATGCCGATCCCAGGGGGCACGACCTTGAAGGTGTCGAAGGCCTGCATGCCCCATTTCATGAACTGGTAGCGCTCCTCGTTCCTGCGGAACTCGAGCTTCATGTTGAGGTCGAGCGCGCTCTTGGTGCCGTAGTGGTCGATCTGCACCGAGTGATCCACCACCAGGTCCACGGGCACCAGGGGCTCGATGAGCTTCGGGTCCTTGCCCATGCCCTTGGCCACGCCGCGCATCGCCGCGAGATCGCAGAGCAGGGGCACGCCGGTGAAGTCCTGCAGGACGATCCTCGCGAGCACGAACGGGATCTCCTCGGTGCGCGCGGCGTTCGGTTGCCAGCCAGCCAGCTCCCTCACGTGCGCTTCAGTGACCTTCTTGCCGTCGCAGTTGCGCAGCACCGACTCGAGCACGATGCGGATCGACACCGGCAGCCGCTCGACCTTGAGGCCCAGGGCCTTGCCCAGGCGCGGCAGGGAGTAGAACTTGCCGCCCTTGAGCGGCTGCAGGGTGTCGTGAAGGTTATGCGGCATTCAAGCCTCCGTCGTTGATCCAGCGTGCCTCCGGGCCGCAGCCCGGGTCTTGGCCCGGCGCGGCGAGGCGCGCGAGCAACCGCGAGCGCTCCTCCAGCAGCTGGGTCAGTTGTTCGTCACAGCGCGCGATCGGCGTGGGATAGGCGCGGATCTCGCGCGAGAGCTCGTCGATGCGACGTTGCAGTTCGGTGCCCACGCGTCGCGCTCCTACTTGGGCCGGATCTGCACGTCGTACACCAGGCCCTGGTCGTCCAGGCAGGTGCCGCCACCGGCGCTCGCGCCGGCGCCGAGGCCCTTGAAGTCGCAGCGCAGGCCGCTGCCGTCGGCGGCGCGCAGCAGCGCCTTCGCCTCGCCGCCGCCGATCTGGTCCACCGACACGGTAGTGCCCATGCTGCGGCCATAGGTGCCGAACATGCCGCCGAAGGAAACGCCCGTCACGGGCGGCGGGCGCGTCACCACCCAGGTGCCTTTGTAGGTGCGCTCGCCGATCGCGATCGTCACTTCCGCCTCATCGCCGCCGGTGGACAGCGCTTCGCCGAGATACTGCTGGCCGCTCGTGCGCGGCATCAGGGTGAGCGCGTAATTGGTCGCGCAGCCCGCCAGCAGGGCGGAGAGCACGATCGCAGCCAGGCGCGCGCGGGAAAGGATGGGCAGCTCCCTAGGCAACCATCAGGTCCACGAACTCGTTGACCGGGGTGGCTTCGAGGCGCGGAGCGTCCAGGCACAGGTCGAGGATCGCCTTCTGCTGCGCGGGCGCGAAGCGCCGCGCGAGGTTGGTCTTGAACTTCTCCACCAGGATCGGCATGCCTTCCTTGCGGCGGCGCTTGTGGCCGATCGGGTACTCGCACACCACTTCCTTCAGCTTGGTGCCGTCCCTGAACTCCACGGTGAGCGCGTTGGCGATCGAGCGCTTCTTCGGGTCGTGGTAGTCCTTCGTGAAGCGCCTGTCTTCCTTGCACACGATCTTCGCGCGCAGCGCGTCGATGCGCGGATCCTGCGCCACGCCGTCCTCGTAGTCCGCGGCGGTCAGGCGGCCGAAGAGCAGCGGCACGGCCACCATGTACTGGATGCAGTGGTCGCGGTCCGCGGGGTTGTTGAGCGGCCCCTTCTTGTCGATGATGCGGATCGCCGCCTCGTGGGTGCGGATGGTGATTCTCTTGATGTCCTGGATGCGGTCCTTCACCAGCGGATGAAGCTGCATCGCGCATTCCACCGCGGTCTGCGAGTGGAACTCGGCGGGGTAGGAGATCTTGAACAGCACGTTCTCCATCACGTAGCTGCCGAAGGGGCGCTGGAACTTGAATTCCTTGCCCTTGAACAGCACGTCGTAGAAGCCCCAGGTCTTCGCGGTGAGCACCGAGGGGTAGCCCATCTCGCCGGTCTTGGAGATCAACGCAAGGCGCACGGCGCGCGAGGTGGCGTCGCCCGCCGCCCAGCTCTTCCTCGAGCCGGTGTTCGGCGCATGGCGGTAGGTGCGCAAGCTCTGCCCGTCCACCCAGGCCTGCGACACGGCGTTCACCACCTGGTCGTAGGTGCAGCCGAGCATGTTCGCCACCACCGCGGTGGAGGCAACCTTGACCAGCACCACGTGGTCCAGTCCCACCTTGTTGAACGAGTTCTCCAGCGCGAGCACGCCCTGGATCTCGTGCGCCTTGATCATCGCGGTGAGCACGTCCTTCACCTTGAGCGGCTGGCCGCGGCGCGCGAGCCAGTCCGCGGTGGCGAGGATGCCGCCGAGGTTGTCGGAGGGGTGGCCCCATTCGGCCGCGAGCCAGGTGTCGTTGAAGTCGAGCCAGCGGATCATCGCGCCCAGGTTGAAGGCGGCCTGCACGGGGTCGAGCTGGTATTTCGTGCCTGGCACCTTGGCGCCGCGCGGCGTGACCGTTTCCGGGTCCACCGGGCCGAGGAGCTTCGTGCAGGCGGGATACTCGAGCGCCTCGAAACCGCAGCCCAGCGTATCCATCAGGCAGTAGCGGGCGGTGTCGTAGGCTTCCGCGCTCTTGATGGGGGTCCTGGTGGCGTAGTCCGCGATGAGCTTGAGGACCTTGTCGGGCTTGGGGCGGACGTTGGAGATGGGGGCGGACACTAGGGGTTCTCGTTCTTCTCGGAGAGTGGTGCGAAGGTGTATTCGGCGCCGCCGGCGGTCGGCGCCTTGCGCGCAGGCGGCGGCGCGACGCGCGCGGGATCCTTGTCCCACCACGCGGCGCGGCCCTTCTTCTGCGACTCGATTTCCTCGGGATGCTGCGCGAGGTACTCGCGCATGAATTTCGTCAGGTCGGATTCGTACATGCCTATTTCCTGTCCTTGAGCGGCACCCACTTGAGGTTCTCCGGGCCGGTGTAGTTGGCGCTCGGGCGGATGATCTTGCCGTCGATCCTCTGCTCGATGACGTGCGCCGACCAGCCGCTGGTGCGCGAAATGACGAACAGCGGCGTGAACATCAGCGTCGGCACGCCCATCATGTGATAGCTGGTCGCGCTGTACCAGTCGAGGTTGGGGAACATCTTCTTCTCGCGCCACATGACCTGCTCGAGGCGCTCCGAGATGTCGAACAGCTTCATGTTGCGCGCGTCCTTCGACAGGCGCCGCGCCACCTCCTTGATCACCTGGTTGCGCGGGTCGGCGATGGTGTACACGGGATGGCCGAAGCCGATGATGATCTGCTTCTCGGCGATGCGCCGCACCACGTCGGCTTCCGCCGCGTCCGGGGTGTCGTAGCGGCCGATGACGTCGAAGGCGAACTCGTTGGCGCCGCCGTGCTTGGGGCCCTTGAGCGCGCCGATGCCGCCGGTGATCGCCGAATACATGTCGGAGCCGGTGCCGGCGATCACCCGGCAGGTGAACGTGCTCGCGTTGAACTCGTGCTCGGCGTACAGGTTGAGCGAGGTGTGCATCGCGTGCACCCACAGCGCCGAGGGCTCGCGGCCGTGCAGCAGGTGCAGGAAGTGCCCGCCGATCGAATCGTCGTCGGTCTCCACGTCGATGCGCCGGCCCGAATGCGAATAGTGGTGCCAATACAGGAGCATGGAGCCGAAGCTGGCCATGAGCCGGTCCGCGATGTCGCGCGCCTCGGATAGCTTGTGGTCCTGGCCTTCGGGGAGCACCGTGCCGAGCGCCGAGCAGGCGGTGCGCATCACGTCCATCGGGTGCGCGCTCGCCGGAATGCGCTCCAGCACGCCCTGCACCGCCGCGGGGATGCCGCGCAGGCCCTTCAGCTTCTTCTTGTAGGCGGCGAGCTCGGCGGCGTTCGGCAGCTTGCCGTGCACCAGCAGGTAGGCGATCTCCTCGAATTCCGCGGCGTCCGCGAGCTCGAGGATGTCGTAGCCGCGGTAGTGCAGGTCGTTGCCGGTGCGGCCCACCGTGCACAGGGCGGTATTGCCCGCCGCGACGCCGGAGAGGGCGACCGATTTCTTGGGCTTGGGAGCCGCAGTGCTACTTCCGGGCAAAGAGCTCATCGAGTTTTCTCTCGTAGGCGTGGTAGTCGAGGAAGTCGTACAGCTCGTCGCGCGTCTGCATGGTCGCGACGACGTCCTTCTGCGTGCCCTTGCGGCGCACGCTTTCGTAGACGGCGAGCGCCGCCTTGTTCATGGCGCGGAACGCCGAGAGCGGATACAAGGCGATGGCGACGCCGGCCGAGCGCAGCTCGTCGACAGTGAACAGCGGCGTCTTGCCGAACTCGGTGATGTTGGCGAGCACGGGGACCTTCACGGCGTCCACGAACTTGCGGTATTGCGAAAGCTCGGTGACGGCCTCCGGGAAGATCATGTCGGCGCCGGCCTCTGCGTATTTCACGGCGCGTTCGAGCGCGGCCCCGAGGCCTTCGCCGGCGAGGCCGTCGGTGCGCGCCATCACGACGAACGAGGCATCCGTGCGCGCGTCCACGGCGGACTTGATGCGGTCGCACATCTCCTGCGTGGAGACCAGCTCCTTGCCGGGCCGGTGGCCGCAGCGCTTGGCGCCAACCTGGTCTTCGATATGGGTGGCAGCTGCCCCCGCCTTGATGAGCGAGCGCACCGTGCGACCCACGTTGAAGGCGCTCGCGCCGAAACCCGTGTCCGCATCCACCAGCAGCGGGAGGTCGCAGACGTCGGTGATGCGCCGCACGTCGATGAGGACGTCGTCGAGGTTGGAGATGCCGAGGTCGGGAAGGCCGAGCGAGCCCGCCGCGACGCCGCCGCCCGAAAGGTAGATCGCCTTGTAGCCGGTGCGCTTCGCAAGCAACGCGTGATAGGCGACGATGGCGCCGATCACCTGCAGCGGCTTTTCCGCCGCCAATGCCTGCCTGAATTTCTCGCCGGGGCTCATGCGCCGAAGAGGTGCTTCACTCCCTCGCGCTCTTCGTGCAGCTCTTTCAGCGTGGCGTCCATGCGCTTGCGGCTGAAGTCCGACACGTCGATGCCCTTGACGATCTGGTATTGGCCACCTTTGCAGGTCACGGGGTAGCCGTAGAGCACGCCTTCGGCGATGCCGTAGCTGCCGTCGGCCGGAATGCCCATGCTCACCCAGTCGCCCTCGGGCGTGCCGAGTATCCAGTTGCGAACGTGATCGATCGCTGCATTTGCCGCGCTTGCCGCCGAGGAGAGGCCGCGGGCCTCGATGATCGCGGCGCCGCGCTTCTGCACCGTCGGGATGAACGTGCCTTCGAGCCAGGACTGGTCGTTGATCATCGGCCAGACCTTCTTGCCTTCGCACTCGGCCTGGAAGACGTCGGGATACTGCGTCGCCGAGTGGTTGCCCCAGACCGTCACCTTCTTCACCGCCGCGTTGGGCTTGCCGATCTTGTGCGCGATTTGCGAGGTGGCGCGGTTGTGATCGAGTCGCATCATGGCGGTGAACTGCGTGGGCTTCAGGCCCTTCGCATTCTTCATGGCGATCAGGCAGTTGGTGTTGGCCGGGTTGCCGACCACCAGCACCTTGACGTCGCGCTTGGCGACGCGGTCGAGCGCCTGGCCCTGCGGCGCGAAGATCTTGCCATTCGCCTCGAGCAAGTCCTTGCGTTCCATGCCGGGGCCGCGCGGGCGCGCGCCGACGAGCAGCGCCACGTCCGCGTCCTTGAAGGCGACCATCGGGTCGGAAGCGGGCGCCATGCCGTGCAGCAGCGGGAAGGCGCAGTCGTCGAGCTCCATCATCACGCCCTTCAGTGCCTTCTGCGCCTTCTCGTCCGGGATCTCGAGCAGCTGCAGGATCACCGGCTGGTCCTTGCCGAGCATGTCGCCGGCGGCGATGCGAAACAGCAGCGAGTAGCCGATCTGGCCGGCGGCGCCGGTGACGGCGACGCGGACGGGCGCTTTGGACATGTGCGGGAGCTCCGGATGCGAGGCTGGAAAGGGCTGCAATTCTACCGCAGCGATTCCTCGGCGCGGGTTCGAAACGCAGTGCACAAAGGGAACTCAATCAAGGCGCTACGGCGCTATAATGATTATTGATCGTCCCAAGTGCCCGCACTCCAAATCCTCGCGACATGGCCAACGCAACAATAAGAAAACCGCGGCCAAAATACCTCAGTCTCACTGCGCTCCTCTTTGAAATCCGCCTGCCCCTGCCGGGGTGGGTGTCCATCCTGCATCGGGTGAGCGGGCTGTTGCTGTTCCTGGCGGTCGTCTGGTTCCTGTTCATGCTGGATCGCAGCCTCGCCTCGGAGGCCGGATTCGCCGCGATGCGCCGCTACGCGGGCCTGCCGCTGGTCAAGCTGTCGCTGCTCGTGCTCGCCTGGGCCTACTGCCATCATTTCTGCGCCGGCATCCGCTTTCTCTTCCTCGACCTCGACAAGGGCGTGGACAAGGCCACCGCGCGGCTCACCAGCATCGCGGTCTTCGTCGTCAGCCTCGCGCTCACCGCGTGGCTGGGGTGGCGGCTGTGGTGAACCGCGTCGTCACCGGGGCGCATTACGGCCTGCGCGACTGGCTCGCGCAGCGCATCACCGCGGTGATCATGGCCGTGTACACCGTCATCCTGGTGGTGGTGCTCGTCAACGGCACGCCGATCACCTACCCGGTGTGGCGCGACCTCTTCCAGCAGGGCTGGATGCGCGTGGCGACGCTGCTGTTCGCCGCGAGCCTCGCCTGGCACGCCTGGGTGGGGGTACGCGACATCCTCATGGACTACGTGCAGCCGGTGGGGGTGCGTCTGACGCTGCAAGTGCTCGTGCTGGTGACCCTCGCCACCTACATGGGCTGGACCATCCAGATCCTCTGGCGATGAGCGCGCTCCCGGTACGCCGCTTCGATGCGCTGGTGGTGGGAGCCGGCGGCTCCGGCATGCGCGCGGCTCTCGAGCTCGCGCGCGCCAATCTCAAGGTGGCAGTGCTGACCAAGGTGTTCCCGACGCGCTCGCACACGGTGGCGGCGCAGGGCGGCATCGCCGCGCCCCTCGCCAACTCCACCGAGGACAACTGGCACTGGCACATGTACGACACCGTGAAGGGGTCGGACTACCTCGGCGACCAGGACGCGATCGAATACATGTGCCGGCGGGCGAACGAAGTGGTGGTCGAGCTCGAGCACATGGGCATGCCCTTCGATCGGCTGGAAAACGGCAAGATCTACCAGCGGCCCTTCGGCGGCCACACGCAGGACTACGGCAGCGCCAAAATGGCGATGCGCGCCTGCGCGGCGGCCGACCGCACCGGCCACGCCATGCTGCACACGCTCTACCAGCAGAACGTGCGCGCCAACACCCAGTTCTTCGTCGAGTGGATGGCGCTCGACCTGATCCGCGACCCGCAGGACGGCGCAGTGATCGGCGTCACCGCGCTGGAGATGGAGACGGGTGAGGTCAGCATCTTCCAGGCGAAGGCCACGCTGTTCGCCACCGGCGGCGCCGGGCGCATCTACGCGGCGAGCACCAACGCGTTCATCAACACGGGCGACGGCCTGGGCATGGCGGCACGCGCCGGCATCCCGCTGCAGGACATGGAGTTCTACCAGTTCCACCCCACCGGCGTGCACGGCGCCGGCGTGCTGATCACCGAAGGCGTGCGCGGCGAGGGCGGCTACCTGCTCAACAAGGACGGCGAGCGCTTCATGGAGCGCTATGCGCCCAACGCGAAGGACCTCGCCAGCCGCGACGTGGTGTCGCGCGCGATGACCACCGAGATCAAGGAGGGCAGAGGCTGCGGGCCCGACGGCGATCACGTCATGCTCAAGCTCGACCACCTCGGCGCCGAGGTGATCAACCAGCGCCTGCCGGGCATCCGCGAGATCGCCATCAAGTTCGCCAACGCCGATCCCGTCCGCGAGCCGATTCCGGTGGTGCCGACGGTGCACTACCAGATGGGCGGCATCCCGGCCAACTACATGGGGCAGGTGGTGGCGCCCGAGGGCTCGAGCCCCGAGGCGATCGTGCCGGGCTTCTACGCCGCGGGCGAGTGCTCCTGCGTCTCGGTGCACGGCGCCAACCG
>DASWBP010000033.1:0-16935 GCA_036390555.1 Burkholderiales bacterium | reverse complement strand
AGGAGGTGCGCGAGTTCCTCGACTGGCGCCGCTCGCTGGAGATCGTGCCGCTCGTGGTCGAGCTGCGCCGCCGCGCCGACGAGATCCGCAAGCACGAGATCGAGAAGGCTCGCGCCCGGCTCGGGCCGCTCACGCCCGAGCAGGAGAAGGCGCTCGAGGCCGCGACCTCGGCGATCGTGAACAAGCTGCTGCACGCGCCGACCGTCCGCCTCAAGGAGCTGGCCGGCCACGGCCAGGCCGACCACGTCGGCCTCGTGCGGCGGCTCTTCGACCTGTGAGCCCGGTCGCGGTGAGCGCCGTCCGCATCGGCACGCGCGGGAGTGCGCTCGCGCTGTGGCAGGCCGAGCACGTCAAGGCGCGCCTGGAGGCGCTGCACGCGGGCCTCGTCGTCGAGTTGCTGCCGCTTTCCACCCGGGGCGACGAGCTGCTCGAAGTGCGTCTGGACAAGGTGGGGGGCAAGGGGCTGTTCGTGAAGGAGCTGGAGCAGGCGCTGCTGGAGGAGCGCGCCGAGCTCGCGGTCCACTCGATGAAGGACGTCCCTGCCCAGCTGCCTGCCGGTTTCACGCTCGCGGCGATCCTCGAGCGCGAGGACGCGCGCGATGCCTTCGTCTCCAACCGCTTCGGCACGCTTGCCGAGCTTCCCGCAGGCGCTCGCGTCGGCACCTCCAGCCTGCGGCGCGCGGCGCAGTTGGCCGCCCGCCACCCGCAGCTTGCCGCGCTCACGCTGCGCGGCAATGTCGAGACGCGCCTCGCCAAGCTGGATCGCGGGGAGTTCGACGCCATCCTGCTCGCCGCCGCGGGCCTGAAACGGCTGGGACTGGCGGCGCGCATCCGCGCGCTGCTGTCCCCCGAGGAGAGCCTGCCCGCGCCGGGACAGGCAGCACTCGGCATCGAGTGCCTTGCGGCGCGCGAGGACGTTCGGCGCCATGTCGCGCCGCTGCAGCACGAGGCCACGTCGGCCTGCGTACGCGCGGAGCGCGCGGTCAGCGCCGCGCTGGGCGGCAGCTGCACGGTCCCGCTGGGTGCCTACGCGACGCTGCAGGGTGGCGAGCTGCGGCTCAGGGCGCTCGTCGCGGCGCCGGACGGACGGCGCGCGGCGCGCGTGGAGTGCGCGGGGCCGGCGGCCGCGCCCGAGGCGCTCGGCGAGCGGGCGGCCGCCGAGCTGCGCGCGCGAGGAGCCGCCGAAATCCTCGCGGCGCTCGCGTGAGCCGGGCGCTCGCCGGGCGGCGCATCCTCGTCACGCGGCCGCTCGAGCTGGCGCAGGGCCTCGCTGCGCTGATCCGCGAGGCCGGCGGCGAGCCGCTGCTGTATCCGGCGCTCGAGATCCGGGATGTCGCCGATCCCGCGCCGGCGCGCGCGCTCATCGCACGGCTCGCCGAGTTCGACCTCGCCGTCTTCGTCAGCCCCACCGCGGTGCGCAAGGCGCTCGAGCTCGCCGCCGGCGCCCCATGGCCTCCGCGCCTGCGTGTCGCGGCGGTGGGCGCCGGGACGCGGCGCGCCCTTGAGGCGTCGGGCTTTCGCGACGTCATCGCGCCCGCTGCCGGCGAGGAGGACAGCGAGGGCCTGCTCGCGCTGCCCGAGCTCGCGGCAGCGCGGCACGTGGCGATCTTCCGCGGCGAGCACGGGCGCGCGCTCCTCGGCGAAGCGCTCGCGGCGCGCGGCGCGCTGGTCGAATACGCGGCGTGCTACCGGCGCGTGCGTCCGGCAGCCACCGTCGCGCCCGAAGGCCGCATCGACGCGGTCTGCGCGAGCTCCGCCGAGGCGTTGCGCAATCTCGTCGAGATGATGGGCCGCGAGCGAGTGGCGCGGGCGCCGCTCTTCGCGCCCAACGCTCGAGTGGCGGCGATCGCGCGCGAGCTCGGCCTCGCCGAGCCCGTGCTCGGCGGGCCCGGCGACGCGCAGGTGCTCGCGGCGCTGGTTGCATACTTCGGCGGCGCGAAGTAAAACCGCTGCATGGACGCAGCCCCGCGCAAGCCCTTGAGCATCGCGCGCATCGTTGCCGCGCTCGCCATCGCCGCCGCCCTTGCGATCGCGGCGCTCGGCTGGCTCGACGCGCGCCAGCGCATCGGCGCGACGCAGGAGGAGCTGGCGCGCCGCCTGCGCGACATCGAAACCGATGCGCGCGACGCGCGCAGCTACGCGCGCCAGGCGCAGGAGGCGATGCGCGACGCGCAGGCCAGGCTCGGTGCGCTGGAGGGCAAGCTCGCCGACGCGCAGAGCCAGCAAGTCGCGCTCGAGGCCCTCTACCAGGAATTGTCGCGCAACCGCGACGAGTGGCAGCTGGCCGAGATCGAGCAGGTGCTGGCGATTGCCGCGCAGCAGCTGCAGCTCTCCGGCAACGTGCGCGCCGCGCTGCTCGCGCTGCAGCTCGCGGAGTCGCGCCTCGCGCGCAGCGACCGGCCGCAGTTCCTGCCGGTGCGCCGCGCGCTGGCGCGCGACATCGAGCGGCTGAAGGCGCTGCCGGCGGTGGACATGGCGGCCGTGGCGCGGCAACTCGACGCGCTCGCCGCCGGCGTGGATTCGCTGCCGCTTGCTTTCGAGGGGCGCACGGAGCGCGCGCCGGAGAAGCCGAAGCCGCCCGCGACGGAGGCGAGCTGGCTCTCCGCGTTCGCCGCCGACGTCTGGGCGGAGCTGAAGCAGCTCGTCGTGGTGCGGCGCTTGGACGCGCCCGAGCCGCCGTTGCTCGCGCCGACGCAAGCCTACTTCCTGCGCGAGAACCTGCGGTTGCGCCTGCTCAACGCGCGCCTGGCGCTGCTCGCGCGCAACCAGGCGGCCTACCAGGAGGACCTGCGTCTCGCCCAGGAGTGGTTGCGCCGCTACTTCGAGCCGCGCGCCAAGCCGGTGCAGGCGGCGACCGCGCAGCTGCGCCAGTTGCAGCAGGCCACCCTCGCGCTCGAGCCGCCGCCCTCGATCTCCGACAGCCTCGAGGCGGTGCGCGCCTTCAAGACGCGCCGCGACCGCGCCTCGGGATGAGGGCGCTCCTCTGGCTGCTGGCGGTGTTCGCCGCGGCGGCGGCGCTCGCCGTCTTCGCGCGCTTCGACCAGGGCTATGTGCAGATCGCCTGGGGGCAGTGGCGCATCGAGATGTCGCTGCTGCTCGCCTGCGGGCTGGCGCTCGGTGCCTTCGCGGCGCTGTACGCGCTGGTGCGCCTCGCGCGCCACACGCTCGCGCTGCCCGCCTACGTGAGCGGCTGGCGCGCGCGGCGCCGGCGCGATCGCGCGCACCAAGCACTCGCCGCCGCGTTGCAGGCCTGGCTCGAGGGGCGCTACGTACGCGCCGAGAAGGAGGCGGCGCAAGCCTTCGAAGGCGGCGTCGCGCAGGGCGTGGCGGCGGTGATCGCCGCGCGCGCGGCGCACGAGCTGGGCGCGCCGGAGCGGCGCCAGCAATGGCTGGAGCGCGCCGACGCGGCCGGCGCGCAGTCCGCGGCGCACCTGTCGCGCGCCGTGATGGCGCTCGCCGAGCGCGACTACGCGCGCGCGCGCGAGTCGCTGAGGAGCCTGCAGGACTCGGGCGCCCGCCACATCGCCACGCTGCGCCTGCTGATGCGCGCCGAGCGCGGCATGCGCAACTGGGAAGAAGTGCTGCGCCTCACTGCGCAGCTCGCCAAGCGCGACGCCATCGCGCCGGGGATGGCCGAGGACTTCCGCAGCCAGGCGCATGTCGAGCTGCTCGCGCAGGCAGCGGCCGAGCGCGGCGCGTTCGAGGAGCGCTGGGACCGCATACCGACGCGCGAGCGCGCCAACGCGCGCGTCGCGGCGGCAGCCGCGCGCCATGCGACCGCGCTCGGACTTGCCCCGCTGGCGCGCGAAGCGCTGGAGGAAGCGCTCGCGGCCGAATGGGACGCGACGCTCGCGGGGCTCTACGGCACGCTGCCGAGCCTCGAGCCCGCCGCGCGCCTCGCCGAGGCGCGGCTGCGCATCGAGCGCGCCGAGCGCTGGCTGCTCGAGCGCGAGCAGGACGCGGCGCTCCTCGCCGCGCTGGGACGGCTGTGCGTGGCGGCGGAGCTGTGGGGCAAGGCGCAAAGCTATCTCGAGGCGAGCCTCGCTTTCGGCGAATCGCGCGATACCCACCTCGCGCTCGCCCGCCTGCACGAGCGCTTCTCGCGTACCGCCGAGGCGCAACGCCACTACCGGAGAGCTGCCGACCTGTAGGCGCGCCGTCGCCCGATCCGTGCCCGGCACGTTGCGCCGCCGAGCGCTTTTATGTAGGGTCCCCGGAGAGTAGCGTGCCATTCCAGTTATGCTGACGGTTGAGGAGATCCGGCGGGTGCCGCTGTTCTCGACGCTCGGGCCGACCGAGCTCGAGCTGCTGGCGCGTACCTCCGCCGACGTGCGCCTCGATGCCGGGGAATACGCCGCGCACGAGGGCGGGGACGAGCGCGCGCTGTTCGCAGTGCTCTCCGGCAAGCTGGAGGTCGTCAAGCTGTCCGATGGCGTCGAGCGCACCCTGGGCTGGCGCGTCCCCGGCGCCATTTTCGGCGAGCTGCCGATCGCGCTCGGCACGCCGCTCTTCGGAAGCTATCGGGCGTCGGAACCCTCGCGCCTCATGCGGGTGGGGCTGCGCGAATACTTCGCGATCGCCTCGGCATGCCCCGAGATTTCCCAGAAGGTCACCGCGCTGGCGCGCGAGCGTCTTGGCGGGATGCAGGGCATCTCTGCCGAGGCGCCCAGGCCGCGCGTCACGATGATCGGCCACCGCTGGGACAACGCCTGCGGCGAGCTGCGTCAGTTCCTCGCGCGCAACCAGATCACCTTTGACTGGATGGCGCCCGATGCGCCTGAACTGCGGGCGCGCTGGGGCGCAGAACCTCCAGCGGATGAAGATTGCCCCGTGCTCAGGCTCGCCGACGGGACGCTTCTGCATCGGCCCGCGGCGCGCGAACTCGCCCAGCGCCTGGGACTGCAGACCAGTGCGCGCCTTGCCGAATACGACACCGTGGTCATCGGCGGCGGGCCGGCAGGGCTCGCGGCGGCGGTGTATGGCGCGTCCGAGGGGCTGCGCACGCTGGTGGTGGAGCGCGAAGCGCCCGGTGGCCAGGCCGGGACGTCCTCACGGATCGAGAACTATCTCGGATTCCCCAGCGGCGTTTCGGGCGACGAGCTCGCGAGCCGCGCACTGCAGCAGGCCAGGCGCCTCGGGGCGGAGATCCTGGTAACCCGCTCCGTAGCCAGCATCGATCCGCAAGCGCGTCAGATCACCCTCGATGGCGGCGACGTCGTCCGGGCGCGGACCTTCATTCTTGCCACCGGCGTCGCCTGGCGCCGCCTTGCGATCGAGGGATTCGATCGGCTGATCGGCAAGGGCATCTACTACGGCGCGGCGCGCAGCGAAGCCACCGCCGCCCATGGACTCGACGTCCATCTCATCGGCGCCGGCAACTCAGCCGGGCAGGCGGCCATGTACTTCGCCAATCATGCGCGCAGCGTGACGCTCGTCGTCCGCAGCGATTCGCTGGAAAAAAGCATGTCCCGCTACCTGATCGACCAGCTCGCCCGGAAAGCGAACGTGGCGGTCCAGCTGCGCTCCGAAGTGGTCGCTGCGCACGGCGGCAGCAATCTGACGGCGATCGATATCCGCGACAACGCGAGCGCGCAGGTGCGCCGGCAAGACTGTGGCGGCCTCTTCGTCTTCATCGGCGCCGATGCGGAGACCGACTGGCTGCCGGCGGACATTGCGCGCGATGCGCGCGGCTACGTGCTCACCGGTGACGACGTCGTGAAGGCCGGGCGCTGGCCGCTCGAGCGCGATCCCTATCTCCTGGAATCGAGCGTTCCCGGGGTTTTCGCCTGCGGGGACGTGAGGTTGAGCCCGGTCAAGCGCGTCGCCTCCGCAGTCGGCGAGGGAAGCATGGCCATCGCCTTCGTCCACAAGTACCTGCAGCACGACGAGCGCGGGCGCCGCGGCTAGACCCAGTCCCGGGGCTTGAGGAAGTTGGTGTAGAGGAGCGCCTCGGGCGTGCCCGGCTCTGGGCGCCAGTTGTAGCGCCAGGACACGCGCGGCGGCAGCGACATGAGAATCGCCTCGGTGCGGCCGCCCGACTGCAGGCCGAAGAGCGTGCCGCGGTCGTAGACCAGGTTGAATTCCACGTAGCGCCCGCGGCGGTAGGCCTGGAACTCGCGCTCGCGCTCGCCATAGGGGAGCGCGCGGCGGCGCTCGATGATCGGCGCATAGGCGTGGATGAAGCGGTCGCCGACCGCGCGCACCAGCGCGAAGCAGGTGTCGAAGTCCGGATCGTTGAGGTCGTCGAAGAAGATGCCGCCGATGCCGCGCGGCTCATTGCGGTGCTTGAGGAAGAAGTACTCGTCGCACCACTTCTTGTAGCGCGCGTGGCGCTCGCCGCCGAAGGGCGCGAGCGCCGCCTTGCAGGCGGCATGGAAGTGGCGCGCGTCCTCCTCGAAGCCGTAGTAGGGCGTCAGGTCCATGCCGCCGCCGAACCACCAGGTCTCGCCCGCGGCGAAGCAGCGCACGTTCATGTGCACCGTGGGGCAGTAGGGACTGCGCGGGTGCAGGACGAGCGACACGCCCATCGCCTCCCAGGGCCGGCCGGCGAGCTGCGGGCGCGCCGCGGTCGCCGAGGGCGGCAGGCTCGCGCCGGTGACCCGCGAGAAATTGACGCCACCGCGCTCGAAGAGCGCGCCTTCCTCGATCAGGCGCGAGACGCCGCCCCCACCCTCGGCCCGCTCCCAGGCATCGCGGCGGAAGCTGCCGCCGTCCAGCTGCTCGAGCGCGCCGACGATGCGCGACTGCAGGCCGGTGAAGTACTCGCTGACGGCGCCGAGGTTCACTGCTTCAGGGTGCCGCGTCCGCCTGCATCGCGCAGGGCGCGATGTCCAATGTCCCTGCGGTACTGCATGCCGTCGAAGCGGATGCGCTCCACCACCTCGTAGGCGCGGCTGCGCGCGGCGCGCAGGTTGTCGCCGAGCGCCGTCACGCAAAGCACGCGCCCGCCGCTGGTGACGACCCCGCCGCCTTCGGCGCGCGTGCCGGCGTGGAACACGCGGCAGTCGGCCTCCGGGCGCGGCAGGCCCTCGATGCGATCGCCCTTCCTCGGCTCCTCAGGGTACCCGCCGGCGGCGAGCACGACGCCGAGCGCGCAGCGCCGGTCCCATTCGGCCTGCGCGTCGTCCACGCGCCCGTTCAGCGCCGCTTCGAGCAGCGCGAGCAGGTCGGACTTGAGCCGCATCAGGATCGGCTGCGTCTCCGGGTCCCCGAGCCGGCAGTTGAATTCCAGCGTCTTCGGGTTGCCGGCCTTGTCGATCATCAGTCCGGCGTAGAGGAAGCCCGAATAGGGCACGCCGTCGGCCGCCATCCCCGCGATCGCAGGCTGGATGATCTCGCGCATGACGCGCGCGTGCACCTGCGGCGTCACCACGGGCGCGGGCGAGTAGGCGCCCATGCCGCCCGTATTGGGGCCTGAGTCGCCGTCGCGCAGGCGCTTGTGGTCCTGGCTGGTGGCGAGCGGCAGCGCATGCACGCCGTCGGCGACGACGATGAAGCTCGCTTCCTCGCCCTGCAGGCACTCTTCGATCACTACGCGCGCGCCGGCCGCGCCGAGCCTGGCGTCGCCCAGCATCATGTCGATCGCCGCGTGCGCCTCGGCGACGCTCTCGGCCACCACCACGCCCTTGCCCGCGGCGAGGCCGTCGGCTTTCACCACGATCGGGGCGCCTTCCCTGTCGACGTAGGCCTTGGCCTCGGCGGCGCGCTCGAAGGTGGCGTGGCGCGCAGTGGGGATGCGATGCCGCACCATGAAGCGCTTGGCGAAGTCCTTGGAGCTCTCGAGCTGCGCGGCGGCGCGCGTCGGGCCGAAGATGCGCAGCCCTGCGTCGCGGAAGGCATCCACCACGCCCGCAGCGAGCGGCGCCTCCGGACCCACCACGGTGAGGTGGATCTGCTCCCTTCTCGCGAACTCGACGAGACGGGGAATCTCGCCGAGCGCGACATTCTCCACGCCCGCCTCGGTCGCCGTGCCGCCGTTGCCAGGCGCGGCGTACACCTTCTGCACGCGCGGGCTCTGCGCCAGCTTCCATGCCAGCGCATGCTCCCGCCCCCCACCGCCAATGACCAGGAGCTTCAATGTCTAAAGTGGCGCATGCCGGTGAACACCATCGCCACGCCGCGCTCGTCGGCCGCCGCGATCACCTCGTCGTCGCGCACGCTGCCGCCGGGCTGGATGACGGCGGCGGCGCCCGCATCGACGACCACGTCGAGGCCGTCGCGGAACGGGAAGAAAGCGTCGGAGGCCACCACCGAGCCGGCGAGGTCGAGCTTGGCGTTGTGCGCCTTGATCGAGGCGATGCGCGCGCTGTCCACGCGGCTCATCTGCCCGGCGCCCACGCCGAGCGTCATGCCGCCCTTGGCGAACACGATCGCGTTCGACTTGACGAACTTCGCCACGCGCCAGGCGAACAGCAGGTCGGCGATCTGCGCCTCGGTGGGCTTGATCTTGGTGACCACCTTGAGCTCGGCGCGCTGCACCATGCGCGCGTCCGCGCCCTGCACCAGCAGCCCGCCCCCGATGCGCTTGTAGTCGTGGGCGTTGGCGTCGTGCGACAGCGGCACCTCCAGGACGCGCAGGTTCTGCTTCCTGCCGAAGGCCTCGCGCGCCTCGGGTTCCACGCGCGGCGCGATCACCACCTCGGCGAACTGCTCGCCCACGGCCTGCGCGGTCGCGAGATCGATCGCGCGATTGAAGGCGATGATGCCGCCGAAGGCCGACACCGGGTCGGTGGCGAAGGCCTTGCGGTAGGCGGCAAGCGGCGCGGGCGCGAGCGCCACGCCGCAGGGATTGGCGTGCTTGACGATGACGCAAGCGGGCTCGGTGAAGCTCTTGACGCATTCCCACGCCGCGTCGCCGTCGGCGATGTTGTTGTAGGAAAGCTCCTTGCCCTGGATCTGCCGGTAGCCCGCAAGCCCACCGGCCACGGGCAGCTGGTCCCGGTACAACGCGGCGCTCTGGTGCGGGTTCTCGCCGTAGCGCAGGTCCTGCAGCTTCACGAACTGCAGGTTCAGCACGCCCGGGTACTCGCCGCGCCTGCCTTCGGCATCGAGCGAGGAGAGGTAGCTCGCGATGGCGCCGTCGTAGGCCGCCGTGTGCGCGAACACCTTCCTGGCGAGCTCGAAGCGCGTCGCCGCGCCCACCTCGCCCGCGGCGCGCAGCTCGGCGAGCACGCGCGCGTAGTCCGCGGGATCCACCACCACGGCGACGCCGGCGTGGTTCTTCGCCGCCGAGCGCAGCATCGCCGGGCCGCCGATGTCGATGTTCTCGACGGCGTCCTCGAGCCGGCAGTCGGGGTCGGCTACGGTCGCCTGAAAGGGGTAGAGGTTGACGACGATCAGGTCGATCGGCTCGATGCCGGCCTGCGCGATGGCCGCCATGTGCTCAGGCACCTCGCGCCGCGCGAGGATGCCGCCGTGGATTCTCGGATGCAGGGTCTTCACGCGCCCGTCGAGCATCTCGGGAAAGCCCGTGTGCGCCGAGACCTCGGTGACCGGCACGCCTTCCTTCTCCAGCAGCTTCGCCGTGCCGCCGGTGGAGAGGATCTGCACGCCGAGCGCGCTGAGCGCGCGGGCGAATTCGGCGACGCCCGACTTGTCCGAGACGCTGATGAGCGCCCGCTTGAGCTTGCTCACCCTTTGATCCGCAATTGCTGCATCTTCTTGCGCAGGGTGTTGCGGTCGATGCCCAGCATGGTGGCGGCATGCGTGAGGTTGCCTTCGGCGCGGCCGAGCACCACCTCGATCATCGGCCGCTCGACGTTCTTCAGCACCATGTCGTAGATGGCGGTGGGCCGCTCGCCCTCCATGTCCTTGAAGTAGCGCTCCAGCGAGCGCTTGACGGCCTCGGACAGCTCGTTCGTGCGGCTCATGCGGCAAGCCTCTCGAAATAGTCGTTGACGGCAGCGCGCTGGCGCGCCGCGCACTCCAGGCGCACCACGTCCCGGCGGAACGCCTCGCCCCCGGGGAGCGCGCGCGCATACCATCCCAGGTGCTTGCGCGCGACGCGCAGCCCCTGCGCCTCGCCGTAGAGCGCGTGCAGGCCTTCCAGGTGCTCGCGCACCACCGCGGCCATCTCGGCGAATGCGGGCGGCGCCAGCGTCTCGCCGGTGGCGAGGAAATGCTCGATCTCGCGGAAGATCCAGGGGCGGCCGAAGGCGGCGCGGCCGATCATCAGGCCGTCCGCGCCGGTGAGGCGCAGGACCTCGCGCGCCTCGGCGGGCGTCGCGATGTCGCCGTTGGCGATCACCGGAATGGACAGCCGCGACTTGACCTCGGCGATGGTGTCGTATTCGGCATGGCCGCCGAAGCCGCAGGCGCGCGTGCGCCCGTGGATGGCGAGCAGGCGCACGCCGCAGTCCTCGGCGAGGCGCGCGATGCGCACCGCGTTGCGGCGCTCGGGGCTGGGGCCGGTGCGGATCTTCAGGGTGACGGGCACCTCCACGGCCGCGACCACCGCGGCGAGGATGCGCGCCACCAGCGGCTCGTCGGCGAGCAGCGCCGAGCCGGCGTAGACGTTGCAGACCTTCTTCGCCGGGCAGCCCATGTTGATGTCGATGACTTGCGCGCCGCGCTCGACGTTGTCGCGCGCCGCCTCGGCCATCCACGCCGGATCGGCGCCCGCGATCTGCACCGACACCGGACCCGGTTCGCCCGCGTGCGCCAGGCGCAGGAGCGATTTTCGCGAGCCGCGCAGCTCGGGACGCGAGGACACCATCTCGGAAGTCGCCAGGCCGGCGCCGAAGCGCCGCGCGAGGATGCGGAAGGGGCGGTCGGTGATGCCCGCCATCGGCGCGAGGAAGAGGGCGTTGCGCAGAACGTGCGCGCCGAGCTGCATTACGGGATTCCGTGATCCGTTCGCGAAAGGACGGGAATTCTAGTCCGTCTCAGGGCAGCGCGGAAGGCCCGAAGATCATGCGCCGCGCAAAGAAATTGCGCGCCGGCGGCGCGGCATCGAGCAGCGCAAGCGCGGCGCCGCGCGCCGCACGCGCCAGCGGATTCGCGCCGGTGAAGCCGCGCGCCAGCAGCTCGGTGACGCCCGCCGCCGCTGCGGCATCGAAGCGCCGCGCGGCGGCAAAGCGCGCAAGTGCTTGCGGCGCACCCGGATCCTCGGCTGCACGCAGGGCTTGCGCGAGATCCAGGGCGTCGCGCAGGCCGAGGTTCAGTCCCTGGCCGGCGACCGGATGCAGCGTCTGCGCCGCATTGCCGATATAGACCGCGCGCGCCTCCACGCGCGTCGCGCGCACGCGCTGCACGAGCGGCAGGCTGGCGCGGCTGCGCACCGCGACGAAGCGGCCCGCGCGGCCACCGGCGGCGCGCTGCAGCTCGGCGAGGAACGCGTCCTCCGGCGCCGCAGCGAGCGCCGCGGCGCGCTCGGGCCGCGCGCTCCAGATCAGCGCCCACTCGCCCGCAAGTGGCAGGAGCGCCAGCGGCCCCTCGGCCGTGAAGCGCTCGTAGGCAGTCGCCTGCGATGCGGGCTCGGCGGCGACGCGCGCGACGATGGCGTCTTGCGCGTAGCGGCGCTCGCGCGAGTCGGCGGCGCTGCCCTCGGCGTGAACCGCAAGACGCGGCGCGGCGCCGGGCTCGCGCTCGATTGAGAGGCGCGCGCGCAAGGCGGCGACGAGATCGGCGTACTGCGTGACGTAGCCAAGCGCCGGCACGCCGGCTTCGCTCGCCTCCATGCGCGTGCGGCCGAAGGCGCCCGCCTGCGAAACGTGGATGGTGCCGATCGGCGTGACCGGAAAGGCGCCCCAGGCGCCCACGCGCTCGAGGATCAGGCGGCTCGCGTGCGAGAGCGCAATCGGGCGGAACGCGGGCAGCGCGCCGCCAGCCTGCGGGTCCACCACGCGCACGCGGTGCGGCGAATCGGCGAGCGCGAGCGCCAGCGTGCAGCCGACCGGCCCCGCGCCGCGGATCTCTACATCAGCTGCCGGCATCGCGCATCAATGCTTCGATGTCGGCGATGCTCTTCGGTGCCTCGCCAGTGAGCACTTCGCAGCCCGCCCCGGTCACCAGCACGTCGTCTTCGATGCGCACGCCGATGTCGCGCAGGCGCTCGGGCACGTCGTCCGCGGCGCGGATGTAGAGGCCCGGCTCGACGGTGAGCGTCATGCCCGGCTCGAGCTTGCGCCAGTCGCCCGCGCGCTTGTACTCGCCCGCATCGTGGACGTCCATGCCGAGCCAGTGGCCCGTGCGGTGCATGTAGAAGCGCTTGTAGGCCTCCTTCTCCAGCACGGCATCGAGGCTCCCCGCGAGGAGCTTGAGGTCCAGCATGCCCTGCGCGAGCACCTTGACCGCGGCGTCGTGCGGGTCGTTCCAGGCGTTGCCGGCGCGCACCTTGTCCATCGCGGCGCGCTGCGCGGCGAGCACCAGCTCGTAGACCTCGCGTTGCGCGCCCGAGAAGCGCCCGTTCACCGGGAAGGTGCGCGTGATGTCGGCGGCATAGCCGTCGAGCTCGCAGCCGGCATCGATCAGCAGCAAGGCGCCGTCGGCAAGCGGCGCCGAGTTGGAGACGTAGTGCAGCACACAGGCGTTCGCGCCGCCCGCGACGATCGGCCAGTACGCCGGGAACTGCGCGCCCTGGCGGCGAAACTCGTAGAGCAGCTCCGCCTCGACCTGGTATTCGTGCAGGCCCGGGCGCGCCGCGCGCATCGCGCGCTGGTGCGCGGCCGCCGAGATGGCGCCCGCCTTGCGCATCGCCGCGAGCTCCTGCGCGTCCTTCACCAGGCGCATGTCGTCGAGCACGGCGCGCACGTCATGCAGCTGCTGCGGGGCGGCGACCCCGCTGCGGGCGTTCGCGCGCACCGCGTTCAGCCAGCGCATGACGCGCGCGTCCCACTCGGCGTCGGCACCCACGGGGTACCAGATCGCGGGCCGATCGGCGAGGAGCTGCGGCATTGCCTCATCCAGCGTCGCGATCGACCGCGCCTCGTCGAAGCCGAAGCGCGCACGCGCGCCCTCGGGGCCGTGGCGGAAGCCGTCCCAGATCTCGCGCTCCGCATTCTTGTCGCGGCAAAAGAGGATCGAGCGCGGCGCGGCGTCGGCGAGGACCACCAGCACCGCTTCGGGCTCCTCGAAACCGGTGAGGTAGTGGAAGTAGCTGTCGAAGCGGTAGGGAAAATGCGTGTCGCGGTTGCGCACGCGCTCGGGCGCCGTGGGCACGAGCGCGATCGCCCCGGGCATCGCCTGCGCGAGGCGCAGGCGCCGCGCCGCGCGCGCTGCCATGTCCTGGGTGATGCCGTTTTCCTTCATGTCCCCGCCCTGGTCCGCGCCTCGAGCAACCGGTCGAGCTCCGCCAGGCGCTCCGCGGTGCCGACGTCGCGCCACAGCCCGCGATGCAGCTCGCCCGAGAGCCGGCCCGCGTCGGCCGCGGCGCGCAGCAGCGGCGCGAGAGGCGCCTTGGCGCCCGCGCGCACCGGCGCTACCAGCGCCGGATCGATGAGCGCCATGCCCGTGTAAGTGTAGCGCGGCGCGGGCGCGTTGCCCGCGCGCCCGCCGGCGAGCGAGAAGTCGCCGCCGGGATGGTGCGCGGGGTTGGGCGCGAGCACCAGGTGCGCGAGATCCTTGCCGAGCGCGCGTGCCCGCAGCCCGCCAAGGTCGAAGTCGGAGTAGACGTCGGCGTTGGCGAGCAGGAAAGGAGCGTCGCCAAGCAGCGCGCGCGCCAAGGCGATGCCGCCCGCGGATTCGAGGGGCTCGGCTTCCCGCGAGTAGGCGATCGTCAAGCCGAACGCCGCGCCGTCGCCGAGGGCCGCCTCGATGTGCGCGCCAAGGTGCGAGACGTTCATCACCACCTCGCGGATGCCGGCCCGGGCGAGGCGCTCGAGGAGCCAGGCGACGAGCGGCTTGCCGCCTGCCGGGACGAGCGGCTTGGGCAGCCGGTCGCTCAAGGGGCGCAGGCGCTCGCCGCGCCCCGCCGCGAGGATCATCGCCTTCACCGCTCGAGCTCGTCCAGGAGGCGCGCGAGCGGCGCGAGCCCCGCGTAGCGCCTGGCCACCGCACGCGCGTAGCCGACGAAGCGCGGCGTGTCGGCGACGTACTGCGGCTTGCCGTCGCGATGCGTGAGGCGCGCGAAGATGCCGAGCACCTTGAGGTGCCGCTGCAGCCCCATCCACTCGAAGGCGCGCCAGAAGTCGGCGAAATCGGCGGGCACCGGCAGGCCCGCCTTGCGTGCCCGCTCCCAGTAGCGCACTGCCCAGTCGAGCACGCGCTCCTCGTCCCAGCTGCGGAAGGCGTCGCGCGTGAGAGACACGATGTCGTAGCTGATCGGGCCGATGACCGCGTCCTGGAAATCGAGCACGCCCGGATTGGGGTCGGAGAGCATCAAATTGCGCGGCATGTAGTCGCGGTGCACGAACACGGCAGGCTGCGCGAGCGCACTTTCCACGAGCAGCGCGCTCACCGATTCGAGCGCGGCCGCCTGCGCGGCCGACAGCGCGCGCCCGAGGTGGCGTCCCACATACCACTCGGCAAACAGCGCCATCTCGCGGCGCAGGAGCGCCTCGTCGTATGGCGGCAGCAAGCCGGGGCGCGTGGCGAGCTGCCAATTGACGAGCGCGGCGATGGCGTCGCGCATCAGGGGCTGCGCGTTCGACTCGTTCAGCGCTTCCAGGTAGGTGGTGCGTCCGAGGTCATCGAGCAGCAGGAAGCCCTGCGCGAGGTCCTGCGCGTGGATGCGCGGCGCATGCACGCCGGCCGCGTGCAGCAGCTGCGCAACATGCACGAAGGGGCGGCAGTCTTCCTTGTCCGGCGGCGCGTCCATCGCGACGTAGCTGCCGCCGTCGGCGAGCGTGGCGCGGAAATAGCGGCGGAAGCTCGCGTCCGCGGAGGCCGGCGCGAGCGTGAACGGCCGGCCGGCGAGCGTGCCGGTGAGCCAGCGCTCGAGCGCCGCTAACCTGGAATCCACGGAATTGGAAGCCTGCGTGCGTTGCGTGGAGCGCGGAATTGTGCGATTTTACATACAAAGGCAGGGCTCCTCTCGCATCCATGCAGCGTCTCCCAGCGCGGAAGCCGGCTCCCAGCGCCGTCCGCTTCGCGCCGCTGCTGTTTGCGCTGTGCGCGGGCGCGGCTGCGCAGCAGCGTGAGGAGCCGGTCACCATCGATGCGCAGAGCATCGAGGGCATATCAGGGCTCGAGGTCACCGCGCGCGGTGGCGTCGAGTTCCGCCAGGACGCAACCAGCGTGTACGCCGACTACCTCAAATACAACCGCGAGTTCGGAAGGCTGGAAGCCGAGGGCGGCGTGCGCCTGACGCAGGATGGCGACCGCTTTACCGGCAAGCGCCTGCGCTACGACACCACCGACGGCACCGGCGTGCTCGAGGAGCCGTCCTTCCTCATGCGGCGCGGGCAGACCGCGCGCGGCAGCGCCGAGCGCGTCGAGTTCCTCGGCAAGGACCGCTACCGGCTCAGCCGCGCGTTCTTCACCACCTGCGAGCCGGGCAACGACGACTGGTACTTCACGGCGAGCGAGCTCGACCTGGACTACGCCGAGGAAACGGGGACCATGCACGGGGCGCGGCTGCGCTTCTTCGACCTGACGATCCTCGGCACGCCGTACGCGAGCTTCCCGCTGGAGAACAGGCGCAAGAGCGGCGTGCTCGCGCCGCAGTTCGCGCAGACCTCGCAGCGCGGCACCGAGCTCGGCGTGCCGATCTACTGGAACATCGCGCCGGAGCAGGATCTCACCGTGACGCCGGTGTACATGAGCGAGCGCGGCGAGCAGTTGAAGGGCCACTACCGCTACCTGGACCAGCGCTTCTTCGGCGAGCTGCGCGGCGAGTACTTGCCGGAGGACCGCACGTTGGGCGTGGCGCGCAGCGGCTATTCCTGGCAGCACGAGCATCGCTTCACGCCCTCGCTCCTCGGGCGCCTGGACCTGAACCGCGTTTCCGACGACAACTACTTCGTCGACCTGTACACCCAGGTGCGCCAGGTCTCCACCGGCATCCTGCCGCGCGACGGCTACCTGCAGTTCAACCGCAGCGTCGGCAAGACCGGCTATGCCGCGCAGGGGCGGGTGCAGCGCTTCCAGACGCTGCAGGACCCGCTCAACCCGATCGTCAGCCCCTACGACCGCGTGCCGCAGCTCAACCTGAGCGTCACGCGCAACGAGATCGGCGAGCGGCTCGACGCCAGCGTGCCCGCCGAATACGTGCAGTTCACGCACCCGACGCTCGTCGACGGCGAGCGCGCCACGCTGGCGCCCGTGCTGGGCGCGCCGCTCATCGGGCCGGGCGCCTACCTCGCGCCGAAGGCGGGCGTGCGCCGCGTCGGCTACCGCCTGGAGGCAACGGCGCCGGGACAGCCCGAGCGCCAGGACTACACGATCCCCTGGCTGAGCCTGGACAGCGGCCTGGTGTTCGACCGGCCGACCGAGTGGTTCGGCGCGCGCCTGACGCAGACGCTCGAGCCGCGCCTCTACTATGTGTACGTGCCTTACCGCAACCAGGACCAGGCGCCGCTGTTCGACACGGCGCTTGCCGACTTCAGCTATGCGCAGCTGTTCACCGAGAACCGCTTCGTCGGCGGGGACCGCTTCGGCGACGCCAACCAGGTGACCTGGGCGCTCACCTCGCGCCTGCTCGGCAGCGGCAGCGAGGAGCGTCTGCGCGCCACCATCGGCCAGCGCTACTACTTCGAGAACGAGCGCGTGGGGCTCACGCCGACTTCGACGCTGCGCACCAGCACCGAATCCGACTGGCTCGCCTCGGTCGGCGGCCGCTTCGGCGGCGGCTGGAGCTTCGACAGCACGCTGCAGTACAACCCGCGCGAGTCGCGCACCGAGCGCTTCGGCGCCTCGGTGCGCTTCATGCCGGAGCTGGCGAAGGTGCTCAACTTCAGCTACCGCTACCTGCGCGACCAGCAGGACCAGGTGGACGTGTCGGCGCAGTGGCCGGTGAGCGCGGGCCTGTATGCGGTGGGCCGCTACAACTATTCGCTG
>DASWBP010000032.1:0-14930 GCA_036390555.1 Burkholderiales bacterium | reverse complement strand
AGGAACTTGCGCGCGATGGCGTAGCCGATGCCGCGTGCCGCGCCGGTGACGACCGCGACCCGCGCCTCAGGCAAACAGCATGCCCCGCTGCGCGGCGTAGCCCTCGCTGGGTTTCTTGGCGAAACCGCTCTTGGCGAACTGATGCAGCGCGCCGATGGCGTAGCGCAGCAGCGCGGCGGCGCGCGCCGCGGCTTCGCCGTCGGCGGCGGCGCGCAGCGCCTGCTTGAGCGTCGCCTCGAAGCGGTCGTAGAACTGGTTCATGCGCGCCTGCAGGCGCTCGTGCTCGCCGACCAGCGCGTCGCCCGTCATGACGCGCACCATGCCCGGGTTCTTCTCGGCGAAGGCGAGCAGCATCTCGACCAGCTTCACCGCCTGCGCCGTGCCGTCGGCCTCGTCCGTGGTGATCTTGTTGGCGAGCGTGAACACCGAGTTCTCGATGAACTCGATCAGCCCCTCGAACATCTGCGCCTTCGAGGCGAAGTGGCGGTACAGCGCCGCCTCCGAGACGTCGAGCCGCGCCGCGAGCGCGGCGGTGGTGACCTTCTCCCAGCGCGGCGCCTCCAGCATCTCGGCGAGCGCCTTCAGGATCTCGAGCTTCCTCTCGCCTTTCACGCGGGGCATGAAAAGATTCTACTAGTGGGTGTAGCGGAAAACGAGCCCCGGCAGCTCGGTCACCGAGGCGATGCGCAGGTCGACGTAGGGCACGCTGCGGCGCTCGCGGCTGACCCACACTGTCGCCATTCCGAGACGCTTTGCCGTGCGCAGGTTCTCCAGCATGTCGTCCACCAGCGCGCAGCGCGCCGGCTCCAGGTGGTGCTTGCGCAGCACCATCCTGAACCCCGCGACCGAGGGCTTGCCGAGGTAGCGCGTGCTCTCGATCGAGTACACCGCGTCGAAGTAGCGCGCCACGCCGAGGGTGCGCACCACCTCGTCCACGTAGTGCCGCGGCGCGTTGGAGTAGATGATCTTGCGCCCGGGGAGGCGCGCGAGCGCGTGGCGCACGGCGTTCTCGTGCACCACCATGTCGGCGAGCTCGGGGAACTGGTGCGTGGCCCACAGGAACTCGGCGGGCCGCGTGCCGTGGTGGCGCACCAGGCCGTTCATCGTCGTACCGTATTTCTCCCAGAAGCCGCGGCGCATGGCGTTGGCCCCCGCCTCGTCCACGCCGAAGCGGCGCATCAGGTAGGCGTTGATCTGCGCGTTCATCGACGGAAAGATCGCCGCCTGCGCGTCGTGCAGCGTGTTGTCGAGGTCGAAGAACCACACCCGCCGCGAGGGCGGCAGGCCGACGAGGCGCATCGCGCTACTTGCTCTTGATCAGCGTGCCGACGCCCTGGTCGGTCATCACCTCGAGCAGCAGCGCGTGCGGCACGCGCCCGTCGATGATGTGCACGCTTTTCACGCCGCTCCTCGCGGCGTCCAGCGCCGAGCCGATCTTGGGCAGCATGCCGCCCGAGATCACGCCCTTCGCCACCAGGTCGTCGATCTTCCTCGGCGTCAGCCCGGTGAGCAGCTTGCCGTTCTTGTCGAGCACGCCGGGCGTGTTGGTGAGCACCACCAGCTTCTCGGCGCGCAGCACTTCGGCGAGCTTGCCGGCGACGAGGTCGGCGTTGATGTTGTAGGTGGTGCCGTCCGCCCCGGTGCCGATCGGCGCCACCACCGGGATGAAGCCGCCCTGCTCGAGCGCCGAGATCACCGCCGGGTCGATGGACTCGATCTCGCCCACTTGTCCGAGGTCCACCTGGCCGTTGTCCTTGCCGGTGATCAGCATCTTGCGCGCGCGGATGAACACGCCGTCCTGCCCGGTGAGGCCCACCGCCTTGCCGCCCGCCTGGTTGATCAGCTCGACGACTTCCTTGTTCACCGTGCCACCGAGCACCATCTCCACCACGTCCATGGTCTCGCGGTCGGTGACGCGCATGCCCTGGATGAACTCGCCCTTCTTGCCTAGCTTGGCGAGCATCTGCTCGATCTGCGGGCCGCCGCCGTGCACCACCACCGGGTTCATGCCGACGAGCTTCAGGAGCGCGACGTCGCGCGCGAAGTTCGCCTTCAGGGCCTCGTCGGTCATGGCGTTGCCGCCGAACTTGACGACGATGGTCTTGCCGTGGAACCGCTGGATGTAGGGCAGCGCCTCGGCGAGGATGCGAGCCTTCTGGGCTGCGTCCGCCTGGGGGTCCATGGGCGCGTTCATGAGTGTCCGCAGGATTCTACAGACAAAAAAAGGGCCGGTGCCTTCGCACCCGCCCTTTCTACGGCTACCGCGAAATTACTGGACCGAGATCTGCCGGCGAGCGGCCGCGGCCTTCTTCGGCAGCATCAGCTCGAGCACGCCGTCGCGGTACTTCGCCTCGACCTTGGCCTCGTCGAGCTCCTGCGGCAGGGTGAAGCTGCGCGTCGCCTTGCCGTACGCGCGCTCGACGTGCAGCGCGCGCTCGTCCTGCGTCACTTCGCGCTCGCGCTTCACCTCGGCTTCCAGCGTCACCTGCGCGCCGTCGACGGCGATGTGGATGTCTTCCTTCTTCACGCCCGGAATCTCGGCGGTCACCAGGTAGGCGCCGTTCTTCTCGGCGACATCCACCTTGATGCGCGGGGCGACCGCCTCGCGCTGCTCGTAGCCCATCGGGCGCACGAAAAAGCCCTTGAACAGGTCGTCCACCAGGTCGTTGAACGGGTCAAAACGGGTGATGTTGCTCATGTCGTCTCTCCTTGGCTTGTCCGTTGGGGCAGCGGCCCCGTGCCCTGCACGTAGGGTCGGCCCGCCGGGGTTTCAAGCCCCCCGTCCCGTAGAATTCCCCCCACCTTCATGGCCGGCCCGGACGACTTCCGCAGGCAGATCGAGGCCTTGCGCCCCTACCTGCTGCGCTTCGCCAGCCTGCAGCTGCGCGACGCGGCGGCGGCCGAGGACGCGGTGCAGGAGGCGCTGCTCGCGGCCCTCGCCGGCCAGGCCTCTTTCGCCGGGCGCGCGAACCTGCGCACCTGGCTCACCGGGATCCTCAAGCACAAGATCGTGGACGCGATCCGGCGCCAGAGCCGGGAGCCCGTGGCCGCCGCCGAGGCCGAGGACGAGGGAGCGGCGATGGACGAGCTGTTCACCGACCGGGGGCATTGGGCGGAGCGGCCGGCCGCCTGGGGCGATCCGGATGGCGCGCTCGAGCAGGCGCAGTTCTTCAAGGCGCTCGAGAGGTGCCTCGCGCGGCTGCCGGAGCGCACCGCGCGCGTGTTCATGATGCGCGAGCACATGGGCCTGGAGACCGCGGAGATCTGTAAGGAACTGGACATCACGCCGACGCACTGTTGGGTGCTGCTGTACCGCGCGCGCATGACGCTGCGCGAATGCCTTCAGCAGACCTGGTTCGGGAAGAAATGAGACTGCTCAGCTGCAAGGAAACGATGCGCCTGGTGTCCCAGGGGCTGGACCGCGAGCTCGCCTTGGGCGAGCGCGTGGCGCTGCGCGTGCATTTCGCGATGTGCCTGGGCTGCCGCCGGGCGAGCCGGCAGATGACGTTTTTGCGGCGGGCGGTGAAGGTGCTTGCCGAGCCGCGGCAGGAAACCGCCTAGCCGGGCAAGCGCGCGCGAGGCCGGAGCAGGGCGCAGGCAACGCCCAGTGCGACCATCGCGCACACGATGAGCGGGCCTGGCGGCAGGTCGGTCGGCAGCGATAGCGCGAGACCGACCGCGTAGCCAAGCACACCGAGCGCGTAACCGGCGGCCAGGCGCGCGCGCCCGAACCTGCGGGTGGCGAGCGCCGGCACGATCAGCGTGGCGAACACGAGGTACAGGCCGACCTGCTGCACCGAGATCGTCACTGCGCACGCAAAGAGCAGGTAGAAGCCGATGCGCCCGATGCGCTCGCCGAGCTGGAACCACAGCACCAAGATTGCCGCGTAGACGAGCGCCACCCAGGCGAGCGTCGCGGGCCGCACCCAGAGGACTTGGCCGATAAGCAGGTCCTTCAGATGCTCGGCGCCATGCGGATTCGCGGCAAGCAGCAGAATCGCGGCGTTCGCCGCGACGACGAACGTCACGCCGATCACCGCCTCCTGGACCTCGGGCCAGCGCCGTTCGGTCCAGTGCAGCAGCAGCGCTCCCGCGAGCGCGGCCGCTAGCGCCGCGACCTGGACCGCCGCGCCGCGGGGCTCCGAGCCCAGCCAGTCGGCCATCACCACCCCGAGCCCCGCGATCTGCGCCACCGCCAGGTCGATGAACACGATGCCCCGCTGCAGCACCTGCATGCCAAGCGGCACATGCGTGGCGGTGACCAGCAGCCCGGCCGCAAGCGCTGGCCACAGGATGGCGAGATCGATGGCGGGCGCGCTCATCGCATCGCCGCCAGCAGCCGGCTGATCGTGTCGTCGTAAAGGGCGAAGAGGTCCGTCGCCCGTTCCGTCCCGCCGACGGTGAAGGGCAAGAGCACCGACGGCAGCTTCGCTTGCTGCGCGAGCCAGTCGGCCGGGCGCGGGTCGCTGTAGGCAGAATGCACGACCATTCTCGCCGGCGCCTGCTGAAGTTGCGCAACCAGTGCCGCAAGGTGCGCGGTGCTCGGCGGTAGCCCGGGCTTGGGCTCGAGCACGCCCGCTTCGCGCATGCCGAGCCACGCCAGCAGATAGGACAGATCCTTGTGGTGCACCACGATTGGCACATTCTTGAGCGGCGCCGCTGCGCGCTCCCAGCGTGCCGTCGCTTCGCGCCAGCGCGCCTGGAAGGCAAGCTCGCGCTCGACGTAGTAGGACGCGTTCTGCGCATCGGCCCCCGCCATACGCTGCGCAAGCGCCTTGGCGACTCTCGCTACGTTGTGGGGATCCAGGTGCAGGTGCGGATTTCCCGATGCATGCACGTCGCCCATCGCGCGATCGACACCGGCGGGAACTTCGATCAGCCGCGCAGCGGAGGCGGCTTCGAAGAAACCCGGCTGCCCGCGCTGGATCTTCGCATTGCCGGACTGCGCGAGCACCAGCGGCAGCCAGCCGATCTCCAGCTCGGCGCCGGTGCACACCACGAGGTCGGCGCGGCGCGCGCGCGCAATCAGGCTCGGCCGCGCTTCAATGCGGTGCGGATTCTGCAGCGCGGTGGTCGCCGTGTATACGTTCGCCTTGTCGCCGCCCAGCTCGCGCGCCAGCGCGCCCCATTCCGGGGTGCAGGCGAACACTTCGAGCGCGGCCCATGCCGGCGCGCACGCGAGGCACAGCAGGCCGATGAGCATTCTCATGGCATGCCTCCTAGAACTTGTGGGCGCCGTGCGCGCCCAGGCTGAAGACGTATTGCACGAGCACTTGCCGGTCGGTCACGCCGGCGCGCGAATCGTCCTCGGCGACCTGCAGCCGGATGCGGCTGAATTCCGAGGCGCTCCAGTCCACCATCGCGCTCGCGCGCGAGGGATCGTGCGGCGTGCCGAGCAGCGGGAAATCCGCCGCTGCCGGCCCGGCGCCGCCCGCCACGATGCCGTTGGACACGCTCCCGTAATCGAGCTGGTCGAAGCGCAGTCCGACGCGCCACCTCGGCATGAACTGGTAGACCGCCTGCAGGTACCAGCCGGACTGGCGGCTCGCGAAAGTGCCGCTGAAGGGCGTGCCGAACTGCGGCGTGGATTGCGCGCGGTCGTCGTAGTCGAGCGTGCCCGATTCGTCGCGCCTGAAGTACTCCCCCTGCAGCTTGAGGTTGGTGACGGCCGCGTTGCCTGCGGGCGCCCACTTCAGGACGAAGTCGGCGATCCACAGCTTGCTCCTGCCGCTGAAGGACTGCGTCACCGGGTTGCCGAGCGAGTCGACATCCGCGAAGGCGCGGTTCTCGGGCTCTGCGTACAGGTAGGAAAGCCCCGCGCGCCAGGCGGTGCTTGCGCCAATGTCGCCGCCCGCGTGCGCGAAGACGCTCCAGGCGCCCGCGCCGTTTGCGCTGCGTTCCGCCGACGGGAAGGCGCGCCCGCGACCGGCCTCGGCGCCGAACTCGAGGAACAGGTCGGTCGGCGCGAGCCAGCGCAGCTGCAGGCCGTCGTCGTTGAAGCGGCCGCCGAGGAACGCCTTGTAGGCAAGCGGCGCGTCCTGGAAGTCCCAGGCGTGCTGATGGATCTCGTTCTGGTAGCCGATGCCGGACAGGAAGCGCCCGCCCTTCAGCGTGAACCCCCTGCCGAGCATGAGTGTCTGGAAGAAGGCTTCCTCGACCTCGACCTCGTTCTCCGGCGTGAGCGCCGCCACCAGCTGGCCGCGGAAGTAGGGGTCAATGTTCGCCGACACGATCAGCTCGGACTCGCCCAAGCTGAGGCTGCGCGGCGCCGGCCCGACCTCCCCGCCCGAGGGCGCGAAGCCCGTGATCTGGTAGGCGTCCGGGTCCTGCGAGCTGTGCGCCGCGGTACCCTGCAGGATGAGCGAAATGGCGGGATTGAACGCGCTCTCGCCGGCGGCCCGCGCCTTCTCCACCGCCTGCACGCGCTCCTGGAGGCGCCGGACTTCCTCGCGCAGCTTGTCCGACTCCACGCCCTGCGCCCGGACGCAAGGCAATGCCACAGCGAGCGCCGCGGCACACCACCACTTGCTAGCCATGCATGCTCCTTCGAAAGCGTGGATAGGGCGCGCCGCTGCGGGCGGTGCGCGCGGACCATCACTTCAAAGGCGCGAAGGCGGATCCCGGGAAGAGGCGGCGAGGCGGGCGGCCGGCACGCTGGCCCGCAGCGGCGCCGAGATCGCGGTGGCGCGCTGCGCGGACTCCTGCGCTGCTACGTCCGCGTTGCCCAGGACGCCAAGCACGGTGCCGAGGGCGGCATGCTGATCGCAGAGGAGACTGCCTTCCGTACCGGAGTGCCGGTCCGGGGAGCCGCCCGCGGCGTGCCAGACGCCGTGCGCGATCGCGCTTTGCTGCGCCGCGAGCAGCGCGGCGACCAGCAGGACCCGCGCAAGCTTCACCGCAAGGGACATTGGGGCGCGTGGGCTACTTCGCCGTCTGCGCGTCGGTCAGGCGGTAGAAAACGCCCGTCGGGTCGTCGGTGAGCACGGCGAGCCTCCCCGTCAGCACCACCGGGTCGAAGGTGTACTTCACCGGGGTCTTCGTCTTCACTTCCACCAGCTGCTCCGGCCCGCCGGGCAGGCAGAACGAGCAGGTCGAGGGCATCGCCGAGAGGATGAAGTGCGACTGCTTCTCGCCCATCTCGAGCGGCATCATGAAGCCCTGCACCTTCACTTCCTTCTTGTCGAGCGCCGAGACGCCCGCGGAGAACTGCGGCACGTAGCGGTCTTTCAGCTTCACCAGCTCCACCTGCGCGAGCAGCTTCCAGGACACCACGTCCTTGCGCTCGGGCAGCGGCTTCACCATCGACGGATCCATGCCGGGCGGCAACGCGCCCTGCGGGGCGCCAGGCGCTTGCGCAAGCGCGGGCATGGCGAGCACGGCGGCGGCAACCAGCGTAAGGGCGAGCTTCATCGCGGGAATTCTACTACTCGCAATCGGGGGCAGACCCCAGTTTCCCTTGCGAGCGGAAATTGGGGTCTGACCCCCTAGCCTTCGGCGAGCACCGGGGCCACCTCGGCGCGCGAGGCGCGCCAGGCGGGAAGCAGCGCCGCCAGCACGCCGACGGCGAGCGCGAGGCCCACGAGCCACAGCTCGCCGGGCTCCCAGGTCCAGCCGGTGACCGGCACCTGCTGCTGCGCGCGCAGCGCGGCACCGAGCACTTCCGTCAGCAGGTGCCCGAGCGCCAGGCCGATCGCCGCGCCTGCCGCCGACAGCACCAGCCCTTCGACGAGCAGCAGGCCCATCAGCTTCGCGCGCGAGGCGCCCAGCATGCGCATCACCGCGAGGTCGTAGCGACGCTCTTCGAGCGCGTTGGTGAGCGCGATGAAGACCGACAGTCCTGCCGCAAGCACCAGCACCAGGCCGAAGGCGCGCAGCACCTCGACGCCGACGCCCAGCATGCGGAACAGGCGCGCGCTCTCGTAGGCGGGCGAAGCCGCCTGCAGGGTCGCGCTTGCGTTCACCGCGCGCGGCAGCGTTGCCGCGGCAAGCGGGCTCGCGTACTGGATGAGCAGCGCGGTGATCTCGCGAGGCCCGCCCGCGGGCTTGCCGTGCTCGTGCACCTCCCAGACGGATTCGACGCTGGTCAGCACCACGCGGTCGATCACCGTGCCGGTCGGCGCGAGCACGCCCACCACCCGGTAGCCCTCCTCCTCATGCTCGTCGCCGCCTTCGCCCAGGCCGTGCGCGCCCTTGAATTCGCCGCCCGCCCGCAATCCGGTCGCGCGCGCCACGTCGGCGCCGAGCACCGCCTCCATCGGCCTGGTCCACAGCGCGCCGTCGGCAAGCGCCGCGCCGTAGTGCGCGACGTAGTCGTGGTTGGTGCCGACGATGCGGAAGCTGCGGTAGCTGTCGCCCAGCGCCATCGGTATCGCGCGCTTCACCAGCCGGTGCTTGGCGAGCTCCATCGCGTCCTTGAGCGGGATGTTGCCGGCCGGCGCATCGAGGTGGAACACCGCCGAGAGCACGAGCTGCATCGGGCTGCCCTTGGCGCCCGCGACGAGGTCGATGCCGCGCGCGTCGCGCCCCATGCGCGCCTCGATCTGGGACGTGGCGAGCATCAGCACGGCGATGGTGGCGATGCCCAGCGCCAGCAGAAGCAGGTTGAGCGCCGTGGCGAGCGGCTTGGCGCGCAGGTACGCGAAGCTGATGCGCAACAGGGACACGCGGTGGCTCATGCGCCGGGCGCCTGCTGCTTCACGCGCGGAGCTCCAGGCGGTGCTGGAAGCGCCCCTTGGCGCGCGCGTCGTGCGTGGCGACGACCAGCGTCGCGCCGCACTCGGCCGCCTGCGCCTCGAGCAGGTCGAGCGCGGCCATCGCGTGCGCGTCATCCAGGTTGGAGGTCGGCTCGTCGGCAACGAGCAGCTTCGGGCGGTTCATCACCGCGCGCGCCACCGCCACGCGCTGCGCCTGGCCGTGCGAGAGCTCGTGCGGGCGCGCCTGCGCCCTGTCGGCGAGGCCGACGCCGGCGAGCACCTGCGCGGCGCGCGCGGGCTCCGCGCGCGCGCCGGCGAGGTACTGCGCAAGCAGCAGGTTCTGCTCCACCGTGAGGCTGGCGATGAGGTGCAGCTTCTGCGGCACGATGCCGATCGGCCGCGCCACCGCCACGCTGCCTTCGCTGGGCGTGAGCAGCCCGGCGAGGATGTGCAGGAGCGTTGACTTGCCCGAGCCCGACGGGCCGAGCACCAGCCACTTCTCGCCCTGTGCCGCCTCGAAGCGCTCGAGGCTGAGGACTTCGCGCGCGCCGTAGCGCTGGCGCACGCCCTTCAGGCTAAGCACTGCTCCAGTCCGGCGATGAAGAGGTCCTTCGGCAGCTTCTTGCCGATGAAGACCATTACCGACGCCTTCTTCTCTCCCTTTGCCCAGGGCTTGCCCATGTCGCCCCCCATCATCATGTGCACACCCTGGAAGACCACGCGATTGCTCTTGCCCTTCATCCACAGCACGCCCTTGTAGCGCAGCAGGTCGGGGCCGTAGACCTGGATCATGCCGGAGAGGAACTGCTCGAGCTTGTCGCCGTCGAAGGGCTTCTCCGAGCGGAAGACGAAGGACTCCACCTCGTCGTGGTGCTCGTGGTGCGCGTCCACGAGGAACGACGGATCGAGCTCGAGGATCGCGTTCAGGTTGAAGCCGCGGATGTCGAGCACCTCCTCGATCGGCGCATTGCCGAAGTGCACCTTCTTCACCGGCGCACGCGGGTTCATGCGCCGGATGCGCTCGGCGAGCTTCCTGACGTCCTCCTCCGACACCAGGTCGGTCTTGGAAAGCAGGATGCGGTCGGCGAAGCCCACCTGCTCCTGCGCCTCGTGGAACTCGTCCAGTTGCTGTTGCGCGTGCTTGGCGTCCACCACCGTGAGGATCGAGTCGAGCAGGTAGTAGTTGCCGATGTCCTCGTCGGTGAAGAAGGTCTGCGCCACCGGCCCGGGGTCGGCCATGCCGGTGGTCTCGATCACCACGCGGTCGAACTTGAGCTTGCCCTTGGCGCGCTTGTCCTTCAGGTCGCCCAGGATCTTGATCAGGTCGCCGCGCACCGTGCAGCAGATGCAGCCGTTGTTCATCTCGACGATCTGCTCGTCGGACTTCTCGATGATGTCGCCGTCGACGCCGACCTCGCCGAACTCGTTCTCGATGACCGCGATCCGGTGGCCGTGGTCTTCCTTGAGGATGCGGTTCAGGAGCGTCGTCTTGCCGCTGCCGAGAAAGCCGGTGAGGATGGTCACCGGCACCATGTTTTCCTGTTGCATGCGAACTCCCGCAGACGAAGGCGCGAATTATATTGGGGTCAGACCCCGATTTTCCTAGTCCCGCAGCAGCAGCAGGCCCTTCAGGTAATCGCCCTCGGGGAACTCGAGCGCCACCGGGTGGTCTGCGGCGGCATGAAAGCGCTCGATGATCTTCGCGGGCACGCCCGCATCGAGCGCCGCGCCGGCGATGATCGACTGGAACAGCTCCGCCGACACCCCGCCCGAGCACGAGAAGGTGGCGAGCAGCCCGCCCGGCGCCAGCAGCTTGAAGGCGAGCAGGTTCACGTCCTTGTAGGCGCGCGCGGCGTTGCGCGCCTGCGCCGCGGTCGGCGCGAACTTGGGCGGATCGAGCACCACGAGGCCGAACTTCCCGCCGCCGTCGCGCAGCTGCCGCAGGTGCGCGAACACGTCGGCCTGCGCGAACTCCACGCGCGTGGCATCGAGCGGATTCGCGGCGAGGTTCTCGCGCGCCACCTCTAGCGCCGGGGCCGAGCTCTCCACCGCGAGCACCCGCGAGGCGCCGCCGGCGAGCGCGGCGATGGCAAAGCCGCCCGTGTAGGAGAAGCCGTCGAGCACCTCCCGCCCCGCGGCGAGCGCGCGCACGCGCTGGCGGTTCTCGCGCTGGTCGAGGAAGAAGCCGGTCTTCTGCCCCTGCTCGACATCCACCCGGAAATTGAGCCCGTACTCGGTGATCGGGCAGCGCGCGGCGCTGCGGTTGCCCCTGGCGAACCCCACGCGCGGCTCCAAGCCCTCGAGCTTGCGCACCTCGGCATCCGAGCGCTCGAATACCGCCTCGCAGTGCGTCGCCTCCACCAGGCCGTCGAGGATCGCCTCGCGCCAGCGTTCCGCGCCCGCCGAGAGGAACTGCGCGACGAGCACGTCGGCGTAGCGGTCGACGATCACGCCCGGCAGGCCGTCCGACTCGCCGTGCACGAGGCGCAGCGCGTTGCTGTGGCGCGCGGCGGGCAGCGTCTCGCGCATCGCCACCGCATGGCGCACGCGCGCCTTGAACCATTCCGCGTTGGTGGTCGCCTGCGGCTCGAAGCTCCAGACGCGCGCGCGGATCTGGGACTTGGGGCTATAGGCCGCGAGCGCCAGTACGCTGCCATCCGCGGCGCGCACTTCGACCGTGTCGCCCGCCTTGGGCTTGCCGCTGACGCGCTCGATCGCGCCCGAGAAGATCCACGGGTGGCGGCGCCTGAGCGACTTCTCGCGCCCCTTCTTCAGCACCAGCGCGTTCATTTGCGCCTGGCGCGCGGATGCGCGGCGTCGTAGACGCGCGCGAGCGCCTGGTAGTCGAGGTGCGTGTACACCTGCGTGGTCGAGATGCTCGCGTGGCCGAGCATCTCCTGCACGGCGCGCAGGTCCTGCGAGGACTGCAGCACGTGGCTGGCAAAGGAGTGGCGCAGCATGTGCGGGTGCAGTCTCCCCTGCACGCCCTGCCGCGCGCCGAGCAGGCGCAGGCGCTTCTCCACCACCCCGGGCGAGATGCGACGGCCGCGCGCGCCGACGAACAGCGCCTTTTCCTGCGGCGCGGCGAGCTGCGCGCGCGCGCCCATCCAGTCCCGCAGGGCCGCGCGCGCGCGCGCGCCCACGGGCACGGTGCGTGTCTTCGCGCCCTTGCCCGTGACGGTCACCTCGCCCTCGCGCAGGTCGAGCCGCCCGTCGCCAAGGTCGAGCGAGACGAGCTCGGCAAGGCGCAGCCCCGAGGAATACATCAGCTCGAACATCGCGCGGTCGCGCAGCGTGGCGGGCTCGCCGTCTGCCCCGATCTCCAGCAGGCGCTGCACCTGCTCGACCGAGAGCGCCTTGGGCAGGCGCTTGGGGGGCTTGGGCGCACGCACGCCCGCCACCGGGTTTGCCGCGTAGCCGCGGTGCCGCACCAGCCAGCGGTACAGGCCGCGCCACGCCGAGAGCAGGCTTGCCAGCGAGCGCGGCGCGAGGCCCCTCGCGTGCAGCTGCGCGACGAAACGCCGCACCTGCGCCGAGTCGAGCGCGGCGAGGCGCGCCTCGCCCAGCAGCGCGAGCAGCGCCTCGAGGTTGGCGCGGTAGATCTCGATCGAGCGCGGCGCAAGGCGCCGCTGGTGCGCGAGCGCGCCGAGGTAGTCGCGGACCGTGTCGCCGTCCGGATGCGTGGCGGATCCTCTACAGGCGCGCGGCGAGCGCGGCGGCGGCGAGCTCGCCGATGCGGCGCAGGTAGAGCGTGCCCATCTCGGCGTAGAAGCGCTGCGCGTCCTCGCTGCCCAGCGCGAGCAGGCCGAATGGCCGCATCTGGCCAAGCGGCACGAGCGCCACCGAGCGCACGTGCGCGGCCGCGTCGCCGAACCAGGCAAGGAACGGGCTGCCTGCCGCCGGGCCGCACTGGGGCCCGCCCAGGCTTTCCGCGCGCGCGCGCAGCTCGTCGTTCACGGCTTGCCCCTCGGCGGCGCCCGCGGGCAGGTCATTGCCCCAGATGCGCAGTGCCACGTGCGGCACCGAGAAGTCCTCGCGCAAATGAAAGTGCAGCGCCTGCCTGCAGGCGGCGAAGTCGCGCGCGCCGAGCAGCGCCGTCGTGAGGCGATGCACCTTCTCGCTGATGGCGTCGTTGTCCTCGCCGAACTGCAGCAGCTCGCCGAGCTTGCCTTCCAGCAGCTTCACCTTCTCGCGCAGCGCGAGGATCTGGCGCTCGGCGAGCGGGATGGCGCGCCCCCCATGCGGGTGCGGCACGAAGATCGCCTCGAGGAGCTCGGGGTGCTGGTCGAAGAACTGCGGGTGCTGCTGGAAGAACCGGGCGACTTCTTCTGCGGTCATTGGGCGGGCGGCGTCCTCGCGCGGCTTGGCTGTCATCTTCCTAGAGCTCGATCGTTCCCTCGAACACCGTCTTCGCGGGGCCCTTCATCCAGACGGCATTGTCGCCGCCCGCCCAAGCGATGGTCAACGTGCCGCCGCGCGCCTGCACGCGCACCGGCGAGTCGAGCAGCCCGCGCGCGATGCCGGCGACCGCGGCGGCGCAGGCCCCGGTGCCGCAGGCGAGCGTTTCGCCCGCGCCGCGCTCCCAGACGCGCAGCTTGATGGCGTGGCGCTCGAGCACCTGCATGTAGCCGGCGTTCACGCGCTGCGGGAAGCGCGCGTGGTGCTCGAGGCGCGGGCCCTGCGCGGCCACCGGCGCGGTCTCCACGTCCGCCACCAGCTGCACCGCGTGCGGGTTGCCCATCGACAGGATGGCGAGCTCGACGCGCGCGCCTTCCACCTCGAGCGGCTGCACGAGAGGCGTCTCGAGCCGCGGCGCGCCCATGTCCACGTTCACTTCGCCGTCCTCCTCCAGGCGCGGGACGATCAAGCCGCCGAGCGTCTCGACGCGGATCTGCGTCTTCGCCGTCAGGCCCTTCGCGTGCACGAACTTGACGAAGCAGCGCGCGCCGTTGCCGCACTGCTCCACCTCGCCGCCGTCGGCGTTGAAGATGCGGTAGCGGAAGTCGGCGCCCGCGCCTTGCGGCCGCTGCACCACCAGTACCTGGTCGCAGCCCACGCCGAAGTGCCGGTCGGCGAGGCGCCGCAGCTGCTCGCGCGTCAGCGCGAAGGGCGCGCGCGTCGCGTCGAGCACGACGAAGTCGTTGCCCGCGCCCTGCATCTTGGTGAAGGCGACTACAGGCAAGCGCGCAGGGTGCCCGCCACGTGGCGCAGCTGCTCGTCGCTCAACTGCGGGTAGATCGGCAGCGACAGCACCTCGCGCGACGCGGCTTCCGAGGCCGGCAGCGAGAGGCGCGCGTACTCCTTCTCGAACACCGGCTGCTTGTGCAGCGGCACCGGGTAGTAGATGCCCGCGGCGATGCCCGCGTCGGCGAGCGTCTTCTTCGCTGCGTCGCGGCCGGCGAGGCGCACGGTGAACTGGTGGTAGATGTGCGCGCCCCTGCCGTGCTCGTAGGGCAGCTGCAGCTTCGCGCCGGCGAGCAGCTCGCGGTAACGCACCGCGTGCGCGCGCCGCGCGGCGGTGAATCGCGCAAGGTGCTTGAGCTTCACGCGCAGGATCGCCGCCTGCATCTCGTCCAGGCGGCTGTTCAGGCCGATGACCTCGTGCGAGTAGGTCACTTTGCTGCCGTGGTGTCGGAGCATGCGCAGCATCGCGTCGTGCTTCGCCTCGCGCGTGGTGACCAGGCCCGCATCGCCGTAGGCGCCGAGGTTCTTCGTCGGGTAGAACGAAAAGCAGCCGAAGTCGCCCCAGGCCCCCGCCGCGGTGCCCGCCCAGTCCGCGCCGATCGCCTGCGCGCAGTCCTCGATCAGCACGAGGCCGCGCTTCCTGCACAGCTCCACGATCGGCGGCATCTCGGCGCACTGGCCGAAGAGATGCACGACGATCACCGCGCGCGTCCTGGGCGTGAGCGCGCGCTCGAGCGTCGCCGCGGTGATGTTGAAGCTCGCCGCGTCCACGTCGGCGAACACCGGCCTGGCATGCACGTAGGCGATGGCCTCGGCGGTGGCGATGAAGGTGAACGCGGGCGTCACCACCTCGTCGCCCGGTCCGACGCCCGCGGCGCGCAGCGCGAGGTGCAGCGCGTCGGTGCCCGAGTTGCAGGCCACCGCGTGCGGCACGCCGCACAGCGCCGCGATCTCCCTTTCCAGCGCCGCGCCCTCGGGGCCGAGGATGAAGTGGCCGGAGGCAAGCACGCGTTCCAGCGCAGCGCGCACCTCGGCGCCCACTTCGCGCATTTC